>NZ_ATXL01000014.1 GCF_000421665.1 Bavariicoccus seileri WCC 4188 | reverse complement strand
TTCGTCGAAGAGAGAAAATCATTCGCATCTTTCCTAACCGTGCTTCTGCCAACCGATTGGTTGGTGCTTTATTGATAGATACCCACGAAGAATGGCTTGGCTCGACCAGAAAGTATCTTAAATTTGATCAGTGAGAGAAGGTTGAACATTGTAGTGTATTTTACACAAGATTATGGACTTGACTAAAATGTTATTTGCTTCTCAGCTATTTTTATTTCTCAAGTGAGTAATTATAATACATCTTAAGTAAAGACTAAAATAGAGGCTAAAAAAGTTGACACAACTATTCCACTCTACCGATAGCTTAATTAACCCCGCATAATGTAAGCCCTTTTATTTTTTGGTTGACAACAACAAAAACATCATTACAATAAAGAGTAACAGGGATAAATATTTTACTAAACATTTACTAGGAGGATGAAAAGATATGTCAATCAAAGAACAACTCGACAAAACTTACCAAAAACTCACAAAAGCGGGCCACATTTCACGCAGTCAATCTGATACTCAGTCAACAAACTATTATTTTGCGCCTGGTAGAATCAATCTAATTGGTGAACATACCGACTATAACGGTGGGAATGTATTCCCATGTGCGATTTCCTTTGGGACTTATGCCCTTTTTAGAAAACGGGAGGATGATCTTGTTACTGTCTACTCCGAAAACTTTCCAGCCAAAGGCGTGATTACTTTCTCTCTTTCAGACTTAGACTACGATAAGGCTGACAATTGGGCAAATTACCCTAAAGGAATGGTGAAATATCTTACCGAAGCTGCCAAACCTCTTTCCAGCGGTTTTGATATGGTAGTCTACGGTAACATTCCTAATGGTGCTGGGCTCTCTTCTTCGGCTTCTATCGAATTATTGACTGGTGTTGCGATCAATGATGCTTATGACTTAGGCGTTGATCGGATTCAACTGATCAAGCTGGGACAAAAGGTCGAAAATGATTTTATTGGGGTTAACTCTGGTATCATGGACCAATTTGCGGTTGGGATGGGCCAAAAAGATACAGCAATTCTATTAGATTGTCATACGCTTGATTACGAATTGGTTCCTATCAAACTAAAGGACTATTGCATCATCATCATGAATACGAACAAACGGCGCGAACTTGCAGATTCTAAATACAATGAACGTCGTAGCGAGTGTGAGGAAGCTTTAAAACGACTGCAAACGAAACTATCGATCTCGTCACTTGGCGATTTAGATATTCCAACGTTTGAAGCAAATCGTGATCTTATCCATGATGACATTCTTGAAAAAAGAGCCAAACACGCTGTCTATGAAAACCAACGGACATTAAAAGCTAAAGATGCCCTTAAAAAGAACGACCTAACTGCTTTCGGTCAATTAATGGACGAGTCACACGATTCTTTGAAAAATGATTATGAAGTCACCGGAAAAGAGTTGGACACCTTAGTAGCTGTGGCGAGACGACAACCTGGCGTCCTTGGTGCACGTATGACCGGAGCAGGTTTTGGTGGCTGTGCTATTGCTCTAGTGAAAGAAGCCAACACAGCAGATTTTGAAGCAAAAGTTGGAGAAGCCTATCAAGACAAGATCGGCTATGAGGCGACCTTCTATCCAGCACATATTGAAACAGGTGCCAAGAAATTAGACTGGTGATCACCATCAGCGCTTAGGGACAACTCAGAAGATAGCTTAACTACTATTCAAGCTATCTTCTGAGTCTACTCCTCTAACCAAGCACAGAAACTTGAGTGAATACAAGCAAAGGAAGGAAAATAGATGTCTCTCAGACAAACCATTGATGATTTTGTTGCTTTGTCCATAACCCTAGGTCGTTTTGAGCCATTAGATCATCTCTACGTTCAAAATCGCATATTGGCCTTGATTGGAGACCTAGCTCTCCCAGAAGATGATGAATACCAAGAGGGAAATCAAAAGCATGCTAGTAAAGGTGCTAATCAAGACTATAGTGACTCCGCTCAGGAAACAAAGGAAGAACTAAAAACGCTTAAAAGTTCCTCAATCGTTCTTTTAGACCAACTGATTGATCGTGCTATTGAAAACGGAACAATATCAGATGGTATTTCTGAAAGGGATATTTTGCGAGGACAACTAATGGATTTGGTGACTCCGACACCTAGTCAAGTCAACCACCTCTTTAATGATGCCTATCAAAAAGACCCTAAATTAGCGACACAGTACTTTTACGACCTCTGTCTCACAAACGACTATATCAAAAAAGACGCTATAGCTAAAAACGAGGCTTTTACCGTCACTACCGATTATGGCGACTTAGAAATAACGATCAATCTCTCTAAGCCAGAGAAAGATCCAAAAGCGATTGCTCTGGCAAGGCAAACCGAAAAACCAAGCTATCCCAAATGTATGCTTTGTTTTGAAAATGAAGGCTATCAAGGGCGACTGGGCTATCCCGCACGGTCAAACCATCGGATCATCCGCTTTCCCTTACTCAATGAAACTTGGGGCTTTCAATACTCGCCATATGCTTATTACGATGAGCACTCTATTTTTATCTCAGATACCCATCGTCCGATGCAAGTGTCACAACAAACCTTTGAGCGCCTGTTAGCCATCACTGACTGGTTGCCTCACTACTTTGTCGGTTCAAATGCTGATCTACCGATCGTTGGCGGTTCTATCTTAAGCCATGACCATTACCAAGGTGGCAATCATCACTTTGCGATGGAAAAAGCAGAAATTGAAACACCATTTACCCTTTCCGCTTATCCAACATTGACTTGCGGCATCGTTAAATGGCCAATGTCTGTGATTCGACTAAATGGCGCAGACAAAGAAGAACTCATTGCAGCAGCTACTTTCATTCTAGACGAATGGCGGCAGTATTCTGACCTATCAGTTTCCGTTTCAGCTCATTCTGCTGACGGGACACCTCATCACACGATCACACCTATCGCCAGAAGAAAAGGAGAACGATACGAGTTAGATCTGGTCTTAAGGGATAATAATACATCAGATGAGTTTCCAGATGGTATCTTCCATCCCCATCCTGAATTGCACCATATCAAAAAAGAAAATATCGGACTAATTGAAGTCATGGGACTAGCAATACTACCTCCTCGACTAAAAGATGAACTCAAAGTAGTGAGTCGTTACTTGCTTGAACAAGATAATCAGATTGCTGACTATCACAAAAACTGGGCAACTGGTATCAAGACCCACTATGCGCAAAAAAACGAGCCAATCACTTCGGAAAATGTCCATCATATCGTCCAAGAAGCTGTGGGTGAGGTCTTTAAAAACGTACTACTAGATGCTGGTGTCTTCAAACGCACGTCAGAAGGACAAACAGCTTTTAAACACTTTATCGCATCATTGAATGCTTAACTAATAAAAAGTATGATAGTTTACAGAGCATACAATAGAAGTGAGCAAAGTGCTAGTTCTTACACAGACCCAAGTAATCCCTCTGTAGATTCTATGGTAGAATCACACAAAAAAAGCTATCAAACCAGAATGCTATAAAACCGGAAAATTGGAAAACTATAAAAGCAGAAAGGATGTAGAGAAATGGCAACTATCAAAGACATAGCTGAACGCGTTGGCGTCTCCCAAGCAACTGTTTCTCGCGTCCTCAATTATGACCGTGAACTCTCTGTCAACCCGAAAACACGACGACAAATCTTTGAAGCAGCTGAACAGCTAAATTACACCAAACACAATCGAAAAAGTACGCTCAAGCCTAAAAAAATTGCGTTGGTGCAGTGGTACGACGATTCTGAAGAACTCGAAGACTTGTTCTATTTATCGATTTCACTGTCCATTGAAAAAAAAGTAAATGAGTCCAATTGTGACCTTTTCAAGACAGTCTTGACCTCAGAACTAACTTTACCAAATGATACAGAAGGCATCATTGCCCTTGGAAAATTTACGGATCAACAGGTAGAACAACTTAAGCTGTATCAGTTACCGTTAATCTTCGTTGACGATGATCAAACAGGGAACCATTGTTCCTCCGTCACAATTGATGTTGACCTATCCGTCAAACAAGTCGTTGAATTTGCAAAACAAAGCGGTCACGACACTATTGGCATCATCTCTGGGGAAGAAACGGCAAGATTCAGTGGTGAATTGTTAGAAGATAAACGTTTGACCGCTTTTAAACACTATGCCCGTCTTAATGACTACCCATTGACATTCATCCATACCTGCCCTTTCACCGTTGAGGGTGGCTATCAAGCTATGGATACCCTATTAAAACAATCAGCAGAAGTGTCATTACCATCATTTCTCTTTTGTTCCAGTGATGCTATCGCAATCGGGGTCCTAAAAGCACTGACAGAGCATCATATACCCGTACCAGAACAAATCAGCATCATGGGATTCAATGACAGCTCTGTCTCTAAATACACCATCCCATCGCTAAGTTCCGTCAAAGTTTATACCGACTACCTTGGCATAGAAGCAGTCCTATTCCTATTGACCCATATGACGGAAAGTAACCCAGTCCCCGTTAAACTAGTCCTCGGTACAACAATAGTAGAAAGAGAAACTACACGAGGTTGTTAAAAAAGAGGTTGTGGGACAAGCGTTCAGCTTTGAGACATAAGACGAGATAGCAGAAAATTTGTAATTTTCGGGCTAGGTCGACTTATGTACAAAAAGCTGCTTGAACCACACTGACAACAAAAGGTTTTTAAAAAAGTGGTCAGCTTCAAGACATAAGACAAGATGACTGAAAATTTGTAATTTTCAAGGCAGATTGACTTATGTCCGAAGAAGCTACTTTCTTAACTCCGACAAGAAGTTGTGGGACAAGCCTTCACCTTCAAGCCATTACGTAAAAAAAACAGACATTGCGACCCTCGCAATATCTGTTTTTTCCCTTGCTTTTTTCTTTTTATTTTCTCTTATATTTTCTTTGCTCTTATTTTTTATTTCAGATTATAATTCTCAAAACTACTATAGTTCCCTCTCACCATTTTAATGATAAAAATCAAAGCGTCCTTTAGAGAGAACTTCTTTCACGCCACCGGTCTCAAATAATGAGCGATCCATAATCGCTTTTTTAATGAACGAAGCAGGGTAACCTTTAACAGGTGTTTTCCCGACGACACCAAAGGCATGTGTATTACCAATCGATGCGACTGATCCTAACGACTTGAAAGTGAATGGTTGCGTTGCTTCACCCTTCAATTGTCTCAAAATATTCTTACCAGCCCAGTCTCCCATCTTCAATGCAATTTGCGCCGTTGTCGGATAAGGACGATTACTTTCTTTGTCCATGACCGCAGAGACATCACCCACAATGTAGACTTCTGAGTGACTTGGATCCGTCAAATCAGAGCTTACCATCACCCGGCCTCTTCTTTGTTCAAAATCTGAATCCGCCATGACATGGCTACCACTGACACCGGTTGTCCAAATAATCGATTGTGCAGCTAATTCTTCTGTCGCACCTGTTTCTTTATCTACTTGGTAAACGACACTTCCTGGCTTGATTTCTTTGATTGGTTTCCCAGTCAGAAAATGAACTCCCCAATCAACCAAATGATCTATGCCATAGTTCCCCAGTTTTTCATCAAACATCGGTAATAACCGTGTCACTGCTTCAATACAATACAATTGAATCTCTTCTGGTTTAACACCCGCTATTTTAGCTAATGAAGGGCGACTTTCAACTAATGCACCAAGTAACTCGATGCCCGTGAAGCCAGCACCACAAACGACAATTTTTAGGTCATCCTCATTCTTAGTTTGAGCATACTCAGCCATCTTTTCTTTGAGATGGTCATTGACCTTTACGGCAGAATCAATATCCACCATCTGTAAGGCATTTTCACTAGCACCTGGAATACCAAAAGTTTCTGATTGAAAGCCTAATGATACAACTAAATAGTCATAGGTCAGTTCCTTACCACTTTTTAAGTGGACGGTCTTACTGTCGCGATTGATTTTAGTCACTTCATCCTCTAGAAAAGTTGTTTTTTGCGAATCGACAACATCTTGAATGTCATAAGTGATTTTTTCCTTAGATTGAGTTCCGGCCGCTACTTCATGTAGACTGGTTGACTCGTAATGGTAACTATGCCGATCCACTAACGTGATATGAAACGCCTCTTTGCTTGCTTGTAACACATGTAGTGCCCGTAGACCAGCATAGCCAGCCCCTAATATAACTACTTCCTTCATTTATACTCTTCCCTTCATTAATTCACGGTTATATCATACCGCTATTTCACAAATAATCAACTCATAAGTAAAAGCCCAAGACCGTAAGTTAAAACAGACGTTAATGCCCCTATAGCTAGGATCTTTACGGCACATGGAAAGGTCTCTTTTTTATCTTGTTTTTTTAGGAATACTCGAGCTTGTTTCACAATAACAGGTAGTATTAGCAAAGTTAGTAGATTAGTGATAGGCGCCAATTTTAACCATACTGCAAGGCAAATTGCCACAAATGGCAGGAATGTTAATCCTATAAACAATAGCTTCGACCTCTCCACCCCAAAATAATGGACCAAAGTATATCGCTCATTCTGTTCATCTTCTTTTAAATCACACATATTATTCGCGAGCATCAGATTTGCAATCCATAAGGTATTAGGAAGTGATATTAAAAAGACTTCTAAAATACTTTCTAGTGACCAATCAAAAAATTGAAAGGTATTTAGGTAGACGCAAATCAACGAAATCATAAACCCCATGGTAAAGCCAGAGAAGAACTCGCCTAAGGGTAGACTTGATAACGGTCTTGGACCAGAAGAATAAAAAATACCGACAAGATAACAATAAATACCCAGCCATAGTATAGGTGCTCCCACTTGCGTACTCAACCAAATACCCATTCCTGCCGAAATGATGATCATTCCGACCATTAGCGACCAAACAGTCCTTAGAGACAAGTGTTCCCGCCCGATAATATTCGTTTTTTCTTTGTAATCGTGTCCGGCTATTGCATGACGATAGTCATTATAGTTATCCAAAATATCAACTGCCATGTTAAATAAAAGCATCGCCACAAAGAACAAACTAACATAGCCAATATGCACCGATTGATAATGGAATATACTAAAACAAAGGCCAATTAAAAATGGTAAAACACTGGCAGTTTTGGCTTTAAATTCGACAAGCTCCAAAAATACAGATAACTTCAAAAACAGTTAACTCCTTTCTTCTTTATTTTTCTTCAGTCTTTCTGCTTTAGCCTTTATCATTCTATAGTCTTTATCACTAGTCTTTTTCACTAGTCTTTTTCATTAGTCTTTCGCATTAGTCTTTCGCATTAGTCTTTCGCATTAGTCTTTCGCATTGGTATTTCGCATTGGTATTTCGCATTACTGTTATGTAAATTTACTATAGACAACAAAAATATATCCAAGCGTTAAAAGCTAGTCAATATTACAACGATAAGGTAGAATGAGAGAGATCGATTGTCATTACATATTGAGAAAGGGTTATTTCATGTTAGATTACTGGAACCTTTACCCATCTTTACAAAATAGATTAAACACCGTCCACCAAGTGATTCTTGACCGCATGAAAGTCAGTAACAAGACCATTCAAGGGGCTCTGTCTGATTTTGCCAATTCTGGCGGTAAAATGCTTCGCCCGGCTCTATTTCTGTTAATGTCAGAGTTTGGGGACAAAAATAAGCAAGAGAAAGACCAACTTATCAAAGTTGCAGCATCCCTGGAAATGTTACACATGGCAACTTTAATCCATGACGACGTGATTGACGACTCTCCTCTAAGACGTGGGCAGATCACGATTCAATCTAAATATGGTAAAGACGTTGCAGTCTACACTGGCGACCTCTTATTCACCCAATTCTTTGAATTAGTGATTGAGATTATGAATGGATCTGATTTCTTAGCCATCAATGCTGCGGCCATGAAAGGAATTCTCTTGGGAGAGCTCGACCAAATGGATGCTACCTATAACCAAAACGAGAGTATTGACGACTACCTTCACAATATCACGGGTAAAACAGCCGAATTGTTTTGGTTAGCCTGCAAAGAAGGGGCTCATTTCGGTTGTTGTAGCGCTTCAGTCGAACAAGCTGCTGAAGTCATCGGCAAAAATATTGGAATGGCTTTTCAAATCTTCGACGATATCCTAGACTATACGGAAAGCGATGATATCCTCCAAAAACCTGCCTTGGAAGACCTTGCTCAGGGTGTTTATACCCTACCGTTGTTGCTAGCAAGGCAAGCTGCTCCCGAAAAATTTACACCTTACTTAAACAAACGACAACATATTAGTGAAGCTGATGCCAAAGCGACCGCCAAGCTTGTCGTAGACTATGGTGGTGTGGAAAAAGCTAAAGAATATGCTGTAGACTTTACTCAAAAAGCCATAAAAGCCATTGAACAATTGCCAGACCAAAAAGCTAAACACATCCTCCATCATATCACTCATTCTCTATTATCGAGGCACTCTTGAATTTATAAGTCTAAATTGCTAAAACTAAAGCCCTTTATCGATGGCTATCAGCCGTTGGTAATGGGTATTTTTTTGGAGAAGTTCAGACGGTGTTCCTGACATTTCTAGAGTCCCATCTTCTAAGAAAACAACCTTATCCATGACATCGATGCCTTGTAGATGGTGTGTAATCCAAATAATCGTTTTATCTGCCAATGTTTTGAAAATCGTATCGATCAAGGCCTGTTCTGTGATGGGATCTAGACCAACTGTTGGTTCGTCTAACAAAATAATTGGCACATCATGGATTAATAACCGTGCTAAGGCCAGACGCTGCCGTTCGCCTCCAGAAAACCGCTTGCCAGCTTCATCAACCATCGTCTCTAATCCCTGAGGTAAAGAAGTAATCAGGTCTTTCAGGCCAACTTGTTGAAGTGCAGTCCAAACGTCTGCCTTGCTAGCGTTCTCATTGCCAATTCGAATGTTATTTAATATCGTTGTGTTGAATAAATAGGGGTTTTGAGAGAGTACGCCAATGTAGCGATGGACAGAGTCGCCAAGTTCGCTTACCGCCAGGTCATTCAGGAAAATATCGCCATGGGTCGGCTTTAAATCACCTCTCAAAAGGGTCGCGAGTGTACTTTTCCCAGAACCGCTTCTACCGAGGATTGCTAATTTTTCCCGAGCAGGTATCGTTAAGGTCAATTTTTTCAAAACATCTTGTGCGGTATTTGAATAATGGAAGCTAACGTCTTTGACAGCTATTGTGATTTCGCCATCAAGTTCTGGATAAGACTCTTTGTCGTCAGTCAGTTTGGGTAAGTCATTAAATCGATCAATCGACTCTTTATAGCTGGTTGTTTCTTCTGCAGCAATAGATAGCGGGGCAAAAGCATCAATCAGCGGAAAAACGCTAAGCACAAATGCTGCAATCCAGTTAGCTGAGTCATAATTGCCCACAAACCTTGTCCCTGTAAAGAGAAGTAGCACTAAAACGATCCAGCCAAATATCCATTGGACCAGAAAATTTCGTTTGCGGTTAAAGCGTTCAATCTTGTGCGTTGTATTGATCAATTGTGCTTCTTTGTTGGTATACAGTGCAACATAGTCCTCACCTCTATCAGCAAAAATCCAATCAGATACGCCTAAGATATTGTCAGTCAAAGTCGAATAGAGTTCTTTCTTTTGAACCTTTTGCTGCTCGATTCTCGCACCATTGACCAAAACTGACCAGAGTGGCAATACAAATACAATAATACCGAGTAACAGCGCCATGACTGCTGCGAACCATATCGAGAAAAAGCCCAATGCAATCACGATGACGGTATATAGTAGCCATGCAGTGATTGTTGGAAAAATCGTCCGTAAGTATAAGTTTTGGATATGGTTGATATCCTCTGCTAGTAATCCCAGTATATCGCCTGATTTAAATTTTTGTCGCACGAATATAGCTTCTTTTTCAATCACGCGATAAAGTCTCAATCGTAGATTAGAGGTCATCTTTAAGACCCAATTGTGGCTCGTTAAACGCTCTACATAACGAAAGGCAGGTCTACCAATACCAAAGGCTCTGGTTAAAACGATGGGCACATAAATCAGCAAAATATTTTCTGGTTGTGTCGCTGCTTTACTGATGAGATAGCCCGAGTTAAACATCAAAGCACTCCCACAGAAAAAGGTCAGAAAGCCAAGACTGATGGCAAGACATAAAGTTTCCCTATATCGTTTTAAATAAGGCTTGACCCAATCATCTTTCTTTAAGCTAGCACCTAAGCTATTTTTAAACATTTTGATTACCTCGCAATGTGGTTGATAACTGACAGAAAGCGCCATTTTTTGCCAACAGCTTTTCGAGGCTGCCTTGTTCAACAACTTTTCCTTGATCCATCACAATGATATAGTCCATCTGTTTCATCCAGTGCAGACGGTGTGTGGCAAAGAATACAAGGTGATTGGTCATCAAAGGAACCATCCGTTCTTTCAACTCTACTTCTGTTTCAATATCTAAGTGAGCAGTTGGCTCATCAAACAACCAAATCTTGCGACTAGCGTCTAAGAAAGCACGAGCAAGTGCAATCCGCTGAGCTTGTCCACCGCTTAAGGCGCGCTCCCCCTCTCCAATCTTAGTATCGATACCATCAGGCAGTTCAGCAATTAGGTCATTTAGTCCAACTACCTGAGCAGCTTCTATGAGCTGTTCCCTCGTAGCTGCTGGATGATAAAAAGCCATATTGGCTGCAAGTGTGCCACTAAAAATATAAGGGTTCTGTGGGATATAGGCTAATTGTTGCTGCCATTGTTTTTCTTTTAAAGAAGAAATTTCCTGACCCTCTAGTCTTACTTCTCCAGCTTTTGGAGACAAAAAACCACTCAATAGATTAATCAAGGTCGATTTACCCGACCCACTCATCCCAATGATCCCCACTTTTTGATAACCACTTACTGCCAAGTCAATCTGCTTCAGAGCCATTTTTGAACTACCATTACTACTAGTGTTATGGCTAGTATCATAGCTAAAAGTGATCCCTGAAAGTTCCAAGCTGCTAGTGTCGTGCCACTCACTAATAGCCGTTGTCTTTGCAACTTGGCTCGGTTCATCCAAAACAGATGTGACCGCCTGAAAGGCATTCTTACCATCTAAGGTCGCATGATAATCACCAGAAAAGTCTCGCACTGGTAAAAAATACTCAGGTGATAAGATCAAGACGGTCAACGCTTCAAATAAGAAGACCTCTCCGTTAATCAACCGTAAACCTAGCAATACAGCTACAATGGCAATCGATAAGGTCGTAAAAAAATCAAGAGCAAATGTCGATAGGATAGCAACTCTCAAGGTACTCATGGTTGCTACTCTAAACCGCTCACTTGTCTTAAAAATACTATTGCCATAGTCCTGACTAATACCAAAACGTTTGAGGGTGTCAATACCACGTATGGCATCCATAAAATGATTGGCTAATTTTTGATAACTGGCAAATTGTTTATCAGCCTTATTCTTAGCGGCATATCCTAAAATAATCATGAACAAGATAATCAATGGGAAAACAAGCAAAAGGACCACGCCAGATTGCCAATCTAACCAAAAAATCGTTACTAGGACAAACCAAGGTACAATGGACATACTCATCATTTTTTCAGTAATTAGTTTTAAATAGTTCTTCACATTGTCGATGCCGTCTAAGGCTAATGTCGTCATATTTCCAGTACCATGTTTTTGAATGATAGCTGGCCCACCTCTAAAAACTTTGACTAGCAATTGTTGTCTAAGCGCACTAGCTTGTTCGGTAGCATAACGGTCTAACAGCATATCTTGTAGCCATTTCACACCATGTCTCAGTGTGTAAGTCACTAAGAAAAAAATCATCCAGTAGTACTGATTAACGAGTGACTGACCTGACCAAAGATGAGTGATAGCTTGTGACAGGCTAACAGCTTGCCCAATGATAAAGAATGCTTGCAAGACAAAAAGTCCAGCAAGCACAGCTAACACTTGTTTCATTTTAGGAAGTTTTAGGAGTTTACGGTCAATCATTTGTACCCCTCCGATTGAACTGGTCCACTAACAATACGTTTACGGAAGATATAATAGCTAAAAGCAGTGTATGCTAAGACAAATGGTAAAATAGTCAGTGACAGATAGCTCATCACTGTCAATGTATACGGCGTCGATGAAGCATTAGCAATCAATAAATCATTACTACTGGCAGTTGAACTGATCATGACTCTTGGAAATAACCCTGAGAAAATCAATGCCACCAAGACAACCATCGTTAACCCGCTTGCAAGAAACGCTCGCATTTCTTTTTCCTTAACAACCGAAACGTTCGCAAGCACTGTCAAAAGGACAATAACTAGTAGTAACACACTCGTAACAGCTGGATGCAACACTAGAAAATCTGTTTTTAAGAACAGTAAGAGTGAGAAGACAATCAATCCTGCATAGAGCACCCAGTAGAAAAAGGTGGCATAGTTTCTCGCGCGTTCTCTCACTCGACCCAGTGTCTTTAAGGCTAAATAGTTTAAGCCATGAAGATATGACAACAAACTAACGGCAATGCCACCCACCACTGAAAATACATTGACATAATCAGAGAAGTGCGCGCTAACATTGCCATCTGCGTCCATTGGTATTCCTTGAATCATGCTGACAAACATGAGACCAAAGAAAAAAGGTACGATAAAACTGCCAACCGACAAGGTCCAATTCCAAATTTGTTTTTGCTTTTCTGGCATCCGATGACGAAATTCAAATGATACGCCTCTAATAATTAAACCTGCTAGAATGATTAATAGAATCAAATAATAGCCACTGAACAAGCTAGCATACCAATATGGAAACGAGGCAAACATCGCCCCTCCAGCGGTTAGCAACCACACTTCATTGCCATCCCAAACTGGTCCAATTGTTTGAACGATTTGATCCTTTTCTTCTTCTGTGTGTGCCAAAGACTGTACCGCCATCCCGACGCCAAAATCAAAGCCCTCGAAGAAGAAAAAGCCTGAAAAGAGAACTCCTATCAAAATAAACCAAAATAATTGTAACCCGCTCATTTGACTAGCGCCTCCCTATCGAATGGATCTTGATCCCGTGAATTGCTAGAGTGAATATCCTCAAGTTTATCAGGACCTTTTCTCAATTCACGAATCACTAAGTAAACCATCACAGCACCCAGACTCGCGTATAACACAAAGTAACAGATATTTGAAATCAATAAAGACATGGCTGAAACATTCGGTGAGACGCTATCTTCGATGGTGAACAGGCCATAGACCGTCCATGGATACCGACCCAACTCAGTGATCAACCAACCTGCTGTATTCGCCAAAAATGGGGTGAAGGTTGTCAATGCAACGACCCATAGTAACCACCGTTTTTCGTATAACACAGCCTTCTTACGGCGCGATAGAATCAGACCAAGACCAGAAACTAATAACATCAACGTTCCAAAGCCAGCCATTATCCTAAAATTCCAGAACAAGGCATTAACTGGCGGATAATAATTGCGGTCGCCATATTCTGCAACTAATTTCTCATTGATACTAGTCATTCCTTCAATCGAACCACTTGGTTTTCCATAAGCCAAAATACTAAGCATATACGGAACTTTAATCCCAAAAACTTGCTTATGTTCTAACTCATCTGCCCAACCAACTAATGTCCATGGCGCAGGATCTTCAGTATCGTCATAAGCACCTTCCATTGCTGCAAATTTCATTGGTTGATCCTCGATTAGTGCCTTCATTTGCGCATCCCCAGCACCTAATACTGCTACCGACCCAAACAAAGCAACAACTAACCCAAGACGTAATGATTTTTGATAGAAGTCTTGTTCCTTGATATTCTTTTTGAGCAATTGAAAAGCCGCTAACCCTGCTACGATGATACCGCCCATAGTGATGGCACCTGCAATCACATGCCCAAACTCGTAGATGACTTGAGTATTGGTCAATAAAGCTTTGAAATCAGTCATCTCGGCCCGGCCATTGCGGATGGTATAACCCACTGGATGTTGCATGAAACTATTAGCAATCAAAATCCAAAAGGCAGATAAAATCGAGGCTACTGACACTAACCAAATGAACAATAAATGAAGTTTCGCACTCACACGTTCCCATGTGAACATCCACAACCCCAAAAATGTCGATTCCATAAAAAATGCTAATAAAGCTTCGACAGCGAGCGGTGCTCCAAAAATGTCTCCAACAAATCGAGAATAATCCGACCAGTTCATTCCAAATTGAAACTCTTGAATAATCCCAGTCACAACACCTACAGCAAAACTCAAGAGCAAAATATTCCCCCAGAATTTCGTCATTCGTAAATAAACATCCTTCTTCGTTGTCACATACATCGTTTCCATAATAGCGACGACTAAACCGACGCCAATGGAAAATGGCACGAAGAAAAAGTGAAAAATTGTTGTCATGGCAAATTGAAAACGTGCCAAGGTAACAATGTCCATATTAACTCCTCCTACAAGATAATTCCTAAATCTAACCAACTGTCTAATGAATTATATATCATAATAGAAAACAGATGGCATACCACGTCAACTATACTCCTAATTTCAAAAAATTCAACTGATTTTATTCCATGACATCGCCAAATCTTCCCTATAAACACTGCATACAAAATAGCTATAAATTCTGTTATAAATCAACGACTTTCAGCTAGTGGTAAGCTTCTTAAAAAAATCACTGGGTTCACAAACAACATAAAAAAACCGAAACACTCAAAATTGAGCATTTCAGTTTCTATCAGGATAGCCTCATTGAGATAGTCTCATTGAGATAGCTTCATTGAGATAGCTTCATTGAGATAGTCTTAATAATCAATTTTAGTGAGATCTCGGACTGATTCCCTTGCCACCAAGTGATGAGGAACCATGATTTTAACATACCTTTTTTGATCTGGATCTCTGATTTGCTTGACCAACTCGTTTAAAGCAATACGCCCTAAATCTTCGATGCTGACATCATAACTCGACAGATAGGGGTGGATGATTTCTGCAAAGTCTGAATTATTGATACTCAAGATTGAGATATCATCCGGAACTTGGTAACCGACTAACTGGCAATACTGCATCACTCTTAACGCTAGGATATCCTCAATGACGATTACAGCCGTTGTTTTTGTATTGATTAGCTTCTCGTAAAAAGCGTCAAGGGTTTCAGGATCTTTACGATTAAACAAGACAGCTTCATGCGGTATGGCACCAAGTTTTCTCATTTGAAGAAAATAGCCAGTATAACGTTGCTCTACAAATCCCTCACTCGTTTTATCCGTTACAAAAAGGATCCGCTGATGTCCCTTACTGAACAGATGGTCGACCATATTGGCTCCTAGTAATTGGTTATCCGTATCAATGTAGAGTGCCGCAGTATTTTGATCTACCGGAGAACCTACCACCGAGTAGGTAATATGGTTTTGAGAAAGATACCTTTTGACGGGATCATTGATCACAGAATAAAGCAATATAAACCCATCGACTCGCCGTTGATTATACATCAGTGCTACATTATCGATCAACTCATCATTTGTTTGCCCGGTTGCAATTGCAACGGTAATGCCTTTAGATTTTGCTTCGGAATTAATGGCACTCAAAATCTGCATATAAAACTGTTGCTCGATTCGGCCGTCTTTAGCCATCGGAGGAAAAATGACGCCGACTGAATCAGTTAAACCCCTCACCAAATTCTGAGCAGAAACATTTGGAACGTAACCCAGTTCTTTCATAGCAGATAGCACTTTTTGCTTTGTTTGATCTGATATGGATGATTTATTACTTAAAACACGCGACACTGTCGATGGAGAAACGCCAACAGCCTTTGCTACATCTTTGATTGTGACGGCCACTAGCAACCCCCCCGACTTTTGGTATTTTAATTCATTTTGAAATGAACCTCTTTATTGACCTATTTGCCCTATTTATGGTGATCTTTATCCCAAATTTCAATAAGATAATTATACGATAATAACTGAGTGTTTGAAACCCTTGCAATATCGTCTCCTAAATCTTCAAGTCGTCCAACACCAACTGGTAATGCGCCACTACCCTTTATCGCTTCTATCCCTGAAAGTGCATCCTCTATCCCGATTGCTTCTGTTGGCAATACACCCAATTGTTTTGCAGCAGCCAGATAAATATCTGGGGCTGGCTTACCATGAGCGACTTTTGCCGGATCAACTATTGTATCAAATAGAGAACTGATCCCTAATTTATCTAGAATAAACGGACCATTCTTGCTAGCAGAAGCCAAGGCAATTTTTATAGCATGGTCTTTAAGTGTGGTCAGCAGAGGTAGTATTCCTGGCAGGATGTCTTGTTCATTCAACTGATCAATCAATTTGAGATACTGTTGGTTCTTCTCTGCCAGCAAGTCTTCAAAGTGTTGAGGTGTGATCTGCTTCTCTATCCCACCATAGGCTAAAATGCCCTTTAATGAGTCTGCTCTACTGACACCTTTTAGTTGCTCATTAAACGATTTGTCGATAGTGATTCCTAGTCCTTTTGCTAGCTGTTTCCAGGCTTCAAAGTGAAATTTAGCAGTATCAGTAATAACACCATCTAAATCAAACAACACAGCTTTAAACATCTGATGGGACTCCCCCTTCTATCGGCATTGCTATGTGATCGGATAACTCCACATTGTGATCATAAAGGGTGAGGGTCAACGGCTCTCCCTCTAACAAGTCGATACGGACGGTCTCTGTGATTGTCACCTTCAATAAACGTTCACGGTAGAGAATGCGGAAACTATAGCTCTCCCATCCTTTAGGTAGAAATGGACTAAAGTTCAATTGGCCATTCCAAGTTCTCATTTGAGCAAAACCTTGAACAATGGCTAACCAACTTCCTGTCATGGAAGTGATATGCAGACCATCACCAGTATCATTATTGATATTATCTAAATCAAGACGAGCGGTTCTTTCGTACATACTCATCGCTTTATCGTAGAGACCAATTTCCGCTGCTAAAATAGCGTGTATTGAAGGAGACAAAGAGGACTCATGAACAGTCATTGGCTCATAAAACAGATAGTTTCGTTTCTTCTCTGCTAATGAATAATGATCCCCAAAGAAATAGATTCCTTGCAAGACATCAGCTTGTTTGATAAAACAACTTCTTAGAATATGATCCCAAGACCATTTTTGATTGAGTGGTCGATCACTTTCCTTAAGCTCTGTGATAGGCATCAGTTCCTTATCTAGAAATGTATCATGTTGCACGAATACCTGACGTTTTTCGTCATAAGGAAAGTACATATTATCACTAATATTGGCCCAATGAGCTAACTCTTCAGGAGAGCAAAAGACAGTTGCTTTAAAATCTGGTAATTGACTATACTTCTCATAAGCTTCTTTTGTATATCTCAAGACCCAAGTTGCTAAAACATTGGTATACCAATTGTTATTGACATTGTTCTCATATTCATTCGGACCAGTCACACCATGGATCATAAATTGTTCTTTCTCAGTAGAATAATGCACACGAGATGCCCAAAATCTTGAAATCTCTACTAATACTTCTAACCCTTCATGGGCGAGATAAGACGTATCTCCCGTATAGTTTGTATAATTATAGATGGCATAGGCAATAGCACCATTACGATGAATCTCCTCAAAGGTAATTTCCCACTCATTATGGCACTCTACCCCGTTAAACGTCACCATTGGATAAAGAGCCCCTCTTAAACCAAGTTTTTCGGCATTTTCTTTGGCCCCTTTTAACTGGCTATGACGATATTCCAATAGGTTTCGCGTCACTTTAGGGTCGGCCAATGCCAAGTAAAGTGGAACAGCATAAGCTTCTGTATCCCAATAGGTCGCCCCACCATATTTTTCACCTGTGAAACCCTTTGGTCCAATATTTAAACGGGCATCATCGCCATAATAGGTTTGAAACAATTGAAACAGATTAAATCTTATCCCTTGTTGTGCTTTCACGTCGCCCTCTATCGCAACATCAGCTAATTGCCATCTTTCTTCCCATAGTCTTTCTTGGGTTTCCAAGGCTTCATCATATGGCAGGATCTTGTGTACTAAGCTTTCTGCTGTCTCTTTTTGCTGGCTTGGTAAAATATCTCTACTCGTGACAACTGAAACTACTTTTTCAAGGGTGATTGATTCACCACTCGCCAATTGAGCCTGATAAATCTCAGCAACTTGCTCATCTGTTTGTAAACTCTCTTTTGCAAACATTTGGTCAGAGCCTGATAATGTGACAACATTTTTCATCATTGCAGTCACTGTAAACTGCTCAATACCAAAGGCATTAGGGACTGTTATCATGGTGAGATAAGGAAGTGGTTTATGACTAGTTTCCAGTACTTTCCAGAACAACTCGTCATAGTTAGAATCATTATTTTTGACGAACCCGTTGATTAAGGGTTTTAAGGTAACCGTTGCACTACCTTCTATCACTGCAATACTGATTTTTTGATAACTCAGTTCTTTGACCGCTAAAGATAGAAAACGTTTGAAGGTTATAAGAGCACAAGCATCACCCAATACGACTTTGTACGATCGTTTCAATTCCCCGGTTCGCATGTCTAAGGTTTGTTCAAAGTCCTGATAGGTCACCTGTGACAGGTCAATCTCAACTCCATTAATTTGGATGTTGACCGGTATAAAATCGACGGCATTGACCACTTTTCCAAAATAATCTGGATAGCCGTTTTTCCACCAGCCCACTTTGGTCTTATCAGGATACCACACTCCTGCTAAATAGGTTCCTTTGTGCATCTCACCTGAATAAGTTTCTTCAAAGTTCCCCCGCATCCCCATATAACCATTTCCAATTGATGTTAGAGATTCTTGCAACAAAAAATCACTCGTATGAAGTTTGTTCGTTCTTAATTGCCATGGTAATACATCAAACAGTGTCTTAGTCATCTCTTTGCCTCCTCTTTAGATAATTATTGGTCTAGCATAATCACAAAGCCTTTTTGAAAAATAGTCACAGTTGTGTCGTCCCCGGAGATCACATATTCTTGGCCTAGTAAAATTGTCTTGTTAGTTAGTGAGATTATTACTGAATCATCACTCGTTACAAATACACCTTCAACGCTCAGATGTGTCAGTGGATCAACACGCAAAAAAGTCAAATATCCCGGAGTATCTTCTAACTGCGTCCATAACAACTGACCTTCAGTCAATAAATTATGGTAGGCCCGCCTTAAAGCAATCAATTCCTTCATAAAGGTCAACAACTGTTGATCTTGTTGCTTGTCGTCCCAGATCATACATTTACGGCAATCCGGATCAGCCCCGCCATCCAATCCAATCTCGTCGCCGTAGTAAAGACAAGGGACCCCGGGCTGTAGATACATGAATGCCAACACTTGTCGCATCAAATCTTTGTCCCCATTTGCAAGGGTCAATAATCTAGGGGTATCATGGCTATCCAAAACATTGAATTGCACTTGATTAACTGTATCCCTGTAGAGCATGAGTTGCTGATTCATTTCCGATATCATTTTGTCGAGCGGAATTTCTTTCTTAATAAAGTAGGATAATATGGCATCAGTGTAGGCATAATTCATAACAGCGTGAAATTCGTCGCCATGAAGCCAACTTTGTGATGAGTGCCAAATCTCGCCTAAGATGTAAAAATCAGGTTTTAATGACACACACATCTGATGAAACTTTTTCCAGAATTGATGATCGACCTCATTTGCAACATCTAAACGCCATCCATCAATATCGAATTCCTCGATCCAATACTGACCAATCTGAAGCAGATGCTCTTCTACTTCTTTATTGGCTGTGTTTAGTTTTGGCATATGGGGTGTAAAGGCGAAAGTGTCATAAGTTGCATCAGCAGCAAACTCAAAGTCATCAGTTGGTGTATAGGCAACTGGGAAAGAATGGATATGGAACCAATCTGCAAAACGAGATTTTTCGCCATTCAAAACGACATCTTGCCATTGTGGAGAAGTATCTCCCATGTGATTGAACACAGCATCCAGCATCACTTTGATGCCCCTCTCATGGCAGGCTTCCACTAGGTTTTTAAAGGTTTCTTTATCGCCAAAATCAGGGTCAATCTCAAGGTAGTCGATCGTATCGTATTTATGATTACTGTTTGCTTTAAAAATGGGGCAGAGGTATAAGCCATTGACGCCCAAGTCATCTATATAATCTAAATGGTCAATAATGCCTTGTAAGTCACCTCCAAAATAGTCCTCTCTATCTGGTGCTTTGCTAGCCCACTTCAACGTTCCCTCAGGATCATTCCCGGCGTCACCGTTAGCAAATCTTTCTGGGAAAATTTGGTACCACACCGTTTCTTTAACCCATTGTGGCGATTTGGCCCGATCAACTTCATGAAAATACGGAAGTCTAAAGTAATTATTGGCCATGCTGATATACTTCTCGTCAAGAGGTAATACCCCATGCTCTCCATAAAAGGCGGATAAGCCATCAACGCCTAAAAGTGTAAACGCATAGCTCAGTCGGCGATGTTTGGCAGTGACGGAAATCGTCCAATAATCGTAGACGTCTGTCGACAGTCCTTTTATCATAGGGATTGCCTTGTCATACCACTTTTCTTCTGCTAAAGAGTAGGGATCTCCTCCTAACAGATTCACTCGTTTCACATCATCTTTTGCTGTTCTAAGTCTAATATGTACCGTTTCACTATCATATAAGTAGGCATATTCACTTTCTGGTCGGTGGTAAATAGCTGCTGAGTTCATCTTTTCGACTCTCCTTTAAGGGGTTCAATTTAGCAAGGTCATTTTCTAGTTCTTCGGCATTGCTTATGTTTTAATCAAAAACATCTCAATAAGCAAAATATAGCACATCAAACGGGCAAGTTCAATATATTATTGCACATTTAATGCAAACGTTTGTATTACGATTAATGGTGTGACAGCTAACCATTATTAACATTAATAGTTGTAATAAAAGGATTATTTAATCCTGAATTAATGTTTTTTGATTCTTTTAGGTGTTTTTAGGGTTTTTTTTAGATATTTTTGTTGACTTTTTATGCTAACGTTTGCATAATAGAAGTATCAAGGAGCATTACTAAAAAAAGGAGTGTTAATCGTGTCAAAAAACTGGAAGAAAAAACTATTGAGTGGTCTATCACTAAGCGTTGCAGCTCTTACTCTAGCAGCTTGCGGCAACAATGACTCAGCTGACAACGGAGGGAATGCTGAAGATAATCAAGCAGCCGAAACCTCGTTAAAACTGTGGGTCACAACCGACTCTAAGAAATTCTACGAAGATGGTTTGAAAGATTTTAATGACGAAAATCCAAACATCAAAGTAGAAGTCATCGAAACTGAAGATGCTAAGGCTCAAGAAAATGTCAAAAAGGATCCATCTGCAGCAGCAGATATATTTGCCTTACCGCATGATCAACTAGGTCAATTAGTTGACTCTGGCGTCATTCAAGAAATCCCTGAACAATTTGCAACCCAAATCAAAGATGAGCAAATCGAAAGTGCTGTAGTAGGAGCTGAGTATAAAGGAAAAATGTATGCCTTCCCTTACGGGATTGAATCACAAGTGCTCTACTACAACAAAGATCTATTAAGTGAAGAAGACGTTAAAAGTTATGAAGATATCACTTCAAAAGCTACTATGGGGATGAACTTAAAAGCCGTAGATGCTTATAAAACAGCACCGTTATTCATGTCAGTAGGTGACCATTTATTTGGAGAATCTGGTGAAGATGTGACAGGAACAGATTGGAACAATGATAAAGGGGTTGCCGTTTTACAATGGATCGCTGATCAAAATGATAATAGTGGTTTTGTAAATGTGGGAGACGACACCATTTCTAAATTTGCAAGTGGCGATATCGCTTCATTTGAATCTGGTCCTTGGGATAAAGCAAAAGCAATTGAAGCAATCGGCGAAGACAAATTAGGCATCAGTGTTTATCCAACTATCAACATTGGTGGAGAAGATGTGCAACAAAAAGCTTTCCTAGGGGTTAAATTATACGCTGTCAATGCTGTTCCTTCTGGAGAAGACACAAATCGTTTAGCAGCAGCATATAAACTTGCTGCTTATCTCTCTGGCGCTCATTTCCAAGAAATTCAATTCAAAGATGCCAGTCGGAATATCATTCCATCTAATAAAGAAATTCAAACTGCAGATTATGTGACAAATGATGAGTTAGCAAATGCAGTGGTTACAATGAGTGGTTCTGATTACTCTGTTGTTATGCCAAAGATTCCTGAAATGAATAATTTCTGGACAGCTTCTGCAGCCGTTTTGACTGACGTTTACAATGGTAAGATCACACCAGATCAATTCCAAGAAAAACTTGATCAACTCGTTAAGGATATTTCAGGCCAATAACACTGGACAAGCTGTGAAAGGAGATTGCCATGGGGGACACTACGATAAAAAGCCAAGCGAATAGTATGCTTGATGCTTTTAAACATGGCGGCATTAAAACAAAGCTCTCTTTCTTTATCATGGGAGCCAGTAATTTTCTCAATAAACAATTTATTAAAGGATTTCTATTCCTGATGACAGAAATCTTGTTTGTGATCACTTTTGTGACACAAGTTATTCCTTCTATCCATGGATTGATAACACTAGGAACTACTGCACAAGGCGTTCAAAAACAAGTGGTTGATGGTATCGAGATGAATGTCCCCGTTGCTGGGGACAACTCGATGATCCTCCTTATTTTCGGATTAGCCTCGATCATATTTTGTCTTGTATTTCTCTATGTCTACTGGTGCAATCTAAAGAGTGCTAGGCGACTATATAAACTAAATCGTGACAATAAACCGATTCCGACCTTTATAGAAGATTTAAAAACACTCTACGATAGTCGTTTCCATATGACTTTAATGTTTATTCCAATCATTGGGGTAATCGTATTCACTATTTTGCCATTGGTTTATATGATTTCTATCGCTTTTACTAGTTATGATCATAACCACTTACCACCTAAGAATCTTTTTTCATGGGTTGGCCTTCAAAATTTCTCGAGTATACTGACCGGTAGAATGGCGGGAACATTCTTCCCATTACTATCTTGGACATTAATTTGGGCAGTTTTTGCCACCTTTACTTGTTTTATCTTTGGGATTCTACTCGCTTTATTGATTAATACTAAAGGGGTTCGTGGGAAAAAAATCTGGCGAACATTATTCGTGATTACTATGGCTGTTCCTCAGTTTATCTCTTTATTGATCATGAGAAGCCTGCTAGCAGATGCCGGTCCACTCAATACACTTTTACAAAATTGGGGTTGGATCGATAGCTCACTGCCGTTTCTTAGTGATGGAACTTGGGCAAAATTCAGTATTATTTTCGTTAACATGTGGATTGGGATTCCAGTGACGATGCTCGTCTCAACCGCAATCATCATGAATTTACCACAAGATCAAATAGAAGCTGCAGAGATTGATGGTGCTAGCCGGTTCCAAATTTTCAAATCGATTGAGTTTCCAGAAATCCTGTTGATCATGACACCAACTTTGATACAACAGTTCATTGGAAACATAAACAACTTCAATGTTATCTACCTATTGACCGGTGGAGGCCCAACGAACTCGAGGTATTACCAAGCAGGAGAGACAGATCTACTCGTGACTTGGCTCTACAAACTGACAGTAGAAGCTGCGGACTATAATTTAGCCAGTGTCATCGGTATTATCATCTTTGTATTGAGTGCCTTCTTTAGTTTATTAGTTTACACTCGTACAAACTCTTATAAGCAAGGAGGCGTATCCTAGTGAGAAAGCACAAGAAACATGTCATATATAGTGTTTACGCTCTGTTGACCATCCTTGTTATTCTTTGGTTATTTCCAATTTTTTGGATTGTTCTGACTAGTTTTAGAGCAGAAGGAACGGCTTTTGTGAGCTACATTATTCCAAAATCATTTACATTGGACAATTATAAAATGCTGTTTACGAATGACTCATTCCCATTTGCTCGTTGGTTTATGAACACTTTGGTCGTTGCAACCGCAACTTGTATCATCAGCACACTGATTACCGTTGCCATGGCTTATACCCTCTCTCGGATTAAATTCAAATTTCGCAATCGCTTCTTGAAACTCGCGTTAGTGTTGAATATGTTCCCAGGGTTTATGAGCATGATTGCAATCTACTACATCCTAAAAGCAATGAATCTGACTCAAAGTTTAATTTCCTTAGTGATCGTCTACTCAGCCGGAGCAGCTTTAGGGTTTTACATTGCCAAAGGTTTCTTCGATACGATTCCTTACTCGTTGGATGAATCAGCTATGATAGATGGTGCCACACGGAAAGATATCTTTTTAAAAATCACCTTACCACTCTCAAAACCAATCATTGTTTATACAGCATTGATGGCATTCATGGGACCTTGGATGGACTTTATCTTTGCTCGAGTAATCCTTGGAGACCAGGTGCAAAAATATACAGTTGCCATCGGTTTATTCAGAATGACTGCTCCAGATACGATTAACCAATGGTTCATGGCCTTTACTGCCGGTTGTATCATCATCGCGATTCCAATCACCATAATGTTCATGATTATGCAACGTTATTACGTTGAAGGTATCACTGGTGGAGCTGTCAAAGGTTAAAGATGATAGATTGAGTATGTGACTGTATATCCTATTTAAGGTAGTAAATAGATAAAATAAAACAACAAAAGATTATAGGAATATCGAAATACAAGGATTTAAAAATGTTTAAAAGAGCGAGCTGTAAGGTTAGTATCACCTAACCCTACAGCTCGCTCTTTTCTTCCATAAGAACTTGATTTATATATAGATTAAAAAATCATAGCAGTCATCTAACTTGAAAAGGCATTCTAGCACTTACTCCCTAACATCTTTTCCTCTGACGAAGATGGCGATGCAACCCCATCCTGTATGACTTGAGATTGTGGTTCCCATTGGTACGATTTGGATGTGAGCTGGTGTCACTTGCTCTAGTATCATATCTTTAGCAACTTCTGCGCTTTCAAAATCACCACTTGTTGCAATGAAGACCACACTATCTTCTGGCTTTTCCATACTTTGGACTGTTAAATCTGCAATACGTTGGAGTGCTTTATGTCGCGTTCTCACTTTACCAATCACTTTGAGTTCACCTGCTCGGTTGACTGAAATGATTGGCTTGATGCTAAGCAGCCCCCCTAGTGCTGCGGAAGTTCGACTAATCCTTCCTCCTTTATAGAGGTGATTCAAATCGGTGACGGTAACCCAACTATTATAGTTAAAGCGATTGGCAAACAACCAACTCTGTAGTTCTTGTAAAGAATAACCTTCTTTTTGCTTTTCAATAGCATCATAGACCATTAAGCCTAATCCAGTACAAGCGCCACGTGAATCGAAAATTTCAGCCTGAGCATCTGGATAATCCTCTTTAACTATTCGTGCGGCTTGAAGAGCACTTTGGTATGAGCCACTCATGCCTGAGGTAAAACCAATGTAGATAAAGGGAATATTCTTCTTGGCATATTCGGTAAAGAATTCGACATAACGACCAATATTAACTTGTGTCGTACTCGGCATCGTTCCTGTTTTTAAAAGGTCATAAAACTTCTTGTGATCAAATGTCTTCCCCAGGTCATCTAGATAAGTCTTACCATCCCAAGTCACTTCCATTGAGATGTAATCGACATGATTTTCTTCTAAAAATTCATGTGGGAGATCACAACAAGAATCGGTTAGTATCTGGTACATTGTTTTCCTCCCTCCTCTCGTTCAACTTAACCACATTATACACTATTTATTGCTATAACCTGAAACATTAATAAGCGTTATTCTTCCGTCATGACTGATAAACTACATGATCGTTCCCATAGCATTTTGATCATCTTCATCAACTGTGACTGTCGTTTCAATAGCGATCCGCAAAGCTTCAGTCATCAATTCAACCGGCATACTAGCTGTCCCATCTGGCAGCGATACAACTTGTTCTGGCAGATAAGGAACATGAATAAACCCACCAATAAGAGATGGAAACTCTGTTTTAGCGAGATAAAGTAGCCGGTACATAATATCATTACAAACGAATGTTCCAGCTGTATAAGAAACCGTTGCTGGTATTCCAGCAGCAGTGATTTGGTTAACGATTGCTTTGACCGGCAAAGTGGCAAAATAAGCTGTCTCACCATCCTCTTCAATCGCTGCATTCAGTGGTTGCTTGCCGTCATTGTCAGGAATACGTGCCTCAATCAAATTAATAGCTACTTTTTCAACTGAAATCTTCGCACGCCCACCAGCTTGACCAATACAAAACACAATATCTGGATGATGTTCTGCAATTGCTGCTCGTAAGACCTCTCCATCTTTCCCAAAAACAGTTGGAATCTCGATTTTGACTACTGTTGCTCCTGCTATCTCATCTGGTAATCTTTTCACGGCCTCAAATGCCGGATTGATGCTTGCCCCGTCAAACGGATCAAAACCAGTTATTAATACTTTCATCAGAATACCTCATTTCTTGATATTTTTTATTCTTTTTTTATTCTTTTTTTATTTTTACCTTTTGTTACTTCTGTATTAATCGTTTTATATTACTCTACCTTCTAATTCTATCTTCTAAACTATAGTTAGTTACTTATTTACTCAAATCAAACACTTCTAACGGTTACTTAAAGAGGATCATATAAGCAATTTGGAAGACTAAAATCACTACTGCCGGGATCAATTGGTTTTTGATCACACCAAAGCGATCTTTCATTTCAAGCATGGCAACTGGTACGATATTGAAATTGGCAGCCATTGGTGTACACAGTGTTCCACAGTACCCACAAGTCAAAGCGACCATACCGATCAGCACTGGATCTGCTCCATAAGCTAGGACGAATGGCCCTCCAATTCCTACAGTCATTACAGTGATTGCAGCGAATGCATTTCCCATAATCATTGTAAACAAGACCATACCTAACGCAAATACAATGATCCCAATGTTTACATTTCCTTTAGGGATGATTTGCGCCACTAACTGAGAAATAACATCGCCAACTCCAGCGGCTGTAAATATGGCACCTAGGCTAGCCAACAGCATCGGTAGCATACTTAAGGGTCCAACTGTCGATAACATGCGCTCTGTATCATCTAAGAATACCCGAGGTTTATTATCTTTAGAATAGAGTCGTAATATAATCATCGCCACAAAAACACCAACTCCGACCCCTACTAAAGCTCCAAGTGTCGTAAATAGAGCAAATATGATGGCAAAAATACCGATAGACAATGCTGGGATGAAAATCTTCGGTCCGATCTTCTCTGCCATTTTCTCTGAATATTCAGCAGATGGTTCTGATTGTTTACCTTTGCTGACGCGTTTAAAAATAGGAGGAAGTGTCATAATAAGCACAATCACACCACTGACTTCAGCCGGTATCCAACGACCGAATATCAAGATTACACCTAATGAGCACCAAAAGATGGCAGTCCCAATTGGGTGAGGATTTTCCTTGTCTGTAGCATTTTTGATACCTGTATACATCACGACTAGCCCCATAACAATGTATAAGACTTCCAGCAACTTTTCAGACAATAAAACATCTGGACTCATGAAAAAAGCCATTAGTTATGCCCCCCTTCATTCTTTACATCATTTCCATAGTATTTCTTCTCTAAGCGACGATCTTTTATAAAGTAGTATCCAACCGTAAATAATACTGCAAAAATGGCTACGGGAATCTCAACAGCAGCTAAGTCTATCAGATTTACCTCATACCCTAGACCACTTAAAGTAGCTTGGACCAACAAAGCACCCGGCCCACCAACAAACAACACTTGGCAGAAGAACCATACGATGTTTTCCATACCAGAAGACATACCCTTGAGGTCTTCTACATAGTCTTCGTTAACCGTCTGATGCTTTGCTTCTAGCGTTCCCACTGCCATGGGCATGATAATTGGCCGAACAAAACCAGCAACACCACCAAAGCTGATATTAAATGCCGCAAAAACACTACGCATCAACCCGTAAACACCAATAACAACTCCCGATGAGGCTCCCTTGATTTTGCTGATCAAATTACCAGCAACTTCCTTTAACCCATTCCGTTCCAACGTTCCGGTAACGAGCATGATGATGATAAACACCGCCATTGCGCGGTTAGCCACAAAACTTGTTCCAAGGGTATTTAAAAACCCTGTAACACCAAGTCCACCAACTAAAGCCGTAACAATCGCTGCTAAAATAATGATCAAAATACTATCTTTTTTTAATGCAAATCCGATAATAACAATAAGAATCCCTAATAATTTGATGAGTTCCACTTTCTATCCCCTCGCTTTTCTTCTTTGATCTTTCAATTGACTGTTGGTCTGTTATCACAAAACAGCTGCTACCCTCCCAACTTATGGTGATGACATCATCCGATGGTGTCATTATTTCTCTAGCATACTCTGCTATAGTCAAATTATACATAAATCAGCTCAAAAAAAAACGTGGCACTTGCCACGCTTCTTGGTCTCAAATCTTGCCTATCAAACTTCTTGTTAGACAATGCGATAGTTTTTCAATTTATTATAGAGGGTTGAGCGTTGGATACCTAGTTTTTGAGCACATAGACTCTTATTGCCATTGCATTCTTTTAGCATATTCTGAATCATGACTCGTTCTGCGTCGGCTGCTACTTGCTCGAGTGACGATTTTAAACTACCCTCGTCTTCACAGGTCGTTCGGTAACTTCTTTTCTTTCGGATTCTTTCAGGGATATCTGCAAGTTTGATCCGGCCATCCTCATTCAAGCCCACAAGAGCTTCACACAGATTCGCCAATTCTCTGATATTCCCTGGGAAAGGGTAATGCCATAATAGATCTTTCGTATCATCTTCTAATTGCGGGACTGGTTTTTGAAATTTTCTCGCAAAAAATGTGAGATAGTGATCTAATAATGTGGGAATATCCGACGGACTTTCTTTCAGACTAGGAAGTGTGATTGGTAAGACATTCAACCGATAATAGAGGTCTTCTCTAAACTCTCCTTTTTCAACTTGCTCCTCTAGCTTTTGATTGGTAGCTGCTATAACACGACTATTGATACGTTTGGAATAAGTTGCTCCCACTGGCTCGATGGTTTTCTCTTGGAGCACTCTTAAGAGTTTAGCTTGCATGGCTAACGGCATATCACCAATCTCATCTAAAAAGATTGTCCCACCTTCTGCTAATTCGAATTTACCTTTTTTACCATTTTTCAAAGCTCCTGTAAAGGCGCCTTCCGCATAACCCAACAGTTCAGATTCCAGTAGATTTTCTGGGATTGCAGAGCAATTGATGGCTATAAATTTGCCGTCGACGAACTGACTCAGTTGGTGGATCGTTCTAGCACACAGTTCTTTACCAGAGCCACTCTCGCCAGTGATCAACACGTTTGAAGGTAGTGGCGAGACTTTTTTGATCATGTTCTTCAGCTCTACCATCACTGGGGAATTCCCGATGATCTTGCTGAGGTAGTAGGTTTCTTTTGTTTGCTCTCCTTCAAGGTCTGTAAAATAACTATGTGTGATTCTATTGGTCAGCGCAAACATTTCATCCACATTGCGATAAATCACAAGTCCCATCGCCCCAACCAATTGTTGGTTTCTTTTGAGAGGCACCCGATGGACGATCATTTCTTGACCATTGATCCGTTGAATCTGATTATCTTCCCCCTCACCTGTTCGGCAAGTGTGATGGAGTCTTGTATTATCAATGACCTCTTCTACTGGACGGTTAATGACATCCTCCCGTCTTTGATTGATGATTTTACAGTAGGCCTCATTGATTTCAGTTATCCTACCATCCGTATCCACCATAACCACGGCCTCATAGGCACTGTCTAATACTTGTTGCATCACTGATACAGAAAACAGGGGGTCTGGTGTTGTCTCCACCCCAATCGATTTTGCTTTTAATAAATCTGTCCTGGTAATGATACCGACTAATTTGCCATCTTGAGCAATCACTGGCAAGCATCCCTCTCGCATATTGACCGCCTTTTCTAAAGGGTCCATGGGATACACAGCATCAAACGATGTTTCCATGATATTTTTAATCGGTTCTGTGACCGATTTATTCTTATACATGGCAAGCATTATCGTGGTTTTAGTGACCATACCTTCGATATAACCTGCCGAATTGATTACAGGAATACCATAAAAATTGTTCTCAGAAAAAAGGTGAATCACATCTCCCAAGGTCATGTCCAAACTAATTGTTGTTGGCTGCGTCGTCATCCATTTAGTGACAGTATTGGCTGTGGTGATAAATTGTGGTCTCGTTTTCCCCTTTTCCATATATCCTCCTCATCAAAGACATTATGTTTAGCCGTTAACGATTGTCTCTCAAGAAGTATCAAGTGACACTCAAAAAATGTTAAATGACTTTCAATTTTCAAAAGTGTCTACGTTTGCAAACATTGTAAGCGCTTCTTGTCCATTATATCAGACATATAAAAGTAATAAAACCAATAAATAAAGCGTTTTCAAATTGGCATGGATTTTGCTAATAGTAAGTGTCGACAAAATATATCACTAAAAAATTAGGAGGCGTTAACATGTTTACATTTGAAACACCACAAAAAATTGTCTATGGCAAAGAGTCATTGGAAGCATTAGGTGGAATCACTAAGTCATTCGGGAAACGAGTCTTTATTGTGAGCGATGAAATGATGGCTTCTCTTGGTTACCTTGAGCGCGTTACTGAACTCTTAGAAGCAGAAGGTCTAACAACCTTTAGTTATCTTGGCGCAAATACTGAACCAACGGATGTTTTTGTCGCTGAAGCTTTGGCTTTATTCCATGAAAACAATGGCGAGGTCATTGTCACACTTGGCGGTGGTAGCTGTATTGACACAGCCAAGGCGGTAGCAGTTCTAGCTACAAATCCTGGTTATATCGGCGAATTCATGAAAGATCGCATCGCTGAAAATAAACCTGTTCCATTGATTGCAATCCCAACAACTGCCGGTACAGGGTCTGAAGCCACAAATGTAACAGTTATCAACGACACCACTCATGATACTAAAATGATGATCAAACAGAGCGCTTTTCTACCACAAGTGGCACTAGTAGACCCATCGCTCACTTTCTCAAGCCCTCAAAAAGTGACTGCAGCGACAGGATTAGATGCCCTATGTCACGCCATGGAATCTTATTTTTCTAAGAAAACACAACCCATCACTAAAACTTTCTCTCTTTCAGCCATCAAAAAAATCGTCACCTATATTGAGACAGCTTATCATGATGGTCAAAACTTTGAAGCCCGGAATAATATGTCTCTTGCAGCTTTAGAAGCAGGCTTAGCCTTTTCCAACGCGTCAGTGACGCTAATCCATGGCATGTCACGTCCAATAGGAGCCTTATTCCATGTCCCTCATGGTATCTCAAATGCCATGTTGTTACCTGCTATTCTCGATTTCACCAGAGACGATGCCATCCAATCGCTCGCTGAAATTGCTCGCTTCTTACATCCTGAACTCAACCAATCCGATGAACAACTAGCAGACCTTTTCATCGCAGAAGTAAAACAATTATGCCAAGCTTTGGAAATCCCAAATCTTCGTCAATGGGGAATCGATCCCGAAACATTTGAACGTTCTCTTGATAAAATGGCATCCGATGCCCTGATCAGTGGCAGTCCAGCCAATAACCCGAGAGTCCCAACACATGAAGAAATTATGGAACTCTATCGCACTTGCTTTGATTATCAATACGACACCAGAAAAGAAGTAGAATTTTCAGTTTAAGTCATTTCATGACAGTACAAACCCTAAGACAGCACACTAACCATAATGGAGGAATAAAAAAATGACACGTATTTTAAAGAACTATATCAATGGTGCCTGGGTCAGCAGCAGCTCAAGCCAAACAGAAGCTGTATATAATCCAGCAACGGAAGAAATCCTAGCCGAAGTACCACTTTCAACTAAAGAGGAAACGGCTCATGCAATTGAAGAAGCCCAAAAAGCATTTAAAAGCTGGGAGAAGGTTAGTATTCCAGTACGAGGCCGCTACCTTTTCAAATTACAAAACCTCTTGATTGACAATAAAGAAGAACTTGCTCGTTTGATCACGATTGAAAATGGTAAATCCTATTCCGAAGCTTTAGGAGAAGTGCAACGTGGTATTGAAAACGTTGAAAATGCGGCGAGCATCACCAACTTGATCATGGGAGACTCTCTATCTTCAGCAGCAACCGATATTGAAATCACTAATTACCGCTATCCAATTGGCGTCATTGGCGCTATCACACCATTCAATTTTCCAATGATGGTCCCATTTTGGATTTTTCCTATGGCAATCGCTGCCGGGAATACTGTGGTCTTGAAACCGTCTGAAAAAACACCCTTATTAATTGAAAAAATCGTTTCCCTAGTCGATGAAGCAGGCTTCCCAAATGGCGTATTAAATGTCGTTTATGGGGCTCATGACGTAGTCAACACTGTTTTAAGTCACCCCTTAGTCAAAGGGATTAGCTTTGTTGGGTCTAAAAATGTGGGTGAATATGTCTATCGCACAGGCACCAGTCATCTCAAGCGTGTCCAAGCACTGACTGGCGCAAAAAATCATGTTGTGATTTTAAAAGATGCTAATATTGATCGTGCTGTTAAAGATATCATTGGAGGAGCCTACGGTTCTGCTGGCGAGCGTTGCATGGCAGCCGCAGTCATTGTATTGGAAGAAAGTATTGCTGATGAGTTCTTAACAAAATTCAAGAAAGCCGCTCAAGAAATTACTATCGGAAATGGTCTGGATGAAGGGGTATTCTTAGGACCAGTCATTCGTAAAGACGCGAGGGACAGAACCTTTAACTACATAGAAGCCGGTGTAGCAGAGGGAGCCGAGCTACTATTGGATGGTAGAGAAAACTTGCCAGAAAAAGGATTCTTTGTCGGCCCAACGATTTTTGATCACGTTACAAAAGATATGAAGATTTGGAAAGAGGAAATCTTCGCACCAGTAGCTTCGATCACTCGGGTAAAAGATATCCATGAAGCTGTTGCCCTTGCGAACGAATCAGAGTTTGCTAACGGAGCTTGTCTTTACACTAACAACGCTTCGGCTATTAGATACTTTAGAGAAAATGTCGACGCAGGAATGCTTGGAATCAACCTAGGTGTCCCAGCTCCAATGGCGTGGTTCTCATTCTCAGGATGGAAGAACTCATTCTTTGGTGACCTACATGCTAACGGGAAAGACAGTATTGAGTTTTACACCCATCGTAAAGTTGTCACAGCACGCTACTCTCCAAGCGAAATCTAATCGTTGATCTTTCAGTTGAACGACTAATCTTTAGGGACATAGCCACTCAAAAGCTACTGTCCCTTTTTTAAAGGAGGCCATTTTATGGCTATTCTCGGCATATTATTAGGGATCCTGTTGATTATTTTTCTATCAATGCGTAATATCAGTATCTTGATTGCGGCACCTCTGGCTACTCTGGTGGTCGTATTGTTTAATCAGATGTCCCTAACTGATCTATACCTAGGTACTGATTCACAAAGTTTTATGGCGCTACTTGTGGATTATGTCCTAAAATATTTTTGGATTTTCTTACTCGGATCGATTCTAGCAAACTTGATGGAAACCAGTGGTGCGACTCATAGTATCGCTCAAACAATCATTGTAAAAATCGGCACAGACAACCCTTACAACATCTTATTAGCGATTTTTTTAATCAGTTTTATTCTGACTTATGGTGGAATCAGTTTATTTGTAGCGATGTTTGCGATTATTCCCTTGGCGAGAGTCCTCTTTCAAAAGGCTAATATTTCTTGGCATTTAGTCCAGATACCCTTATGGCTAGGCATTTGTACCGTTACCATGACCATTTTACCGGGGACACCATCGATTCAAAATATCATTCCGATTGATTACCTCCAAACCTCATTGACCGCTGCTTTATTACCTAGTTTAGTAGCTTCTGTCGTTTGTATCGGGTTTGGTCTGTGGTACATGAAATATGCCTTAAACAAAAGTATTGCTGCTAATCAAGGCTTTACTACTCTATCAACGCAACCAGCAACTTCTACCCAAGAAATACCCCAAAAGGCTCAAATTGCGTTTTGGAAAAGTATCTGTCCTTTAGTCGTGTTGATCATTATTACCTTCTTAGGAAGCCTCTTTGGGAATGCTTTTATGCGTAAGAATGTGATTTACTTTGCACTGTTGATTGCAGTTTTACTCTGTATTCTGCTGTTTTACAAACACCTACCGTCTCTTTCCAAAAGTTTGAATGCAGGAGCAAGTGGTGCAGTTTTGCCCATCTTCTCGACCGCAGCAGCTGTCGCATTTGGCTCGATTGTTGTTAGGGCATCAGGATTTGAAGCAATCCAACAGTTTATCTTTGACCTCCCTATCCCACCATATTTGAATTTGGGATTATTGACGACTCTTATGTCAGGCATCACAGGCTCGTCATCTGGAGCCTTAGGGATTGTCATGCCAAATTATGCCACTTATTACCTAGACCTAGGGTTGAATCCAGAATTCATCCACAGAATTGCAGCGATTGGATCAAATATACTAACTATCGTCCCTCAAAGTGGTGTCTTCATCACATTTATCGGCATTAGTAAACTGACACCTAAAACGGCATTCAAAGAATCATTCATTACCGTTTTCTGTAGCACCCTCTTAGCACAAGTAGTCGTCTTAGCCTGGGCTTTACTAGCATAGCCAAGTTAAAAAATCAGAGATGGTATTTCTGAAGACCCTTAATGGAGTACTCAGAATGGCATTGAGATAGTAGTTGATGTCATCAGATAAGACGATATAGACGGTATATACTATTTTTTGGATAGTGTAGTAGAAACTATAAGTAGAAATTATAGGTAGAAACTATAGGTAGAAACTATAGGTAGAAACTATAATTTAGGTAAGGAAGAAGGAGCTGTGATAAACTGTCACAGCTCCTTCTTTCATAACTCTACCGCTAATACTCTACTAACTTTTTTAATCTACTGTTCAAACATGTCAATAAGACTAAAACTCTAGGAGCGAACGGGTTTTGAAAAGACCTCTTCTGCGGTTTCTTTCACCAGTCGCAATTTCGCCCATTGGACTTCTTCTGTTATTTTGTTTCCTTCCTGTGTCGATGAAAAACCACATTGTGGACTCAAGCAAAGCTGATCGATTGGGACATAGCGAGCAGCACTTCTGATCCGCCACTCTAACAAGGCTTTATCTTCTAGTTCAGGCTTTTTCGTGGTCACCAATCCTAAGACGATTTTTTTATTTTGGACGTATTTGAGTGGTTCAAAACTTCCAGAACGTTCATCATCGAACTCTAAGAAAAACCCATCGATTGGACTAATTGACAATAATCTTTTCGCGATACGTTCATATGACCCTTGATACAACCAATGCGATTGGAAATTACCTTTACACAAGTGGAAGGTAACAGCTAGATCATCTGGTTTATCCTCAAGAATTGCCTCAGTGATATCCCCAAATTCTTGAATCAAATTATCGGGATCAAAGCCTTTTTCCTTGATCAGTTCTCTAAACCGACCATCTATCAAGGCACCCCAACTCGTATCGTCTAATTGTAGATAACGACACCCACATTTATAGAAAGCTTCGATGGCTTCTTTATAAGTGGCAATCAAATCACCTTTAAAAGCTTCAGTGGATGAGTAGACTGGATGAGCATGATACTGTGGCGATAAAATAACAGCATCTAAGTAGATCATGTTCGGGCCAGAAATGGTTTGCTTGGCTACTGCACCACTAGCATGTGCCAGTGTAAACTTAAAATGGTTTAAAAATGGATGATTGGCGTTAAATGATAATTGCCCACTGACATATGACCCTTGCGCGTCAGCTTCTATCCCAAAAGCAGAGGTTTTAAAATCGAATACTGAAATACCATTTAGGCCTGCGATAAAATCAAGGTGCCACCATCTCCGCCTAAATTCGCCATCTGTGACTGCTTTAAGTCCAATTTCCTTTTGCTTTTCTATCACTGCGATGATTTCTTCATCTTCAATCTCCGTCAACTGACGTTTTGTAATGGTGCCATCTAAATAGTCTTGACGAGCTTTCTTCAAACGAACTGGCCGCAATAAACTTCCAACTTGATCATAACGAAATGGTATTTGACTCATATTACAACAACTCCCTATATCCTTTTTTAACCTAATTTTTTGACAACTAATCCACACCAACAAAAAAAGTCCCTAAGTATCGAATCGATACTTAAGGACATAATAGACAACTAATATGCGTTACCACCTTTATTCACAACTGCCTCACGACAATTGCCTCTGCTAGTGCCCGAACGGAAAGCCGGAAACTACGATTTTTTAACGGAATACCCGTATCTTCTTCATAATTCAGAAGATCCACTCAAAAGCCATTTTCAACACAACTATTAACGCCTATTTACACCATACAAGGCTCTCTAATTGAAAAAAGACATGTTTACTTTCTTTCTCATAGTGTCCTAATTATTTGATTGCCACTACTATAGCAAAGTGTGATATTGCTGTCAAACAAGAACGTTTAAAAAAGCGTTAGGCTTTTTCTCAAAATAAATCTGAAAAACCAGCTATTATGTATTGCAATATAGTTTCGGTTAGGGCATACTATCACCATACTAGTATGTTTTACAAGTTAGGCAATTTTTACAATGTTAGACAACTCTTACAAGTTATTCAAAAAAACACAAAGATTCAGTAGTCCGTAATCAGTAAGTAATCCTAGGTAGGTGATGACATGACCATCAATAATAGATCTTCACAAATGTTAAAGGGAATACTCTCTGGCTGTATTCTTGTTTTATTAGGGCAGGAGACACTCTATGGCTATACGCTCAGTTTAAAACTCGAAAAAATTGGCTTTCATGAGATCCCCAAAGGAACGATTTATCCTTTGCTACTCAGCTTGGAGAAGAAAGGATTGATCATCGGAAAAATGGTACCTTCGCCTGATGGACCAAGTCGCAAATACTACAGTTTGACAGATGAAGGTCAAACTGAAAAAAGGCAATTTATGTTAGATTGGCAAACGTTACGAACGAATGTAGATACACTGCTAGAGGATGATAAAAGAGAGGATAACGATTTATGAAACCAGATGAATTAATCGCAAAAAATGCAGAGCTTCAAAAACAATTGACCCCAGAGAATGACAAATACTACGGTGACCTGCTCGTTTACCTGAGAGCTAAGGGTGTCTTCAAAAATGATTTGATACTCGAAGAAAAAGCCCTTGAAATTCTTCAAGATATTCTTGATGCCCAAACAACAGGAGAAAATGCTGAGGCGTATTTTGGGAAAAGACCCAAGGAAATTGCGGATGAAATTCTTGAAGTAATTCCCTTTAATAGCATCGATTCCTTGAAACTACTAAGCTATATACTAGGAGCCTACACGCTTTGTTCATTATTCCCTGCTTTGATATTACCAGACTACCCCTTAGACCTCGGTAGGTTAGGAATTGTTGCTGTATTCTCCATAGCCATCGCCATAGTCGCATTCCGATTCATTGGCACAAGTATTTACTCAAGCCATAAAACCCTGTCCCGTGTCCTATTTGGCTTGCTATTCGCCACAGTCGTCGGTGGAGTGATTGCAGTGTCTGCCTTCATAGAAACACCATTTTCCTTTCAATTGGTCGGTATCTGGGGCATCATGCTAATAGTGCTTCTGATACTAATAGTTGGCGTCCTATTTTTCCGATTCAGTCCTTTTGAAAGGAAATTCTGGTCACCCTTCTTGCCACTCCTGACAACTTGCGCGATAATCGGCATATTCTCTCGCATTGCACCATTATCAGCATTTTTTGAAAGTAAAATGGGTAAATATATCGTTGTAGGAACCTTAGTCCTTGGACTCATCTTACAATACCTACTGATATTCCTATATAGTAATAAGATTAAAAACAGTCAGAATAGCAAGAATAGCAAAAAGGAAATCAAAAACTAAGCAGACATTTTCCCTAAATAGCAGATATCTAGCATTAGAGGAGTCGATTCATGTTTAAAACTATCTTTCTTTTCATTAAAGCCATACTATCTGGATTGATCCCCTTTTTATTTATCTCTCTCTTTTTGCACATGGCACCAGATGGTAGTTTAATCTATACCATTTCGGTCTATGATGTTATTAATCTCGTAAACTTCATCCTATTTATTGGCATCAAATATTATTTTTACCACCGTTCAAATAAGGCAAAAAGAAAAACTGATTCTTCAAGAGAATCACTACCCGATCCGCTTTCAAATCAGTTTACAACAGGCCAAACGCCCGTTTGGAGTAAAAAGACATTAGACGATAATTTCAGTATCATCAAACTATTAGCTGTTAATCTCTTTAGCTATCTCTTTGATATCTTCATCCTACTTTGGATCATCTTTAGAAAAGTGCGGTCATCCAAACCGATCTCACCTACTAATGATGATAAGATTTAAGAACCACGATTATTATGACGAAGATCCTTCTGAAGATTCTCATGAGCATCTAGTTCATCGCCTTTTTCTGCAACAGAATGTTCGATCAATTGCTCAATCAACCCAACAAAGACAAAAATAGAAAATGGAATAAACAAAACACCTAACGCAACAATAATGACTTCAGGTAAATCAGAAATTTGCGTCCCATCATAAACATACAATAAGAACCCTGAAGAAATGATTGCTATAACTAGCGTCCCTCTTCTGATTTTACTCAATAGTTCTAACGATTCTGCCGTTAAACCTTTATTCATATTAATCAATTCCAACAATTTAAAGAGAAGTTTGGCGATATAAACTAAAGTTGTAATAACACCCCAGATCGACACGACCAGTATAGTGGCCGAGATAGGGTAAGAAATGTGTGACGATGTCAAAAAAGCTGTTGTGATCAAAACTCCCGCACCAATTGCTAATAAAACGGCTAATCCCAAGATACCTTTGATTGACAGTAGTTTATAACTCGATTTTTGCAAGACTTCACTCCTCTCTCATTATGTGATTGTCCTTAACAACAACTTGTGACAATAGTCGTTATTGCCTTAAAACAATTAAGTTGTCTATACTATAACACTACCACACCCTGCATAACAGTATCTATATCTCACTATAACATCTATTTCCCACTAATGAAGATATTTAGTTTCAGACCCCCAAAAAAGAGAGCTATGACATCAGCTAAGATGCCATGGCTCTTTTACTTACTACAAATTTAGTTTACCTACACAGTCACTTTGCATATTTTCTTACTTTCAAAATTATCAGCGTCGGAATGACAAAGAGCATTGCAATAACTGTCATCATCCAAAAGCCATACCACTCTTTAGCACCAGGTACACCAGCAGTATTCATTCCCCACAATCCAGCAATCAGTGTCGGAACAGCAATCACTAAACTTGCAGACTCTAAAAATTTCATCAAATGATTGAGCGTATTACTCATCATACTAGCAAACAAACTCCCTATTGTTTCGAGTAGATTTCTGTAAATACGAACGGTTCTATTCGTTTGTTTGATATATAATTCAACATCATAAGAAAGATCATTACGCCCAAGTTTTTCCTTGAAATCAGTTTCACCTAAAAAGTAATCCAATGTCTTCCCTTGTATTTCAAGTAAATGCTCCAAATAAATCATCTGACGTTCAACATCCGCAAGTTTGAACAACTCTTTGTTTTGCGTAGTTTGTCTTGCTTCACGATCTAAACGATCAATTTCTGTTTTGATTGCTTCAAGATATTGGCGGAAATGACCATAAATAGACAGAAGTGCTTCTCCGATGACCTCTTCCGGCTTTCCCAAAACTTTTTTGCTTCTCGTCACTTCATCAATGAAATCCTCAAAAAACAGCGACTCTTTTGGGACAATTGCTATCAAGTTATTTTTTTTCTTTATGAAAGTGATCACCTCAAAGTACTTTTCGATTGACATTGGCTCTACACTAGCTTGTTCATTTGTAAATGTTGTTTGGGTTATATTGGTCACAATCAGGATATAGGACCCTTCTTCTAGTGGTTCAAATCGGGCTGCTATGGTGGGATGATCATGCCATTCTAACAAATCATCTGGCAAGTTTTCCTTTTGAATGATACCTCTGACCTCACTTTGAGATTCATAGGACACAATGGTAAAGGAACTTTCATCAGTAGAAACATTTGACACGTGTTGCAGTCCAGTCGGATTAGTATCACTTCCTAATGTATCATTAGAAAAACGGTATCTCGTGATCATCACTTCGTTCCTTTCTTAATAGCTACTCTCGCATGACTACTCTAGTATAGCTAAATTCTAACAGAACGACGGTATTGGTGATAACGATATGACTTAAGCTACTAACGAGCCTGAGCAGATGACAGTCTGACAGTTATGACAGTTATGGTAGGTATGAAACTGATTATATTAACAACTATTTTTCTCAAGATTGTGAAACACTCGCTGTTGTTCTCATATATTTTTGCAGCCTGTCAGCGACGATCACCGCAATGACAGCTTTGATGGTATCTCCAGGAAAAAAGACGAGACTTGAAACAAAGGTTGCAGAGAATGGCGCGTTGGTTTGAACGACCAACCAAATAATACCTAGCAAGTTAACGAGACCAACATTGAAAAGCCAGATGATAGCAGCTTTATACCATAGACTTTGAAAACGGGTTTGATGAAGACAGATACTTGTTAGAACTGCCGCCACAAAAAAACCGACTAAGTAACCACCAGTTGGACCAATAAATACAGCATAGCCCCCACGACCACCAGACAATATCGGTAAACCTGCTAACGCTAGCAAGAGAAATGAACCAACAGTTATGGCTGTTTTTTTAGGCATCAATAATATAGCAGCTAACATGACCCCAAGATTTTGGAGAATCAAAGGAGCTGGGATAAAGCCGAGAGGAATACCTGGAATCATCCCTAATACGATAATAATTGCAATTAATAGTGCCATTTGCGTGATATCTTTTGTTTTCATAACAGTCACCTAATCTAATCTTTTTTTTAGTACTTAATAACGCTTTGTAGTGCTTTGTAATGCTTTGTAATCCTTGTGATGCTTTATTATCTTGTGATGTAACACATGTTAGCACACTGTACGTCAACCGTAAATAGTTTTTTGGTTGACAATTGTTTTGCCAATCATTTTAAGCTATGATAGAGGTTGAAATAACAAGTTATTGACGTATTCTAACATATAGGCAAGCTATACAGCTGATACGTCTATACAACAGGAACATCTAGACAGCAAATCCAGCGTCATAAAAAGTGAGGACTCAACCATGACCATTCGTGATAACATCTTAACCTATCTCTTGGACCATCCTGATACAGTCGTCTCTGGTCAGTCTCTAGCTGACCATCTCGGTGTTTCTCGGAATGCTGTCTGGAAGGGATTTAACCAACTGCGAGAGGAAGGCTATGGCATTATCAGCCATTCTAATAAGGGCTATCAACTGGACCGACGTTCATCTCTCTTAGATGCTGTTCAAATATGCTATGGCATTACTTCTTTGTGGCCAGATTTGACCATCAATGTCAGTGAGGAGACGACGTCTACAAACGATTTAGCAAAGCAATTTGCAATTAATCACCCTGGACACTCAGCACTATTCATTACTAAAAAACAAACAAAAGGTCGCGGGCGTCAAGGACGATCTTTTTATTCTCATCTGAGTGATGGCCTCTACTTCTCATTAGTTATCAGTCCTGAGAATATCTTACCTAACGATGTCACTCTTTATACAATCATTACAGCTACAGCAGTTTTACAGGCCTTAGAGGACTTGTCTGGGAAAACTTTGGCCGTTAAATGGGTCAATGATCTCTTTTATGATGGCAGAAAAATCGGCGGTATTTTGTGTGAGGCAACGACGGATTTAGAAACTAAACAACTCACTTCGCTTGTTATTGGCGTAGGACTTAATTTGGCAGGCGAATTTCAAACAGATGACACCTCTGTCACTGACATTGCGGGCACTCTTTTTGGGACTACAATGCCAGATGATTTTAATCAAAACAGCTTTATGAATCTTTTCCTGACTTACTTTGGCCAGTACCATAAGGCACTCTTTGACTATGACTATCTCCCCATTTATGCCGGTCACCTACTAGGTATTGGTAAAAAAGTGGACTATACTTTAAATGGTCAGCAGTACAATGGCACAATTGAAGGTATCAATCAAAGTGGCAATCTGTTGATAAGAGATGACGATAATACCCAACACACTTTAGTTGGGGGCGAGGTTCATTTTTCTAGCCTTCAATTTAAAGGGTAATACTTTTTAAGAGATAATACTTTTTGAAGGGCAGTACTTTTCAACATTCCATTATCTCCTCAAGTATTTATTGGTATTAGCAAATTGGTTAAAAGAGCCTTTGGATATCATTGATTTCATGATATTCAAAGGCTCTTTTAGTCATTAGTGGTCTCTAGCTTGATTAGCTTGTTACGTGAACTTTTTTTATTAACTCACTACATTAGCAAACCAAATTAACTAAAAAACAATTTTAAATTGAAATGGTCAAGTCTCCTAATTTTTGTAATAGTTTATTGTTCTCTTCATAGTCCACAGGAGCAATGATGACATTGACGTGTTCTTCATCTGACAACGCTTTTTCCAAGCTTTCTTTCAAATCCTCGCGGCTAGTTGCCAAGTGACCCACAGCACCAAATGATTTGGCATACTTTACAAAATCTGGGTTGGAGAAATCAACCTCAGAATGATGTCCAAGTTCTAAATCCATTTTCCACTTGATTAATCCATAAGCTTTATCCGTCCAGATCAAAATTGTCATAGGGATTTTCTCACGAACAGCCGTTTCGATTTCTTGAGAATTCATCATAAAACTACCGTCCCCCATTACAGCTAATACAGGTTGATCAGGAACAGCTAATTTTGCCCCGATTGCACCTGGTAAGGTCCAAGACATGGTGGATAAGCCATTATCAATCAAACAGGTATTGGGTTCATAAGTCGGATATAATCGTGCCATCCACATCTTCAAGGCACCTGTATCAACTAAAACGATACCTTTATCTGGCATCACTACTCGTGTCACATATACTAAGGTTTGAGGTTTAAATGGATACGCCGTGTCACTTGCGCCAATCGCACGCTCTTTTGCTAATGTCTTTCTGATATTTTCTGCATAAAAAGGTGATTCAAAATGACGTGCTACTAATGACTTCCGAATAGCTTTGATGCTTTCATTGAGTGTAGAGATGATGTTAACAGTGATTGGAAAATGACTATCGGTTTCCGGACCGAAGCTGTTGAGATGTATGATTGTTTTATCGCTATTTGGATTGATCTTTTTAGGGTCAAACTCAGAAAATGAGTAACCGACTGAAATTAAAACATCTGCTTCATCAAAAGCAAAATTTTCGTAATCCTTGACCATGAACCCTACCACACCTAATGCATAGGGATCCTCATCACTAACGGCTCCTTTACCCATAAAAGTTGTCGCTACAGGAATATGCGTTTCTTTGACCAGTGTTCTCAATTCTGAAACTGCGTGTTCTCTGACGACACCAGTTCCAGCTAACAAAATAGGATGCTTTGCATGAGCAATGATATCAGTTGCTTTTGCAATCAACGATTGATCTGGAAAACTCTTTTCCTTAGGAATAGGCAGAGGTGCTGTTACTGTGTCTACTTCCTCCTCTTCAACATCTTGAGGAATTGCTAAATAAGTCGGTCCAGGTCGCCCAGATACAGCATTGTTATAGGCCTTCATCAGCACTTCCCCACTAGCTTTTGCAGTATACAGTGTCCCAGCCCATTTAGTGATGGGTCTAAACATGGCCTCCAAATCGATCACTTGGTGAGATTCTTTATAAATCCGATTCAGACCACCTTGAGCTGTTATCGCGATCATTGGAGTTGACGTCGTGAAGGCATCAGCAACACCAAGTAATAAATTGATAGCCCCAGGCCCTAATGTAGCCGTAGCCACACCAGGCAAACCAGTCAACCGTCCATATACCTCTGCCATAAACGAAGCTCCTTGTTCATGACGAACCAAAATGAATCTAATTTTGTCGGAATTATGGATGGCATCGACTAAGCGAATATTCTCCTCACCTGGAATACCAAATACATACTTAATACCACGTTCTTCAAGTGTTTTAACAATATTTTCTGCAACAGAAACCACACAACTACCTCCTAAAAAATATACCTATTCATTACATATCTACTAATTACATACCTAATTTACACCTCTTATCATAATAAGCAATCATCACCCCCTAAAAGCTGACAAAAAAAGCTTAGAACCGTTTGCTAAGGAGCAAACAATCTACAACACTTATTAATCATAATAAAAAACAGAGCGTATGCTGACTTTTTATCGTCACACGCTCTGTTCTTTTGAAAATTACACTTTTAAAACAGTGTCCTACAAATAATATAGAACTGAAAATCAAATAGTACTAAAAATAAGATAGTACTGAAAAAATCATTTAAAAACTATTCCACAATTTCTGATGTTTCTACTGTCACAGCATCTAGTTTAAGATGTTTAATCCGATGATTATTCACAAGATAAAGAATTGCACACACTAGTGGAATAATTGCAGCGAAGATGTAAACTCCTCTAAATGATGTCATAGATCGTAGTATTCCCATCGCATAGGGACCCACACCCAGTCCTAAGTCTAACCCAATGAAGTAAGTCGATAGGGCTACCCCAATGCGGTGATTATTCACTAATTTAAGGCATACGGCTTGCCCGTTTGACATGAATGTCCCATATCCCAAACCAACTAATGCCCCTGATATGAGTAACATCGTGCTGTTAGTGGTTGCACTCAACAATAACAACCCAATGGATAAGAACAGATAGCTCGGGTACATGACGAACTTTTCACCTTTTTCATCAAAGATACGACCTGTCAAAGGTCTCGTAAAGGTGATAGCTAAGGCATAAACCACAAAGAAAAATGATCCAGCATCTACTAAGTTAATAGCTTTGGTAAAAGAAGACAAGAAAGACAAGACACTCGAATACGATAGTCCCATCAAAAAGGCAATAAAGGTTACGAACAAAGCTTTCTTTTCAATAAAACTATGAATACTCCAAGAATTTAAAACTTTCTTCAGGTCCTCTGAAAGTTGAATATTTCTGACTGGGAAAACAAAACAAGCAACGGTAACTAATGCTATTAACACAATGGAGAACCAAATGATAAAATGGAAATCCGTTAAATTCAATAAAATCATTCCAATGAAAGGCCCGATGGCAGCCGCTAAACTCGTGCTCAACCCATAATAATTGATTCCCTCACCATGTTTTGATTTTGGAATATAGGCCGTAACAATTGCATTAGTAGCAGTCGAAACTGTCCCATAGCCAAAGCCATTCAGAAAACGAACAAGATATAAGACACCAATCGTTGGGGTAAACAGATAAGCAATCGTAGTCACAAGATAAAAAATTGCTCCAGCTCTTAGAACCATTTTACGTCCCAATAGTTCTAACTGTTTTCCCATAAAAAGCCGTGCTAATAATGTCCCAATAATATAAATGCCTGAGGCAAATCCAGCTTGGCTTAAACTAGCATGCAGATTGTCCTGAGCAATGACAGCCATGATGACCATCAATAAATAATAAACGAGATAAACCACAAAGTTTATCACTGTAATCCCTATAAAATGTTTATTGAATAATTTCTCTTCCATATGTTTCCTCTTTCGCCATCTTTCTTCTCTATTGTAATGTGATGAGTGCCTACTAGTATGATAAGTGTCCACTATGTGATGAGTGCCTACTATTTGATAAGTGCTACATGAAAAAACTGTCAATCTAGTTCAATAATTGGTAGTGAAAACAATCCTGTAAACAATGATCTTTTTACGGTTTTTATTTTCTTACGAACGTGAGTATATCCTTTATTTTTCATTTCAAAAATCTATTTTGTTATTGTAATTCGTCACTGTTATTTGTTTTATACATTTGTTATACACGTTTATGGTGTTTTAGTGTATGATTGACCTATCTATTAACCAAAAGCCAGCTAGCGAAGGAGGCACTTATGGACAATCGAGCACTTCAACAGTATGTCGATCGAAACAATTTTCCTGTCATTCGTAAAGGTTACCGTAAATACCTCACTTTTGAAGGATTTGAAGATAGCAATTCTCATATTCTCAAGTCAGGAATCGTGAAAGCTAGTGTGATCTCTAACGATGGCCGCGAGTTTAATCTCCGATATATTAAGGATTTGGAAATCGTCTCAGTTTTAAGAGATGAATACTCGCAATTCATCGACTCTCCCTATAATATCCGGATTGAATCTGAGTCTGCGGAGTTTTATCGCATCAACCGTGTCAAATTTTGGAGAGATGTCAATGAAGACCCTGAGTTGCAACACTACGTCAAAGACTTCTACCGTTATCGTTTATTACGTGTCATGAAAAAAATGCAACAAATGCTAATGAACGGTAAACTAGGTGCGGTCTGCACGCAACTATTTGAGTTGTGTGACCTGTTTGGTCTACAAACGCCCGATGGTATCCTAATTAATTTTCCAATCACAAATGAAGAAATCGCCAAGTTTTGTGGCATATCCTCTGCTAGTAGCGTCAACAGGATACTCCAACAATTAAAAAAGATGAGTATTTTAACAGTCAAAGACCATAAAATACTCATCATTGATATGGACCATTTAAAAGATCACATTATCACGTAATAGATTGTTTAAACCAAACCTATGGTTAAGTTATTTTTACTTAGTTCACCCTGAATTTAGTCGTCCCCGTAGTTACGACTTCTAAAGCAGCATTCAAGCCACCCTCAACCATGTTTTTAATGGCTTCATCTGTGTAGAAGGCAACGTGAGGTGTGTAGATCACTTTCGGATTATCTAAAACTCTCTTGAACAAGTCGTCTTCAACGGGTTGTCCTTCAAGATTTTTAGGCACAAATGCATCTTCAAATTCATAGGTATCAAGACCTGCACCAGCAAGTGCCCCATTATCCAATGCCGCCAATAGAGCTTCTGTATCAACAAGTCCACCTCTTGCCATATTCAACAAATAAGCCCCTTTTTTGAAGTGAGCTAAACAGTCTGCATCGATCACGTGATGGTTTTCTTTCATCAATGGGACGTGTAATGTCACAATATCAGCATCTGCAACAGCTTCCTTGATACTGTCTTTGTAGGTCAAGATATCTTTGATACCATCATTTTGATAGATATCATAGCCAACGACCTCACAACCAAAAGCGTGGAATAAGCGAGCTGATAAACGTCCAATATGGCCAGTCCCGATGACAGCAACTTTCATTTCGCCTAAAACTCTACCTCTGATGTTTGGTGTCCAACTGTAATTTCCCTTGTTCACACGTTCTTCAACATCTCGAGTATGCCTTAATAAAGCCAGTCCAATTGTAACGGTGAATTCAGCAATTGATTCTGGTGAATAAACAGCTACATTAGAGAGGATCAAATCATTCTTTGTTACTAAGTCAAGATCATAGGCATCAAACCCCGCACTTCGTTGTGCCAATTGCTTGATCCCATATTCGTTTAATTTTTCATAGACAACAGGTTCAACTGGAGACAAAGCAGTCAATGTAATCCCATCGAAATCCTTAACTGAGTCCACATTAGTGGCGTCTAAGCCGTCTGATGTAATCTCTAAATCGACATCATGAGCTGTTGCCCATTTTTGTGCAATAGATTTTTCTTCGTCACGTGCGTTGAACATTTTGATTTTAACCACAACTAATCAACTTCCCTTCCACGAATATCTAATTGTGTAACAGTTACTCCTCACATGTTTGTGTAAAAAGGATGAAAATCCTACATGTTTATTATACCCAGATATCTCATCCTTACCAATAATAACTAATTTTTCCTTCTTTCTTAAGACTTTGGCTTAAGACGTTTAAAGAAGCGAAGCAATCATTAAGATTAGAAAGAAAGTCGCCACGATAATGGTACGCCATTTGCGAAACATCACGCCACGGACAATATACACATACATAAAAACATTCGGCCAAAAATAAGTCGCCGTCTTAGATGCTATTCCGGAAACCTTAACCCCCTTTTTTTACAGCTTAATAAACTTCTCCTAACTCTTGATGTAACGTTACGGCTTTTCTGATAACTCATGTTCTCTGTTGATGGTCTCATCAATTCCCTTGATCACTGTAGCCATAAATGCCCTGTCTTCTAAAGCTACCAATCCTGCGATGGTCGTTCCTCCTGGTGAACAAACTTGATCAATCAACTGCCATGGCTCTTCACCGGTTTCTAGTAGTAAACTAGCACTACCTAATACAGCCTGAGCTGCCATTTCCGTGCTCATCTTCTTAGGCAAGCCATGTTTAACCCCTGCGCGTGCCAAACTATCAATGAATAAATAAACGAATGCTGGAGAACTCCCAGCCAATGCTGCAAAAGTTGTGAAGTCCTCCTCAGGTAATACCCATGCTTTCCCGACCGCTTCAAATAAATCAACAATTGCAGTTAGAGTAACTTGTGAGGTTCCAGTAGTCGCACATACCGCAGTAGCTCCCTGCCCAATCCCAACATTGATATTAGGCATAATTCTAAGCAGTTCAAGTGATTCATCTTCCAAATACCCTGCCATTGCCTCTAAACTCACACCGGCTGCCATTGAAACGATCACAGGACGCTTCTCTTTTAGAACTTCCAGATTAGCTTCAATCACTTGTTTAATGCCGTCTGGTTTAACACCCAACATAACCACATCAGAAATCGCGATGACCTCAGATGCCGACTCAACGACCACTCCACCAACACTACGAGCAACAGCCTCAGCTTTAGCCGGCGTACGGTTGAATAAGTAAACAGCATCAGGTGCGACAACACCACTCCTTACAAACTCTTTGATAATCGCACTAGCCATGTTACCTACCCCGATAAATCCAATTTTCATCCAGAACACCCTCCATCAGAACTTTTCATTTAGTATACCATTATACCGTTTGGTTTTTTTAGTTTTTCATAAGAAATGATATATATGATTGTTATAGCAACCCCAAAATGATATTTTTAAAGCAATCAATACAAGGATATCCAACACTTGTATATCTTGTCGTT
>NZ_ATXL01000013.1 GCF_000421665.1 Bavariicoccus seileri WCC 4188 | reverse complement strand
TCATGATATTTAACTCTTCTTCAGTATGTTGATTGGGATGTGAGTGGGGCTTTGTACTCTTATTTCTTAAACTATCCCATGTCCCATCATAGTTGTCTCTCCAACGTTTGACTTGCATCCGATTTGTGTGATATTTGCGTGCAGCCTTGGCATTATTATCATGTTTAACCGCATAATCAACGACTTTCTTTCTGTATCGCATTTCTTCTGTTATAATATTCTTCATAGGGGAAGCTTTCCTTTCTGTGGTGTGGTAATTACAGTATAGCAGAAGCTTCCTCTATTTTTTTATTTTCATGTAACACATGTATTGTAACCTTACATTTTTTCCGATAAAGCAAGAAATAGTTAATAAATTAATGTAAATTATATCAATAAAGTAATATTTTTCAGAAAAACATTTGTATTATTGGAACATTTTCATTTTTAAGCCGACGGTGCTTCCCCAGCAAACTTGTCGGTCACGAGAGAAGTGAATTTATTGTACTCTTTCGTAAAAATAAGTTGCACGGTTCCACGCGCTCCACTCCGGTTCTTTTCAATGATGACTTCTATGATGTTATTGTCTTCGACCTCTTCGCCATCTTCTGATCTATAGTAATCATCTCTATATAAGAAAGCTACGATATCAGCATCTTGTTCAATAGACCCTGATTCTCTGATATCAGAAAGGATTGGTCTTTTATCTTGTCGCTGTTCTACGCCACGTGACAACTGAGACAAAGCGATAACGGGAGCACCTAATTCTTTTGCTAGTTTTTTCAACTGGCGAGAGATTTCTGATACTTCCTGTTGACGGTTTTCTTTTCGACTACCTTCAATCAATTGGAGATAATCGATGATTACTAATCCTAATTCTTTAGCTTCTTGCTTTAAGCGGCGACATTTGGCCCGAATCTCAGCTACTCTGATTCCTGGTGTATCATCGATATAGATTTTTGAATTTCCCAAAGTTCCCATAGCCATCACTAAGCTATCCCATTCATCTTCGGACAATTTACCAGTCCGTAAGTTACTTGCATCGATATTACCTTCCGCACATAACATGCGGTTGACTAATGACTCTGCTCCCATTTCCAAACTGAAAACTGCGACGACTTGGTCCGCTTTTGTCGCCACATTTTGGGCAATATTCAGTGCAAATGCAGTTTTACCAACAGCTGGTCTAGCTGCAATGATGATTAAGTTATCAGGTTGTAACCCAGCAGTCATTCGGTCTAACTCATAAAAACCAGTAGGAATACCTGTCACATCAGAAGACTGTTGTGCCAATTGTTCAATATTTGCCACAGATTGTTCGACAACATCAGATATTTTTTTGAAACCAGATCTACTTTTTCGTTCAGACACCTCTAGTATCTGTTGCTCCGCATGATCTAATACCACTTCTAACGGGTCACCAGGCTGGTAGCTCGTTCTAGCGATATCAGTTGCTGTTGTAATTAATCGTCTTAGAATCGCCTTTTCGCTAACGATTTTGGCGTAATAATCACTATTAGCAGCAGTAGGTACCATATTTGCTAATTCAATCAGATATGGTAATCCACCAATATTTTCTAGTTGTCCTTGGCTTTCGAGAGAATCGGCGACTGTGATGACATCGATGGCCTGATCAGCTTCATTGAGGTCCAACATCACTTGGAAGATCAATTGATGTGCCTTGCGATAAAAATCATCCACAGTTAAGAACTCTAAGACACTGACAACACGATCAGCATCAATAAATATAGAGCCTAAAACAGATTGTTCTGCCTCTATATTTTGTGGCGGTGTGCGGTCAATTGGTAATTCTTCCAAAAGCTTTTCCTCTTTTCTTAAACACAGTTACTACTTACCAGCTATATCGATAGTCAATTTGGCAGTTACTTGTGGGTGTAATTTAACTGGGATTTGACGTTCTCCTAATCCCCTAATTGGCTCATCCAGTTCAACTTTTCGTTTATCTAGTTTGATATTATATTGCTTTTGAAAGCCTTGGACGATCTGTTTAGTGGTGATAGAACCAAATATTTGGCCATTTTCGCCTGCCCTAGTTGCCAATTTTACAACAGTATCCTCTTTTTCAATGAACTCTTTTAATTTTTTGGCTTCTTCCAACTCTTCGGCTTCTAATTTTTTCTTTGCTTTCTTCTTGCCTTCTAATTCGGCAACATTGGCACTGGTTGCTAACTTAGCTTTCTTATTTTTAATCAAAAAGTTTTGTGCGTAACCATCAGAAACCTCTTTTATTTCGCCACGTTGTCCTTGCCCTTTAACATCCTGTAAAAATATAACTTTCATTCTCGCTACTCCTTTTCAGTTGGCTCATAAATACTCTTCAATATATCGACCAGTCTTTTCTTAGCTGTCGCTACTGTTTCATCAGCTAGTTGCGTTGCGGCATTTGATAAATGACCACCACCGCCCATTTTTTCCATAATCGTTTGTACATTAATTTCGCCTAGACTTCTGGCACTGATACCAACACGGCCATCATCTCGCTTGGTGATTACAAAGGAAGCTTCAACATTTTCCATAGACAGCATGGTGTCAGCTGTTTGAGCTGCCACCACTGTGCCATAATTCTTGTCTTCTTCACCAGTAGCGATTCCGAGCTTCCCATAATACATTTCAAGTGATTCTAATAGATGACTTCTTGAGAGATATGCTTTTAAATTTTCTTTTAGCAGTCTTTGAATCAATACGGTGTCTGCACCACACGATTTCAAATAGCTAGCAGCATCAAACGTCCGTGAACCAGTCCTTAGTGAAAAGTTTCTAGTATCCACGATTATTCCTCCGAGAATTGCAGTAGCCTCTATCTTAGAAATCGGATCTGCTTCATTTGATTGATATTCAAATAGTTCAGTGATCAACTCGCCTGCAGAAGAAGCATATGGTTCGATATAAACCAATACTGGATTTTCAGGAAACTCTTGTCCACGACGATGATGGTCGATGACAACAACTTGATCCGCCTTATCCAATATTTCCTTATCACAAACAATAGACGGCCTATGGACATCTACGATAACGACCAACGTTTGTGGTGTTATCTTATCACGTAGTGTTTCAGCATTTACAACAAATGGTCCTATATCTTCATTCTTTTTCACTTCAGTAATCAGTTTTTCAATATCATGGCTAAATTCCTCTGGCTTAACAGCTATATAAGCTGTTTTACCATTCATTTGCGCAATTCTTCTGATTCCTAGAGCAGACCCAATAGCATCCATATCTGGATACTTATGTCCCATAACAATGACTTGATCTGATTCACGAATCAAATCTTGTAACGCTTGAGCAACCATCCGCGAACGCACCCGCGTCCGTTTTTCCATCGGATTAGTCTTACCACCATAGAACCTTGCTTGCTCCTTCTTCGACTTAACGACCACCTGATCTCCCCCACGACCTAAAGCTAGATCGAGGTTAGACTGTGCAGACATTGCGATATCAGAATAGTTTGACACTTTTTCATCTTCATCAGCATATGAGAAGCCCATACTTATCGTTAATGGATAATTTTGACGAGCCGTGGTTTCTCTGACTGTATCAATAATATCAAAACGTTCACTTTCAATTTTATATAGTCTCTTCCTATTTAAGACAGCAATAAAACGATCATCATCGACCCATTTTAAATAGATATTATGTGCCTTTGCCCAGTTCGTCAATTGATTCGTCACAAAGTTATTTAGGTTAGACTTACGACGATCGTTTAGCGATTGCGAAATTTCATCATAATTGTCGATGAAAATATGACCGAATACGATTTTCTCGTCATTATAAGTTTTGACAATTGATGAATAGCGCGTGGTATCCACTAAGTAAATAGCTCGTATATCATGTTGAACACTCACATCAAAGAATCGTTGATTCCATTCGAAAGTCGTTAAAGCTTCAGATTTTGCTTCTGTAATCAATTGTCCCAGTTGCGGATGTAAATCAGCAACCTTTTGCCCCATAATATCTTTCTTTTGAAAATACTTCTTAAAATACGGGTTGACCCATTGGACCTCTAGATCAGCATTATATAGAAGAATACCAATTGGCATCCGAATCAATGCCTCCTGCTCACCCTCTTTGATACGGTAAGACAGATCTGAAATATAAGCATTCGTTTCATCAACCAAATAATTAGAAATAAAAATGACAGAACCTACAACAACTGAAAACAAAACCAGCATTAATATTCCTACAAACCAATTATTGATAAATGACAGTACTAGAATAATAAACAACAAAGAAATCATGATAAAAAACGGGATTTTAATGCGTTTATCACGAATATAACTCGGTAATTGGTTAAATTTAAAAAAGTCCATAAGTCACCTGCTTTATCCTCCTAAGATTGATTCCACCATCTTAAAGTTGTGTGTTAGTAAATTTTAAAAAAACTCACTGCTTCTTATTTATGTCACTACAATCAAGCATCTAATCTCTGACTAATAGCCCTGCGAAATAGACCAGAAAAGCATTAAATCAGACAAATAATCTAGCTTATTATAACATTAAAGCCACCAAAAATAAAAACACTTAACAAGAACATATGTTCTTTATAGTTTGTAGAACATAATCATTTACTTTACACCAATCAGCCCCTGTCCTAGTGTCCTACTCCAACATAAGTCCTTTATACCTAAATACTAGTACACTATATAAAACTATACAGCACTTCACAGTCTATTCCCGTTAAATAAAATTTAGTAAACCAATATACTTCAAACTTAAATATCCTTATCGTTCATCAATATTGTATACCAGCGTATATTGGTCACATTCCAATAATTTTCGGATTAAAGAAAATCATTATTTTTAAATTTTTATGATAAATCAGATCAATAACCTATCTCTAACTCATTTGATGTAAAAAAATATAATTTTTCATGAAATAGTATGAAGTAACATTGAAGTATTCAATTACCCTTACTTTACTAACTCACTTCTTACATACACACTACACACTACACACTACACACTACTAAATAATTTAAAACCGTACAACTGACAAACTGAGTTAATGTCCACTTAGTTTTGTATATACAGTAAGCATGTACTACTATTTCCATTTTTAATAAATCAGACTATAACACTGACTAGTTTTCTTTATTATCATAAGAAATCATATGAGAATAGATATTAATAGGAAGAATAAGAGTATCTATAACGAAACATGATCCGATCTTGCCAAATTCATCTATCTTTGCCTTTATACAGAAACAGAATAGTACTAGTAAGGCTTTGAAAAGATACCTAATCTCAATGCCTATACCTACAAGTGCTTACTATCTTTTCTTAACAAATTTTTTTTGATTTAGAGCGTTATCTGTTTTGTAACACAAGAAAAATTTCGTTTTTAGATACTAATAGCCAATTTGTACCATAAGTTCCCAAAATTGTTTCACGTGAAACATTTCGTTCTTTACATTAACTAAATTTACTCACGAGTTTACTTTTGCTGTACCAACTTTACATTTTTTCACCAACTTGCCTAACTAATGTATCTTATCCGTATACTTATCCATCATAAACAACATTTCATTTCTATAAATGGTTATATGACTTTGTTAATAGTGAGACTTTTAGATTGAGAAGAATAGAAAAATAATCTGAGATAGAATTCGAATAATCTTTGAAACAAAAACATTCGATAGAAAGGAAGCTACTTTAACTATACCTATTCCTTAGTAATAGTTTGACAAGATCAACAATATCCTTATTTTACTTGATAATGTTTCACGTGAAACATTATTTTAGACATTTTTGCAATTATGCGTCCTTTTAGGCTATATTTCTTCGGCCAACTAAGTTAAATAGGGCCTTTACTAAGCTTAGTTAGCTAGTTATTCTAGTCTTTTTATAACTTTTCTAGTGATTTTTAGCTTGTTATATCTTTTTACTTAATTAAGTCAAATTTTTTATAGAGTATCGATCAAATTATCTTGCTGCTGGCTTAAAAACTACATAATATGTTTCACGTGAAACATTTTATGTAGTTATCTTGTCCCTTATTCTTGTTTGTCATCACTACATAAGTACTGCATAAGTTATTTCATTATCTTCTTATTCATCAGGTTTGCATTTAAATATGATAAGTAGCTATAAAATCGATTTATACTGTCAAAAAAGTAGGGAACTAGCACTTCTTTTTAAAAGTTGTTTCTAAACAGTTACACTAACAGTTATCTACTATACGTTTTAATCGGATTTTCAATATTTTGTAAAATTGGATTTAAGCTCCAACTCAAATAGTTATTTATTAGAAGTATAATAGGTGGCAGCTATATTTGAAGATGTGGAAGAATCGAAATGAAAGTTGGAAAGGGTAGAGAAGTTAAACTCACAAGGAAAGATACAATCGAGGAAAGGATCTGTTGTTTATAATCGATTGAATTTGTTACTACTTTTAAAATCATTATGATTGTGTTAACCAGCAAAATTATACTTACAGACATATAGTAATCCTATAGTCTTAACTGTTAGTAACTTTACTAGATACTGTGGATATGTTTCACATGAACCAATATTTCTAATAGTTATCAACATGTTTACAATAATTTATTTTCTACTTATCCTAACCAGCTACATGATTCTATACTTAACTTTTAACTGACTGTGGATATCTTGTTAACAGAATCATAAAGTCTCAGTTGTCAACGATATTTACACATCATTATTCTTCTATGGAGCACAAGATCTTGCTGTTCTATTACTAATTACATACTGACTTTATTTCAAGTATCACTTTTATATAAACTTATCCACAAAAAAACAAGTTATCCACAAAATGTAGAAAACTTGTTCGTTATATATTCTATATTGTATATAAAACGTAATTCATTTATTTGCTATTTTCTAGTGACAATCTATAGATTAAATTGTCATATAATAGACTAAACAGACGTTTAGTCAGCACTTGTAAATGGAAGTAATCCCATTACGCGTGCTCTTTTGATTGCTATTGTTAATGGACGTTGATATTTAGCACTTGTTCCTGTAACGCGACGTGGTAAAATTTTACCTTTTTCAGAAATGAAGCGTTTCAATAATTCAACATCTTTATAATCGATATAATCAATGTGGTTAGCAGTGAAGTAACATACTTTACGACGTCTGCGTCCACCTCTACGTGGTCCTGGCACAAAAATCCCTCCTTACAGATATTCTTTCAGTTAGTATTTAGAATGGTAAGTCATCATCAGAAATATCTATAACATCATTGTCATTAGATGAGAAAGGATCGTTTGAGAATGATTGTTTCGCTGAATTGTTTTGAGATTGATAATTGGTGTTGTTATTGTTTTGATATGAATTTTGAGGTCCATCATTAGATGCACCATCGCCAGCTGGTCTTTGTTCAGTAACTGAACGTGATTCTAATAGTGAGAAGTTTGAAGCTAATACTTCTGTTACATAGACACGTTGACCTTGTTGGTTTTCATAATTTCTAGTCTGTATACTTCCTTCGATCCCAACTAATGAACCCTTACGAGTAAAATTAGCAAAGTTCTCAGCTGCTTTACGCCAAAGGACACAATTGATAAAATCTGTTTCGCGTTCACCGTCACGATTCGTAAAACTACGATTGACTGCTAGCGTGAATGATCCAACTGCTGTGCCATTAGCCGTATAGCGCAAATCTACAGGTTTAGTTAAGCGACCAACTAATACAACATTATTAATCATTTAATTCACCTTTCCTTTTGATGACTAAAAGTTATTAATTAGGTAATTTTACGATCATATGACGTAAAATATCATTATTGATCTTTGCTAGACGCGCAAATTCATCAATAGCTTCTGAATCTTCATCAGTTAATGTAATTAAATGATAGATTCCTTCACGAAAATCATTGATTTCGTAAGCTAAACGACGTTTTGCCCAGTCTTTAGATTCAATAATTTCAGCACCATTATTCGTTAATAACGCATCAAAACGTTCTACTAAATCTTTCTTAGCAGCTTCGTCAAGGTTAGGACGAACGATATATAAAATTTCGTACTTCGATTGTTGACTCATGTCGACTGTCACCTCCTCTTGGACTTATGGCTTTCTATTCAAATAGAAAGCAAGGAGAGTTCTCTTAGTAGAGTACTCACATTGACTAATTATAGCAAGGATCCAAACTCATAGCAATAATTTGTTAAAATAAATCGACTAGTTGGTAAAGCGATATAATTGAGTGAGTGTTATTATTCAAAAATCTCTTACTTAACTGGGTAGTTTTCCGAGAATAACTATTTGACTTACAATAAGTAAGTATTGTAGACTATCATTGTCAGCTTACTTATTTGTTGAAATATGTATCCTGAGAGAATAGTTGAATTTTATTTTTATGGGCAATAAATAATTTAGAATAGTAGAGGAAACTAATATGACACAATTATATCAAATTGATTCACAAACACATCCTGGAAGAATTTCTTTAAATATAAATAATTTAGCAGAGATGGTTGAATTTTATCAAACAATCATTGGTTTATCTCTTGTAAGAGAAGAGGATGGTAAGGCATATTTTAATACTGGAAATAATTCTCCAATCTTACTTGTTTTGAATAAATTGGATATTCCTTCAGAAAGAAAAGCAACCACTGGCTTATTTCATGTTGCTTATCTTTTACCAACTAGGAAAGATCTCGGTAACACTTTAGCAAGTCTAATCAGAAAAGAAGCACCTTTACAAGGTGCTTCAAATCACGGCTATAGTGAAGCAATCTATCTTGCTGATCCAGAAGGAAACGGTATTGAAATTTACCGTGACCGCCCAATTTATGAGTGGGATATAAAAGAAGACGGTACAATCAAGGGTATTACTGAAGCTATGGATGCTGATGGTGTTTTATCCTCAAGAGATGATAGTACAGACAAATTTCCAAAACAAACAACTATTGGGCACGTACATCTGTCTGTCGCTGAACTGAATAAAACGCAGGATTTTTATGCAACTATATTAGGTCTTACACTTAAAGATACCTATGGCTCACAAGCAAAGTTTTTTGCAGCTGGTACTTATCATCATCACATTGGCACAAATACGTGGGGCGGAGTAATCGAACCTCCTAAAGATAACGATTTAGGGCTAAATTACTTTACAATTGTTGTTCCATCGACTAGTGATATTGCAGAACTTACCAACCGATTAGAAACAGAACAAACTTCTTTTACAACTGATCATGATGGTCGTTTGATTGTAAAAGATCCGAATGGTATCACACTAAAAATTGAAACTGAGGAACAATTTTAAAATTTTTAAATTGATTAAGACTCAAAAAGGAAGAGATCGTTCACTGCATCAGTGAACGATCTCTTCCTTTATTTATAAATTTTTTATTGATTAGTATCTATTAATCACTGATTAGTATCTATTAATCATTGATTAGTATCTAGATCTTTGATTAGTCTTCATGATCAAAATGATCTTTATCTTTTTTATGACTTGTTAAATTGGAATCGTCCATAGCTCGATCAATCAATTTATCTAAACTCGAATCAGTAACTTTTTCATTTGATTCACTGAGCTCACCACTTGATTCAATTTCGTCATCATTATCATTTGTCTCGTTTTCTTCAGGATCTGGTTCGATAACAGCAACGGCTGAAAGCACTGCTTCTGGATCTAACCGAATAATCTTGACACCTTGTGTCGCTCTACCGGTCAATGATACATCTGTCACATGACACCTAATAACTGTTCCTTGGTTCGTTACCATTGCAATATCTTCATGACCATCAACACAACGAATGGCAACGAGTTCTCCATTCCGTTCAGTCAATTGGATAGCTTTCATCCCCTTACCACCGCGACGATGGATTGAGTATTGGTCACTACTTGTTCGTTTACCATAGCCCTTATCTGTAACAGTCAAGATATCACAAGGTTCATTAAACGAATCCATTCCAATTACAACATCGTCTGCGGCGAGGTTGATTCCTCTTACACCAGCAGCTGAACGTCCCATTAAACGAACATCAGATTCCTTGAAAACAACTGATAATCCCTTACGAGACGCAATAATCATTGTATCAGATCCTGTTGTCAGACGAACTTTCATCAATTCATCATCATCACGTAAGTTGATTGCCCGAATACCGTTAGCGCGAATATTTTGGAAATCGCTCATTGGCGTCCGTTTGATAACACCTTGACGTGTCGCAAAGAAGAGATTGCTATTATCAGCCTGTAATTCTCCGACATTAATCATCGTTTGGACTTTTTCATTATGTTCGATTGGTAGTAAGTTTACTAGTGGTAATCCCTTAGCTGTCCGACCATATTCTGGAATTTCATAACCTTTGATTTTATAGACTTTACCCGTGTTGGTAAAGAAAAGAATCGTATCATGAGTAGAACAAGAGAACATCGTCTCTACAAAGTCGTTGTCATGGATACTAATTCCTTGAACACCACGACCACCACGTTTTTGTGTTCTAAATTCATCATTAGATAAGCGTTTGATATATCCATTATGTGTCAAAGTGATCATCACATTATCTTCTTCAATCAAGTCTTCATCCTCTAGACTCAATACTTCACCAACTAAGAGTTCTGTTCGGCGATCATCACCGTATTTATCGCTAATTTGTTGCAATTCATCTTTGATGATTTCAAACCGTCTTTGTTCACTCTCTAAAATAGCCGTTAACTCTTTGATTTGAGCCATCAAATTGGTGTGCTCAGCATCGATTTTTTCCCGTTCTAACCCGGTCAACCGAATCATTCTCATGTCAAGAATGGCTTGTGCTTGAACATCACTTAACCCATAATCTTTCATGAAAATTTGTTTCGCTTCTTCACCTGTTTTCGAACTTCTCAAGATTGTGATGATCGCATCAATGTGATCAAGAGCTGTTTGCAATCCTTCTAGAATATGAGCCCTTGCTTCAGCTTTTTTCTTATCAAAAGCAGCCCGTCTTCTAACGACTTCTTCTTGGTGTTCAAGATAGTATTCTAGAATTTCTTTTAGAGATAATGTCCGCGGTACACCTTTGACGATGGCTAACATATTGAACCCAAATGATGTTTGTAACGGTGTTAGCTTATACAGATTATTGATCAAAACATGTGCACTAACATCACGTCTGACATCGATAACGATCCGCATACCATTACGGTCGGATTCATCGTTTAGATAAGTGATACCTTCAATTCGTTTATCCCGATGTAATTCAGCTATTCTTTGGACTAGTTTAGCTTTGTTGACCATGTAAGGTAACTCAGTGATAATAATACGTTCTTTATCATTTTTACCAACTTGAATATCAAGTTTAGCACGGCAGATGATACTCCCTTTACCAGTTTCGTAGGCTCTTCTTATACCAGATTTACCTAACACTAACCCACCAGTTGGAAAATCGGGTCCCGGTAAAACAGTCATCAAGTCTTGTGTCGTCACATCTGGTTTTTCCATCAACATATCTAATGCAGCAATAACTTCTTTTAAATTATGTGGTGGTATATTGGTTGCCATCCCAACAGCAATACCTGTGGCCCCGTTAACTAATAAATTAGGGAAACGAGCAGGTAATACGACTGGTTCGCGTTCACTACCATCATAGTTATCAATAAAATCAATGGTATCTTTATTGATATCTCTTAACATTTCTAACGAAATTTTAGATAAGCGCGATTCTGTATACCGCATTGCTGCAGCGCCATCTCCATCAATTGAGCCAAAATTACCATGGCCATCAACTAATGGATAACGGTAACTGAAATCTTGTGCCATCCGCACCATGGATTCATAGATAGCACTATCACCATGGGGATGATACTTACCCATAACATCTCCGACGATACGCGCAGACTTTTTATGAGCTTTGTCAGGTGTGACACCTAACTCATTCATCCCATAGAGAATACGCCTATGAACAGGTTTCAGGCCGTCTCTCACATCAGGTAGTGCCCGTGACACGATAACACTCATCGAATATTGTAAAAATGACTTTCGCATCTCAGTTGATAATTCAACAACAGGTTTTGGTGAATTATCAGTTAAGTCAACTTTATCGACCATTTAAACTCTCCTTTTTTTCTTTTCACTCGCTATGTAGTAACGAACGAGTTGTTTGATTGAAGCCAGTCGTCTGGTAATCAGATATCTAAATTGTCGACGTAAACGGCATTATCTTCAATGAACTCTCTTCTTGGTTCAACGCGATCACCCATCAGCATATCAAGGACTTGATTAGCTTCTTCAGCATCTCCAATATCAACTTGAGAGAGATAACGATTTTCAGGATCCATAGTTGTTTCCCATAATTGCTCTGCGTTCATCTCTCCAAGACCTTTGTAACGATTAATCAATGGTTTAGGCGTTTTTGGTAACGTTTTGAGCAGTTCTGTCAACTCTTCATCACTATTCAAATATTCTTCGTTTTTACCTTGCTTAACCTTATAAAGAGGTGGCTGTGCAATGTAAAGATAGCCCTTTTCAACAATAGGTCTGAAATAACGATAGAAAAGAGTAATCAATAAGGTTTTGATATGAGCACCATCAACATCAGCATCAGTCATGATAATGACTTTATGATATCTAGCTTTGCTGACATCAAAATCGCCACCAAAACCTGTTCCCATAGCAGTAAATAAAGATCTGATTTCTTGATTCGCTAGTATTTTTTCAATGGATGCTTTTTCAACATTTAATATTTTACCTCTAATAGGCAAGATAGCTTGAAAATGTCTACTCCGTCCAGTTTTAGCAGAACCACCGGCTGAATCACCCTCTACAATGAAGATTTCATTGATAGAAGGATCATTACTAGAGCAATCGGCTAGTTTTCCTGGTAAATTACTGATTTCAAGACCACTTTTCTTACGTGTGACCTCCCGAGCTCTCTTGGCTGCAAGACGCGCTTTGGATGCTAATAGACCTTTGTCGACGATTTGTCGAGCAATCGTCGGATTCTCCATCATGAAACGATCAAAATGGACACTGAATAAGCGGTCTGTGATGGTTCTTGCTTCAGAATTTCCTAATTTGGTTTTCGTTTGCCCTTCAAATTGTGGATCCGGATGTTTGATTGAAAGAACCATTGTCATTCCTTCACGAACATCTTCACCAGATAAATTGGCTTCGTTATCTCGCATCAGGTTGTTTTTACGTGCATAATCGTTGATAACACGCGTCAAAGCTGTTTTTACACCTGCTTCATGCGTTCCGCCTTCATAGGTATGGATATTGTTCGTAAAACTCATCAAGGTTGTTTTATAAGTATTGGTATATTGTAAAGAGACTTCAACTAAGATACTGTCTTGTTCTCCTTCTAAGTAGATAGGCTCATCAAACAAAACATCAACGTTTCGGTCTAAATAAGAGACGTAACTCTTGATACCACCTTCATAGTGGAACTTTTCTGAGACAGGTTCTTCACCTCTTAAATCAGTTAGGGTCAGATTTAATCCCTTATTCAAGAATGCCAATTCTCTCACTCTTGTCATTAAGGTGTTGTAGTCAAATTCAGTTGTTTCTTTGAATATTTCCTTGTCCGGAATAAAATGAACTTTGGTCCCATGTTCTGTTGTTTCGCCAACTTTTTTTAGATCATATTTGACGACACCACGTTCGTATTCTTGTTGGTAAATAATACCATCTTTAAAGACTTGAACAGTCAATTTGCTTGATAGAGCATTAACAACTGAGGCTCCTACACCATGCAGACCTCCTGAAACTTTATAACCGCCACCGCCAAACTTTCCTCCGGCATGTAAGATTGTAAAGACTGTTTCAACTGCAGGTCGTCCTGTATGTTGTTGGATGTCTACTGGAATACCACGACCGTCATCTAACACAGTGATGCTATTATCTTTATTGATTGTGATCATGATTTTAGTTGCGAATCCTGCTAGAGCTTCATCAATCGAGTTATCGACAATTTCCCACACTAAATGGTGTAATCCGGTACTACTAGTTGATCCGATATACATTCCTGGTCTTTTACGAACAGCTTCAAGACCCTCAAGGACCTGAATCTGACTCGCATTATATTCATGAGCTAATTCTTCTTTGTTCTTATCCACTTCACTCATTCGATATCACACACTCCATTTATAATTCTTCCATTTGAGACAGTAAAAATTGTCGGTTTGACAATTAGTTGTTTTTTGATTCCTGTGATTGAGGTCGTCGTCAAAAAAGTTTGAACGCGATTTTCAATCGTTTTTAGTAGCAAGGTTTGTCGCATATCATCTAATTCAGACAAAACGTCATCAAGTAAAAGGACGGGATATTCTCCCGTTGCGTCGTAAGCTAACTCGATTTCCGCTAACTTCAGACTCAAAACTGTTGTCCGTTGTTGTCCTTGCGATCCAAATTTTTGAATATCTATCGCGTTGACAATACATGAAAAATCATCTCTGTGAGGTCCATAATTCGTTGTTTCTCTCTCAATATCATGTTTTTCATGCTGCTTTAACTTCTCTAATAACCTGTCATAAAGAGTAGAGATAGTATCTTCATTGGTGATCGTAATCCCACTAACATAACGCAAAGCAAGAGATTCTTTTTGATCCGAAATCTTATAATGAATCGGTTCAGCAAAGCCTTCAAGTTTTTTTAAAAAGTGGTACCGCATAAACAGAATATGCGATGCACTCTTAACAAGTTGCTCTGTTAGAACAGTCAAATACAATTTGTCTGTTGCAACTTTCCGATTAAGCTGTTTCAAATAAGCATTTCGTTGCTTTAGGAGTGATTTATACGAGACACTATGGTGCAAATAAAGTGGGTTCAACTGACCGAGCTCTCTATCGATAAATTGTCTCCTAGCTAGAGGAGAGCCCTTGACCAACGCCAAATCTTCCGGAGCGAAGAGAATCACGTTCATTTGCCCAATATAATGACTTAAGCGCGATTGCTCCAAATGATTGATTTTTGCTACTTTTCCTTTAGAAATAAACTGAAGAGAAAGAGGGATCTTGCCTTGTCTCCGAACCAATTCTCCGCTGATATAAGCTGCATCATTACCCCAACTAATCAACTCTTTGTCGTTGTTTGTACGATGACTTTTAGTCATTGCAAGCGTATAGATAGCTTCAATCAAATTGGTCTTTCCTTGTGCATTTTCGCCTAATAAGACATTGATCCCAGAACTCATTTCAAGATCAATAGACTTATAGTTACGGTATTGCATTAAATGCAATGCTTTTAAATACATGTATCTTCACTCTGTGGACCAGTCTGATTGTCAGAATCATCCTTTGTTTGATGCGATAACTCATGTTTTCGAATCAAGAACAATCCATGATCGATAATTTCGACTTGGTCGCCGGGGTATAATTTTTTTCCCCGTCTTTGTTCGATTTCTCCATTTAAAAGGACAGCATTCGTTTGCAGATACCATTTTGCAGCACCACCTGTACCTACTACAGAAACTTGCTTCAACAACTGTGTCAATGTAATGTACTCGGAATCAATAGGTACGATTTCTGTCATACGTCATCTCCCCCCTCTGAGCAATAAGTTTCCTTATTATTATACCGTTTTTGGAGGTTAATAACAACGTATGGCGCGTATAAAAGCGTATAAGCAATTTTACAACTTTTCAATAGATTTGATTTACACCAAAAAAAATCGCTAAGAAAGTATCTAAATGCCTCTCTTAGCGATTATCTCATTTTTAGTTAGACTGTATTGACTCAAAATGGACCAGCATCAATTTGTTCTAATAGGAGTGATCAAATGGATAAATTGTGCCTTATCTATTGGGTCTTCACTCTTAGGCGTCATATAGAATGGACGAGTGGATGCGATAAAGTTAAGAACGATGTCACTACCATCAAAAGTTTTTAGAGCAGCTTTTAAGTAATCAGGGTTAAAGGTAATCGTGATGTTTTCACCAGTAACAGCTTCACATTCTAGTTTTTCTGTGACATTTCCCATTTCAGAAGCATAACTAGATAACTCCACGTTACCATCCATGATTGTTAATTTAACAGCATTATCATCTTCATGATGCGCCATTAATGATGCTCTGTCTGTTGCTTGTAATAACTGATTAGAGTTGATTGTGATGACTGAATTCGATGATTCTGGAATTAAACGATCGGTATCAGGATAATTTCCTTCGAGTAAACGGGAATAAAGATTGAAATGCGTAGTTTGGAATAAAATTTGATTTTCAGAAATCATCAAACGAATATCTTCATCATCTTCGATTGTCCTGATCAATTCTACCAATGACTTACTAGGAACGATAACATCATAACCATCTTCGTCATCTTCGCTAAGCGTGTTAACACTATCATTAGATTCAGTATCTGATACTGATTCGTCTAATTTAACAATCCGTTGACTTAAGCGATGAGCATCTGTAGCCACAGCTTTAACACTTTGTTTAGTTATCGTGAAATGTACTCCAGTTAAGATAGGTCTCGACTCTTGCGTCGATACTGATACGATTGTTTGATTTACTAACTGTTTGAATAAGGCGCCACTAAGTTCAATACTTTCTTCTGTATTAATTTGAGGGAGGTGTGGGTAGTTTTGAGCATCGATTCCGAATAATTCAACTCTAGCTTGATCAGAAACGATTGAAACCTTGTTATCATCCTCTAAACTCAGTGAGACCATTTTTCCAGATAGTTTCTTGATAAAGTCAATAAAGAAACGTGCAGGTAAAACAATAGCACCAGTTTTTTCCACTAATAATTGAACGCTTGGATCACTGACTTCAAGATGCGCTTCAATGGAGAGATCAGCATCACTCCCTGTTAACCATAATCCCTCTCTCGTCACATCGATTTTTAAACCTGTCAATATAGGGATAGTTGTACGTTGTGCAATTGCTCTTTGGACTGTATTCAAGATTGAGATAAAAGCAAGACGATTGATTGAAAATTTCACGATTAGATGAGCTCCTTTTTCAGTTCTAATGTATTGCGTAATTGTAAATATATATATATAAATAAAAAATAGTAATAGTAGTAGGGCCTGTGGAAACTGTGTAAAACTTCATTTTAACTTAGACATTCCTGTTTTCAGTCTGTGGATAACTTGAGGAGTAATCTGGGGAGAAGTCAGTCAGTTATCCACAGCTTTATTTTTTGAGTTCTGCCACTAAGTTGTCCACATCACGACTTAGCTTGCTATCTTTTTTTAAGGCGTCAGCAATTTTATCATAAGCATAGATCACAGTGGAATGATCTTTTCCACCAAACTCATTTCCAATTTTTGGAAAGGACTCGTTGATGAGTTCTCGACAGAGGTACATAGCAATCTGTCGTGGAATAACGATTTCTTTATTTCGTTTGCGATCTTTCAAATCCTGGGTCGTCACGTGATAGTAACTGGCAACTTTCTTTTGGATATCAGTAATTGAGATTGTCACTTTATGTTGATGAGGCAATAATGTCTTGAGTGCCGCAGCAGCAAGGTCTACGGTGATGTCCTCACCCATTGTCGTCGCGTAAGCTTGGACGCGTGTTAAGGACCCTTCAAGTTCTCGAACGTTTGAATCAATCTGACCACTGATGTAATAAAGAACATCATCAGATATTTCTAGTCCAATGGCCTCAGCCTTTTGATCCAAAATAGCGATACGTGTCTCAAAATCTGGTGGGGTAATGTCAACTGCTAGACCAGATTTGAAACGAGAAACGAGCCGTTCTTCTAGGTTTCTAATTTCCTCAGGAATTCGGTCACTAGTTAGTACGATTTGCTTTTGATTATTGAATAATTCATTGAAAGTATGGAAGAACTCTTCTTGCGTACTTTCTTTATCTGCAAAAAATTGGATATCATCGACCATTAATAGGTCAAGATTGCGGTATTCATCACGAAATTCATCCGTTTTATTTGTTCGAATTGCCTTTACCAGATCATTTGTGAAGGCTTCACTCGTCACATATTTGACTCTGGAGTCTGGTCGAAGAGATAACATCAAGTTACCGATGGCTTGCATCAAATGCGTTTTTCCAAGTCCAACACCCCCATAAAAGAATAAAGGGTTGTATATATTACCGCTATTTTCCGCACAGACTAATGCAGCAGCGTGCGCAAATTGATTTCCCTTACCAATGACAAAGTTATCAAAGGTGTAATTGGGATTCAATTGCGAATTTGGTGATTTTGGTAAAAGTGTTGACCGTTTAGTTGATTCTTTTGGAATAGATTCATTAGGAAGCATAACGACAGGTTCTATCTCTCGATGGAGGATGTCATAGGCTGTTTCAACAACCGTCGATAATAAGGAAGAATTCCAATAATCTTTATGAACTTGTGTTGGAACTTCTATATAGATCTTTTTCTGTGTTAAATCAATGGGGCGGGCTTCACCGACCCAGGTGTTGTAACTGATATTGGCTAATTGACTCTTGAGATTGCGTTTCACGGCCTCCCATAATTCATCTTTTTCACTCACATCGCTTCCCTCCCAAAATAAACATATGCATCTCATATTCTAGCAAATGTTTATCCACTTTTCCACATCTGTTAATAAATAGAGAAAAGTTACTCACAACAGGTTTAAAACTTATTCACACCCTGTGGATTAATAAGGTGATTTTGGACTTAGTTAGAGGTTATAAACAGGAACTTGTGCATAAATGTTCTGAACTAATCCTATTGGCACGAGCTTTCATAAAAAATATCCGCTTTTCCACATCATGTGGATAAATTAATATCATCAGCCTGTTAATTTGGGTAAAAAAAGTAAAAAAAGCAGTGGAAAGTGTTTAAACGAAAGATAGTTATACTCTACTTATCCACAGTAAATCTAAAAAGGTTGAGCTAATTGCTTTAAATTATGATAAGAAATAGGGTGTTAACTAGATTGGTTCATCAAACAAATGCTAAACTTTGAGGTATAAAAAGCCATATGGTGTAAATTCATGGGTTAAACAGAAAATAAGTGAAGATTCAGTGGCATCAGCTAGACTTAAGTAAAGTCATTAAAAGTTTTGAAAGTAGATTGTAAAAAAGTAGATTGTGTAGATTGTTAAGAACAGAAAGCGTAAAAGCGTATAATCGTATCATATAGAAGGAACGTGATTGTGTGACAAAGCAAGAGGATAAAGATAAAAAGGTAAATCGTCGTCAAAAAGTAGTTGATCCAACGAAAAAATCTCGTAGATCTCTTTGGATACTAGCAGGTATCCTGACGGTAGTTGTTATTGTCTGTGGTATTTTTGGATTTAAGTATATGGCAGCAAGGTCAGCGTTAAAGGAAAACGAAACCGTCATTTCTGATTTTACACAACGTCTTAGCAAGCAGTCATATGAGGAACTAGGACACTATTTCAATAAAGAAAGTATGGCAGATGCTAACACGTCTGCGGATGCTATCAATGAGCGTTATCAAACGATTTTTTCTGGTATAGAAGCCAATAATATCTCTGTAAAAGATGTGAAAGTTAAAATAAATGACAGTGGTCAATATGAATTTTCCTATTCTTTAGCAATGACAACTTCTTTAGGTAAACTAGAAGATCTCACCTATTTCGGCACCATTACGGATAAATTGATTGATTGGAAACCTGGACTATTGCTTCCTGGTATGACTGGTCGAGATAAAATTTCTGTTTCGGTTCAAAAAGGGATACGAGGGGAAATAACCGATAAAGATGGTAATGGCTTAGCCATCAATAAAGATTTTCAAGAACTAGGTGTTGTTCCGGAAGAATTGGGAGAGGGGGATGAAAAAACAGGTCATATAGAAGAAATAGCTTCTACCTATGATATATCCGCTGATACAATTGAAAAAGCAATAGAACAAAGCTGGGTACAACCAAGTTATTTTGTCCCTCTTAAGGTGCTAAGTGATGAAGAAGCCAAGAAAGAACTCCCAGAAGCAGCAAGAACGCAAGCCGTCAATCAAAGGTATTATCCTCTAGGAGAAGCAGCGGCTCATCTGATTGGTTACGTAGGACAAGTGACTGCTGAAGATTTAGAGGGTGATGATGAGTTGACCAGTGAGAGTGTTATAGGAAAGAGCGGGCTTGAAGCTAGCTATGAGAAAAACTTGAGGGCTCAAGATGGTGGAACGATTGCGATTACTGATAAAGACGGTAATCAAAAAGAAGTTCTCCAACAAATTGAGAAAAAGGATGGCCAAACGATTCAATTGACCATAGATTCGAAAGCACAACAAATTGCCTATGATGAATTAGATGGGGCAGCAGGATCAAGCGTGGTCATGAATCCTACAGATGGTAGCCTAATGGTTTTGACGAGCTCACCAAGTTTTGACCCTAATCTCATGACCAATGGCATCTCTCAAGAAGATTATGACAAGTATAATAATGATCCACTGTTACCATTTACGAATCGCTTTACAAATCGCTATACGCCTGGATCAACGTTTAAAACGATGACGGCCGCAATCGGCTTAGATGCTGGCACTATTAATCCTTCTGACGTTTTAACTATCGATGGGTTGAAATGGCAAAAAGATAGTTCTTGGGGGAATTATATGGTAACAAGAGTATCAGATGTATCTGAAGTTGACTTAGAAAAAGCAATGATTTACTCCGACAATATCTATATGGCTCAAGAGACCCTAAAAATGGGACAAGAAACGTTTATTAAAGGATTAGAAAAATTTATTTTTGGAGAGAAACTTGAGTTACCATTTAGTATGACTCCAGCTCAGATTTCAAATGATGGAACTTTGGACTCAGAAATTCTACTGGCAGACACAGGATATGGCCAAGGACAACTGTTGATCAGTCCCATTCAACAAGCGACTACGTATACAGTCTTCGCACAAGAAGGGAAACTAGTCTATCCAAAATTAGAAGCTGATGCCGAAACGAAAACAAAAGAAAGTGTTATTTCTAAAGAAGCAGCCAATCGTATTTCGGATGACTTGAAAGAAGTAGTTTCTAATCCAAATGGAACTGCTCATGAACTGGCGAGTTTAAACCTGTCACTAGCAGCCAAAACAGGGACTGCTGAAATCAAAGAAAAGCAAGACGAAACTGGTCAAGAGAATAGCTTTTTATTAGCCTACAATCCAGATAACAAAAACTATTTAATGGTGACCATGTTAGAAAATAGAAAAGAAGGTCAAACAGCAACTAATCATAGCGTAGACCTGTTAAAATATCTTAACCAAATAAAATAGACTAATAAACTGTCAAAAGAGAAGGTCTAGATTTGAGGCCTCATTGATCTGATTGAAGTTTACCTAGAGCTATGCTATTCTTAAATTACTAAATCAGAACACGTTTGGAGGGCACTACATTGAAAAACTAACCAATTTGTTGAAGCTGCATATCATTATGATCTATCAAGCTCTGTAGTAGTTATCAAGGACTACTATTAAGGCGACATGGAGGTAGTGTGCAGATTTCTAGGATTGGTGATAAATTCTATGTGGTGGTTCTTCTAAGAAAAATCTGGTGTTCGGTTACGGGATGGTCTTTGTTTTTTACTGTCCTGATAAAAACACCTTGATACGACCCACATGTACTCATCCTAGAAATAGGGTGAGTTTTTTATAAAGGGGTGGGTTAGATGTCGAATATTCAAATCAGAAATTTAACGTTTGGATATGATTTACAAGGAATCAATTTATTTGAAGAAACAGATGTAACCATTGATTCAAGTTGGAAGTTAGGACTAGTAGGGAGGAATGGTCGTGGTAAGACAACTTTTTTAAAGCTACTACTTGGTCAGTTACCCAATAAAGGAAGGATAACGTATCAAGAATCTTTTCGTTATTTTCCACAGCCAATCGCGGACAAGAAACAATTGACGTTTACCGTACTAGAGACTATGGCAGATTTTGAGCAGTGGCAGATTGAGAAAGAACTCAATCTTTTAAAGGTCGATCCTGATGTCTTGTGGCGCCAATTCGATACCTTGTCAGGAGGCGAACAGACCAAGGTCTTACTAGCCTTGCTATTTGTTGACGATGTTCATTTTCCGTTGATCGATGAACCGACTAATCATCTCGATATTGTGGGTAGACAACAGGTAGCTGATTATCTTAAAGCTAAAAAGCAAGGCTTTATCGTTGTCAGTCATGATCGCTTATTTATTGATGAAGTTGTTGATCATATTCTATCTATTGAAAGAAGCCAAATTGTCTTGTATCAAGGAAACTTTTCGGTTTACGAAGACCAAAAGAAACAACGTGATGCGTATGAACTAGAGCAAAATGAAAAATTACAAAAAGAAATCGAACGTTTGAAACAAACCGCTCGTGAAAAGGCAGCTTGGTCAAAAGAACGTGAAGGTGATAAGTACGGTAAGTCTAATCAAAAAGGAAGCGGTGCAATTTTTGACACTGGCTTTATTGGCGCTCGAGCGGCTCGAACGATGAAACGGTCGAAAACGATTGAACATCGTCTTGAAGGACAAATTGAGGAGAAAGAAGGCTTACTGAAAGATATCGAACAGACGGAGTTACTCCGGTTGAAATTTGAACCTACTCATCATAAAAGACTGATAGAAGTTAAGAATCTACAGTTAAGCTATGATGGGAGTCCCTTATTCAAGCCAATCAATTTTCAATTGAACAAAGGAGACCGATTGGCAATCATTGGTCCAAATGGATCTGGTAAATCATCTTTGCTTGCATACTTATTGGGACACTTTAAAGGAACGGCAACTGGTGAGATTGTTAGGCCTGATCGGCTAACAATCAGTCTAGTGCGACAAAACTATGAAGATAATAAAGGAACATTGCAAGCATTTGCGAAAGAACAACAGCTTGATTATCAACAATTACTGATGAATTTGAGACAACTGGGAACTGATCGCTTTGTTTTTGAAAATCGGATTGAAGATATGAGTATGGGACAACGTAAACGTATTGAAATGGCTAAATCTTTAGTAACACCAGCTGAATTATTTTTATGGGATGAACCATTGAATTATTTAGATGTCTTCAATCAAGAGCAACTCGAACAAGTCATTCAGGCAGAAAATCCCACAATGGTAATTATCGAGCATGACGAAGTCTTTATTGAACGAGTGGCGACCAAAAAAGTAATACTTGAAAAACCATGAAATGGTATTCGGGACATTTTCAGTTGTTAGTCACAAAATTTTACGACATCTTCCTAAGATAGCTTGACTTTCATGGTGATTACATCTATAATTTTTAAGACTGTTCTTACATTGAAATTTTGTGAAGATGTAATAACCACCAGTAAATTATAGGAGGTGCATTTCGAGATGAAACGTACGTATCAACCAAGCAAACGTAAACGCCAAAAAGTTCATGGTTTCCGTAAACGCATGAGCACTAAAAATGGTAGAAGAGTATTAGCAAGTAGACGCCGTAAAGGTAGAAAAGTCTTAAGCGCTTAGATCACTGACCGTCTCAGTGGTCTTTTTTTTTGATAGTAGAAGTGTGAAAGTGAGTCTTTTATGAAAAAACGTTATCGAGTTAAATCTGAACGTGATTTTAAACAAATTTTCAAGGTGGGAAAGTCTTATGCAAACCGTCAATTTGTTGTTTACGTCTTGGAAAAGAAAGATCAACAACACTTTCGAGCAGGAATTTCAGTGAGTAAAAAACTTGGAAATGCAGTCGTGAGAAATAAAATCAAAAGACGTATCAGAGAAGGTTTTTTACAGTTGGAGAAACAAATCAAACCAGATGTAGATCTAGTGATTATTGCACGCCAACCAGTGGTGAATTTGCCATTGGAGATGTTAGTCAAAAATATGACACATGTGTTGACTGTTGCGGGTCTACTCATTAAAAGCGAGGATTCTGATGATTAAGAATAAGAAGAAAATAGCATTGTTGATACCTTTGGTACTATTGCTCTCCGCTTGTGGTCGGAGTGATGTCACTGAAAGTAGTACTGGATTCTGGGAAAAAGGTATCATCTATAGTTTCATTAAAATTATTGAATGGTTATCAGCTCTTTTTGGTAATAACTATGGTATGGGGATCATTATATTTACCGTGATCGTCAGCATTTTATTATTACCGTTGATGAAATTTCAATTCAAGACAACACGTGAAACAGCGGAATTACAGCCTGAGGTTGAAAAAATCAAGGCTAAGTATCCTATGTCTGATCGTGAAAGTCAGTTAAAAATTCAAGAAGAAACACGTGCTCTTTATAAGGAAAAGGGTGTAAATCAGTTTGCTGGTTGTTTACCACTAGTCATTCAAATGCCTATTTTGATTGCCTTGTACCAAGCCGTTTCGCGGTCACCAGTTTTGAGAAGCGGTTCATTCTTGTGGATGGATCTAGGGGATCCAGATCCTTATTTTGTTTTACCGGTCTTGGCTGGGATATTTACTTTTTTGACCAGTTGGTTATCAATGAAAGCTCAACCTGTCCAAAATGGGATGACGAAAGGGATGACGTTCTTTATGCCAGTTATGATTGTTGTGATGGCCGTACCGTTAGCAAGTGCTGTTTCCCTGTACTGGGTTGCACGTAATGTCTTCAGTGTTGGTCAAACATTGCTATTGAATAATCCTTATAAGTTGCAACGCGAACGCGAGGAAAAGAAGCGTCTTGAAAAGAAAAGAGAACGCGATTTGAAGAAAGCGTGGCATAACAAAAAGAAATGATCCAAACTAGTTTGAAGTGACCTTTGTATGTTAAAATAATGGTAATGAGATAATCACCTAGCGACAAAGGAGATACACGATGAATTCTAAAGATGAAGTAGTAGTTGAGGGAAGTACAGTCGATCAAGCCATTCAACGTGGGTTGTTGACGATGAATCTTGAATCAAAAGATGTCACGATTGAAGTCTTAGATGAAGGAAAAAAAGGGTTATTTGGATTAGGTCAACGAAACGCAAAAGTGAAATTGACACGTCTCACCTTAGACCCTATTGACGAACCACAAGATATACAATATCAAGAAGTCCAAGTCCTAACGGATGATGTGTTAGATGATGAAAGTGATAGCAGTGATGACAGTGATGACACTACTAATACTATTACTAGTGTTAATGACGACGCGGTTGATGGATTAAAAGAAGAGACTGCAGCATCTGACGCTACTTCTTTAGATCAATCTGATGATCAATCTAAAGAGGATACGGATGAAACCAGTGAGTTTGATCAAGAAAATCAAATATCTGAGGTTGCAGAAGATGTGGCACATTACTTAAGTAAAGTTTGTGAGGTTTATGGTGCACCAAATAGTGTTTCGGTCGTCATCAAGCCGCATCATGTCATCTTCCAGATTGAGTCTGACAAAGCAGGCTTGATCATCGGGCATCATGGTAAGATCATCGACGCACTACAAAATTTAGCACAGGTCATGCTTTTCCGTGATGTGAAGGGTAAACTGTCAGTTCTCGTCAATGTTGGCGATTATAGGGAACGGCGTTATGAGATTTTAAAACGTATTGCTGAAAGAACGGCTAAAAAAGCTATTGAAACCAGACAACCAGTCTTTTTAGAACCATTACCGTCATTTGAACGGAAAATTATCCATGCGGAGTTGAGTCGCAATAACCAAGTTGAGACACATTCAGAAGGAAAAGAACCACATCGCTATCTAGTGGTTGAGGCAGTCGATTGAGCGATAAACAATTGATAAGACCTTTTATCAGTCAATCAAGTTGTTGATTGTGTGATTGAGAGATATTTTATCGAGCTGAGACATATTATGTCTCGGCTCTTTTTGTGTTTCTAATTACTTGCAAGTGAAACCGCTTTACAGATTCACAAAAATTAGCTATACTAGTCTCGTAAGGAACTTGTCTAGACAAGTTATTTATAAAGCCAACTGATTTTATTATAAGGAGGATTATCATGGCAAAAAAATATGAGAAGGATGCGAAAGCACTGGTGGATCTCATCGGTGGGGACAGCAATATAAATGCTGTTACACACTGTGCAACACGGATGCGCTTTGTGTTAAACGATCCAAAGAAAGCAAATGTCGAAGAAATTGAAAAACTGGATGCGGTGAAAGGAACCTTTACTCAAGCAGGACAATTTCAAGTTATCGTCGGTAATGATGTCTCAGATTTTTACAATGAGTTTGTGGCTATCACAGGACACGAAGGCGTTTCTAAGGATGATGTAAAGGCAGCCGCTAAGCAAAACCAAAACTGGTTACAACGTGTGATGACTGTTCTAGCAGAAATCTTTGCACCAATTATCCCTGCAATTATCGCTGGTGGTTTGATTTTAGGATTCCGGAATATTCTGGAAGGCGTTCCATTCAAAGCGTTAGATGGACAAACGATTGTGCAAGTTTCCCAATTCTGGGCTGGTGTGAATGACTTTCTTTGGCTACCAGGTGAAGCAATCTTCCATTTCTTACCAGTAGGTATTACTTGGTCAATTACACGTAAGATGAAAACAACACAAATTCTCGGTATTATTTTAGGTATCACATTAGTTTCCCCGCAATTATTAAATGCTTATGGTGCGGCAGATGCCATTGCAAGTGGCGAAGTACCTGTTTGGAATTTTGGTTTCTTTACCATTGAGAAGATTGGTTATCAGGCTCAAGTTATCCCAGCAATGCTAGCCGGGTTCACCCTAGTTTATCTCGAAAAGTGGTTACGTAAGGTGACACCTCAAGCTATCTCGATGATTGTTGTCCCATTTTTTGCGCTATTGGTGACGATCATACTTGCTAATACTGTATTAGGACCTATCGGTTGGGTTATAGGCCAATGGATTTCCAAGGGAGTTTATGCAGGATTAACAGGAAGTTTCTCTTGGTTGTTCGGTGCAGTATTTGGCACATTCTATGCGCCACTAGTTATAACAGGGCTCCATCATATGACGAATGCTATTGACTTACAATTAGCTGCTGATTTTGGGGGCACACAATTATGGCCAATGATTGCTTTATCAAACATTGCCCAAGGATCTGCTGTTCTAGCCATCTGGTGGTTGCATCGTGGTGATAAAAAAGAAGAACAAATCTCTATTCCAGCCACAATATCATGTTATCTAGGGGTTACTGAACCCGCAATGTTTGGGATTAACTTGAAATATATGTACCCATTCGTAGCGGCAATGATTGGTTCCGGTATTGCAGGACTAATTTCAACAACATTTGGGGTTACTGCGAATAATATTGGTGTAGGTGGATTGCCAGGTTTTCTTGTGATTCAACCAGGTTCTCAACTAATGTTCTGGATCTGTATGGGAATATCAATCGTTGTACCATTTGTTTTAACTGTTATCTTTGAAAAACGTGGTTTCTTAGCTGATAAAGCATTGGATATCAACATTCCATTCTTTAATCATTAATTAACCCACTAGTATCACCAAAATCACTAGTAGTAAAGGGCTGAGGTGGGTGGAAAATAAAGAGTTGAGCATTTTTCATAGCTTGCGGCATACTATTGTTCAGGGAATAGTAAAACCAGATGATATCCTTCCCAGCGAGAATCAATTAGCTGAAAAATACGCGGTATCGAGAGAGACTGTCAGAAAAGCATTAGCACGACTCGTCGATCAAGGGTTGATTATTAAACAACGGGGAAAAGGTTCCATTGTTTTGCCGACAACGCGCTTTAACTTTCCTATTAATGGATTAACTAGTTTTAAAGAACTACAGCAACAACAGCATATTCCATCATCAACAACTGTGATTAAAAACCATTATATAGAGGCACCAGACTTTTTAGTGGCTCAACAGATGGTCAAGCCAAATTCGATGATGTGGCAGATTAAGCGTCAGAGAATTGTGCAAGGAACGCCAGCGATTCTAGATATTGACTATATTATTCCAGATCTAGTACCACAGGCGAGTGATAAGGAGCTTGAGATATCGTTATATGATTATCTTGAAAAGCAACAACAGCTCAAAATCAATTTTGCACAAAAAGAGATTACAGTCGATCAAGCAACTGATGAAGATAGAACATACCTTGATCCTAAGGCGAATCATGTTGTTGTGGTGAGAAGTTACGTTTATTTAGATGATGCTCGGTTCTTTCAATTTACTGAAAGCCGTCATGTGCTAGAACGTTTTAGATTTGTGGATATTGCTCATCGAAATCCTGAAGCGCTCTCTACAAATAAAAGGTATATGAATTAGAAGAAAATGAAATTACCGAAAATTAACAAACGTTTTCATAAACAATGTGTTCTTTGAAGGTGTTATTCCTCAAACAATATGATATTAAGAATAAGAAGCTCTATTTCTAATTAGAAATAGAGCTTCTTTCTTAAAAAGTCTAGATAAAAAGTTTTGCTAAAACGCTTTTTCTGATTTAAAATATCATTATGTGTTTTAGTAAAGGAGTTGAAGCAATGCAGATTGGCAATCGTATAAAGATAGAACGACAGAAGCGACATATGTCGCAAAAGGAGCTTGCTCAAGATATTTGTAGTCAGACCTTGATCTCCAGAGTTGAAAAAGGGGAGATTGGGTTAGGAACTGATATTCTTTACAAAATATCACAGCGGCTTGGTTTGCCAATTCAGTCTTTTTTTAATGAATCAGATATTGCAGATAAAAAGTTATTTGTTCACAATCAACGTCAGATTTTAGCAATGTTATGTGGTCAAGACTATTTATCACTACAAGCAATTATCCAAACCGAGTTAAAAAGAACAGATCTGTCAGAATTAGAAGTTCTGTTTTATCATTGGGTAGATAGTCAGTTAGTCTTTTATATCGATCATGATCATGAAGAAAGTATAAGCCAATTAACAGAGTTGCTTGACAAGGCAACAGCCATTGAAAATCGAAAATTAGAAGCCTTTGTTGCTTATTCGATTGGTGTCATATATACCAAAATAAATGATGAGTTAAAAGCAACCTCTTATTTGAAGCGAGCACAGCTCGTGAGCAAAAAATTAGATGATTTTCGTTTGAATGTTGACATTATGTACCATTTAGGACGAAATCAGCATCTGCTCCACCGCAATGGTGAAGCAATCAAAACTCTAACCGATTGTATCGATCTATTAGTGGCAAAGGAATCGATTTATCATCTTGGAGAGGTACTATACGAACGCGGAAATACCTTGTTCGAAATGGGGATGAGTGAGGATGCGCTTGAAGATATGACAGGATCTCAAGTCGTCTATCGCTTACAACAAAACTCTTCGAATGTCTTCTTCACTAAGGAACGCATTCAACGTATTGAAAGTGATTTAAAAAAATAGTTTGTCAACTGTCAACAATTCTTGAGTGTTCCTTTTCGGTGATTTTTTGGTGACTTTTGATGTTGATAGCTATCGACTGAGTGATGGGTCAAGAAGATAAGGCAGTAGCTAAAAGTAATAGCGAAAAATTGGGAAAGTAGCGTCTAAACGTTGCAATTATGCTTTTTTTCGGTATAATAAAACAGAGTTTTCACAGTCAAAGTGTGTACACTCCCATATAAGGGAGTAGTATGCACTTTTTTTATTGGAAATGGTGCTATGAGTTTTAAACTCTTGTATTCAACAGATAATAAGTATCAAGACAATGAGGCAATGAGATACTGAGTATCAAGAATCTCGGTCTTAGTCAACGGTTTATAAAATAACAAAAAGGAGGACCAAAATGATCAATGAAGTAGATACAATTGCAGCTATCTCAACGGCACTTGGCGAAGGGGCTATTGGAATCGTACGTGTGAGTGGTCCGGATGCAATAACCATATGCAATCACATTGTGCGTTTAGTGCACCATCAGTCATTATCGGCTGTAAAGAGCCATACAATCAATTACGGAAAAGTTGTCAGCAATGATTTAGGACAAGATATTGACGAAGTGATGGTCAGTGTGATGAGAGCTCCAAAAACGTTCACGCGTGAAGACGTTATAGAAATCAATTGTCATGGTGGCAATCAAGCGGTAAAACGCATTTTAGAAAATTTGTTAGATGCGGGTGCTAGGTTAGCGGAACCAGGTGAGTTTACAAAACGAGCATTCTTAAACGGTAGGATAGACCTTTCTCAAGCAGAAGCAGTGATGGATTTGATCAAAGCGAAGAGCGATCGAGCGATGGATCTTGCAATGGGCCAATTGAGTGGCCGATTATCAAGTAAAATCAAAGACCTTAGACAGGAGATGTTACAGACACTAGCTCAAGTAGAAGTGACAATCGATTATCCTGAATATGACGATGCGGAAGATATCTCACTTACAGCACTCAGTCATACGGCTAAGCACATCAAGGAACGGATTGCTGAACTACTGAAACAATCTCGACAAGGAAGAATCATCAGAGACGGGATTAAAACGGCTATCATTGGACGACCTAATGTCGGAAAATCGAGTTTATTGAATAATTTGATTCAAGAAGAGAAAGCAATCGTGACGGAAGTTGCCGGGACCACCAGAGATACGATTGAGGAGACAATCACTATCAATGGTATTCCACTAGAGCTAGTTGATACAGCAGGAATTCGGGAGACAACTGATGTTGTAGAGCAAATTGGTGTGGCCCGTAGTCGTAAAGCTTTAGAAGAAGCAGACTTAGTATTACTGCTCCTCAATCGTTCAGAACCGTTAAGTGAATCAGATAGGGCCTTGATTGCTGCCACAGCAGACAAGAAAAGACTAATCTTATTGAATAAGACGGATCTAACCCAACAGTTGGATCGTGTACAGCTAGAGTTACTATTGGTGACCACTGATCAAGTAATCGAAACCTCCATGCTTGAACAAGTTGGCATCGATGCATTAGAAAAAAGTATTATGGATCTCTTTATGGATGGTAAGATCGCAGAAAGAGATGCGACTTATATCTCAAATGTTAGACATATCGATCTCTTGAAGAAGGCAGATAAATGTCTTGATGAGGTATTGAATGCCTGTGAGCAGCAAGTACCAGTAGATTTGATTCAAATCGATTTTACCAGGGCTTGGGACTTACTTGGTGAAATAACAGGCGAAAGTGTTCAAGATGAGTTGTTGACACAATTGTTTAGTCAATTTTGTTTAGGAAAATAGGTGAAAAAATGAGAACATATGAAGCAGGATCTTATGATGTGATTGTCGTTGGGGCCGGACATGCCGGATGTGAAGCAGCTCTTGCGAGTGCTCGAATGGGGCAAAATACGCTATTGTTGACCCTTAATTTGGAGATGTTGGCGTTTATGCCTTGTAATCCTTCCATAGGTGGACCAGCTAAAGGCGTTGTTGTAAGAGAAATCGATGCCCTAGGTGGTGAAATGGGCCGAAATATCGATAAAACCTATATTCAAATGCGTTTATTGAATACTGGTAAAGGACCAGCTGTTAGGGCACTCAGGGCACAAGCAGATAAGGCTCTGTATGCCCAAACAATGAAACATACAATCGAGTTAGAGGACCATCTAGACTTAAAACAAGGCATTGCACAACGTCTTGTGATTGAAGAAGGAACCGCCCGAGGTATTATTACCCACACAGGTGCGATCTATCGGTCAAAAGCAGTTGTTTTGACTGCTGGAACCTCTTCTAGAGGGCAAATTATTATTGGAGAGCTAAAGTATTCTTCCGGTCCTAATAATAGCCAACCAAGTATCAAATTGTCGGAACATCTATTAGAACTTGGTTTTGAGTTAGCAAGGTTTAAGACAGGGACGCCACCGCGCGTTCACGGCAATACGATTGATTATTCTAAGACGGAGATACAACCTGGAGATGTTGAACCACATCTTTTCAGCTTTACCTCCGATTTAGAAAGCTATCGCACAGACCAAGTTCCATGTTGGTTGACCTATACCACAGAAGAAACACATGAGATTATTCGAGAAAACCTAGATCGTGCACCAATGTTTACCGGCATCGTAGAAGGTGTTGGAGCTAGGTATTGTCCCTCAATTGAAGATAAAATCGTTCGGTTTAGTGATAAGCCAAGACACCAAATCTTTTTGGAACCGGAAGGTGAAATGACAGATGAAGTGTACCTTCAAGGTTTATCAACGTCGCTACCTGAAGAAATACAAGTAGAAATGATCAAGAGTGTTCCAGGTCTTGAACAAGTTAAGATGATGCGACCGGGTTATGCGATTGAATATGACGTGATGATTCCACATCAACTACGTCCATCACTCGAGACAAAACGGATAAACGCCTTGTTTACTGCCGGACAAATGAATGGGACGTCAGGCTATGAAGAAGCTGCTGGGCAGGGTATTATGGCAGGCATCAACGCTGCACTCAAGGCCCAAGATAAAGAGCCGTTTATTCTTAAGAGAAGTGATGCCTATATTGGTGTGATGATTGATGACCTTGTCACAAAAGGAACAACGGAACCATACCGTTTGTTGACATCTCGTGCTGAATATCGGTTACTTTTACGGCATGATAATGCAGATCTCAGATTGACCGAAAAGGGCCACGAGCTAGGAATGATTGATGATCAACGGTATGCCAACTTCTGTGAGAAAAAAGCTGCAATCAAAGCAGAATTAAAGCGTATTACACAATTTCGCTTTAAACCTAACGATCCAGTTAGTAACTACTTGACTGAAATTGGATCAGCTCCTTTAAAAGATGGCATACTATTCAGTGAATTGTTGAAACGACCAGAAATAAGCTATGACCGTTTGTTGGAATTTGCTCCTAGTAGTGAGACGTTGACTGTTGAAGAAAAGGAACAAGTCGAGATACAAGTCAAATATGAAGGATATATCGCTAAAGCCATCGAAAAAGTGAAGAAGCTCAAACGAATGGAAGAAAAGAAAATACCTGAACATATCGATTACGATGCCATCAACGGACTAGCGACTGAAGCTAAGCAACGGCTAAAATTGATTCAACCTGAAACAATCGCTCAAGCAAGTCGAATCAGTGGCGTTAACCCAGCTGATATCTCTGTTTTGATGATTTATGTTGAACAAGGTAGAATCGCTAAAGTAAAATAAGGTAAGATAGATAATAAGACAAGAGAAGGATGTCACAGGAGAAGGAGTGCCACGAATGGATGAGTTGCAATTCACCGAAATGATTGCACAAAACTGGCAGATCGACCTAACAGATAAACAGTTGGAACAGTTTGACCGTTATTATGACTTACTAACGACTTGGAATGGGAAAATCAATTTGACTGCCATTACTGATCAATCAGAAGTGTATGAAAAGCATTTTTATGATTCTTTATCTTTGACTGCTGTGATGGACCTATCTCAGGTTTCGACTATCATGGATGTTGGAGCGGGAGCTGGTTTTCCGAGTATCCCACTGAAAATCGTTTTTCCTCATTTGAAAGTTACAATCGTTGATTCTTTAAATAAGCGGATTACATTCCTAAAAGAGTTAAGTGATGACTTGGGGCTGGAAGATGTGACGTTAATCCATCAAAGAGCAGAAGATGCAGGTCAAGACCCGCTACTACGAGAAAGATTTGATCTAGTGACTGCAAGAGCAGTCGCACGATTGAATGTGTTGGCAGAACTCTGTTTGCCGTTTGCTCGGGTATCCGGTCATTTTGCAGCATTAAAAGGGGCAAAGGCACAAGAGGAAGAACTTATGGCTCAAAAAGCAATCACAGTTTTAGGCGGAAAAGTTGTTAAAAGCGTTTCTTTGACCTTACCTAGCGACCACAGTGATAGAGATATCATTTTGATTGAAAAAGTTAAAAAAACACCCCGAAAGTATCCAAGACAAGCCGGCAAACCAAATAGAAACCCTATCGTATGATGATGTGATTCTAGTTTCTAATGACAGTTTAAAGACACGATGAAAGGTGAGAAATTAACATGACAACTATTGCAAGTTTTGTTGATCATACAGCTCTTAAACCCAATACGACGAAGAAGCAAATAGACCAATTAATCGCAGAAGCAAAACAGTATCAATTTGCTTCTGTTTGCGTCAATCCGTTTTGGGTCAACTATGCTAGTGAGCAACTAAAAGACTCAAATGTCTTAGTCTGTACGGTTATTGGATTTCCTCTGGGAGCCAACACGACTACAGTTAAAGCTTTTGAAGCTACCGATGCTATCAATAATGGGGCACAAGAAATCGATATGGTTATAAACATTGGGGCAATGATCGACCATGACTACGACACCGTTGAAAAAGACATTCGTGCCGTTGTTGAAGCTAGTAATCATAAAGCAGTGGTCAAGGTTATTTTAGAGACTTGTCTATTGAAAGATGAAGAGATAAAAAAGGCTAGCGAATTGGCAGTAAAAGCAGGAGCAGATTTCGTGAAGACGTCTACTGGATTCTCGACTGGCGGCGCGACTATTGAAGCAGTCAAAATCATGAGTGCAGCTGTCCCTGATACTGTAGGGGTCAAGGCCTCAGGTGGTGTCCATAACTTGTCAGAAGCACGTGATATGATTGCAGCTGGTGCAACCAGGATTGGTGCAAGTGCTGGCGTTCAAATCGTTTTAGAAGAGGCCAAAGAGAATAACTAAGGAGAGTCATTATGCGCGTCGTTGAATTGATTGAGAAGAAGCAACACGGAAAAGCATTGACGAAACAGGAAATTGACTTTTTGATCAAAGGGTATACCGAAGAAACTATTCCAGACTATCAAATGAGTGCTTTGCTCATGGCAATCTATTTTAAAGATATGACGCCTGATGAACGTTTATGGCTCACAAGAGCAATGGTCAAGTCGGGAGATACTATCGATCTTTCAAAAATCAATGGTGTCAAAGTGGATAAACATTCAACTGGTGGTGTAGCGGACACGACGACGCTCGTGTTAGGTCCACTAGTAGCTTCGTTGGGGATTCCAGTTGCCAAGATGTCTGGTAGAGGCCTAGGCCACACAGGTGGGACAATCGACAAACTAGAATCAATCCCAGGATTTCATATTGAGTTGACGACTAAAGAGTTCATTGCTCATGTCAATCGTGATAAAATCGCGATTGTAGGACAAACAGGTAATTTGACTCCTGCCGATAAGAAATTATATGCCCTAAGAGACGTGACGGCAACAGTGGGGAGTATCCCGTTGATTGCAAGTTCAATCATGAGTAAAAAAATAGCGGCTGGATCTGATGCTATTTGCTTAGATGTCAAAGTAGGGTCTGGTGCCTTTATGAAGACACCAGAAGAGGCTCGGAAACTTGCTGAGGCGATGGTACAAATTGGTAATGATGCTGGTCGGAAAACAGTGGCTGTCATCTCAGATATGTCGCAACCATTAGGAAATGCAGTTGGTAATGCCCTGGAAGTTATCGAAGCCATAGAGGTTTTGAAGGGGAAAGGGCCTAAAGCTTTAACAGATCTTGCGTTTGAACTTGGAGCACAAATGGTTGTATTAGCTCAAAAAGCTACTACAGTAGCTGAGGCTAAGCAACTGTTAAAAGAACAGATTACAAGTGGAAAAGCACTTGAACAGTTTCAAAAATTGATCAAGGCACAAGGCGGTAATGAAGAAGTAGTGACGACTTACGACTTCTTACCACAAGCAACCTATCAATTTGATTTACCGGCAACTACGAGTGGGTACGTCAATATTAAAGATGCTGAGCAAATTGGCCTTGCTGCGATGCTATTAGGAGCAGGCAGAGCTGTTAAGGATGACGAAATCGATTATGGTGTTGGTCTCGTGATGCACAAAAGAATCGGTGATCATGTCACTGCTGGCGAGTCTCTTCTAACAATTTATAGTAACCGAGAAGATGTTTCAGAAGTAGAAGATAAGTTGTATGGCACGATTGAAATTGGGGAAAAACCAGAGTTACCACCATTGGTTTATGATATTGTTACAACTGAGTAATGTTAGTGATGAACTAGTGGTTGTGCTAGATAGTTGGTAATGTTGTAAGGTAAAGTATATGGATAAAGTAGTTAGATGGATGATGTTAGTGTAAAGAGATAGGCCCAATCATCATATGAAGAAAACTTTCGCTTAGTAAAACTGTGACAACGGCTATGTCACAGTTTTTTAAGGTCTTGTTTTCAGATAGGTCGCTATTTGGGTAAAAGAAGGAGCTTGTGCTACAACCTCTATTAAACGGTGTTCAATCATCAGCTTCTTCGACTATAAGTTAATCTCCCTTGAAAATTAAAAATTTTCAGGTAGCTTTCCTTATCTCTCGAAGCTAAGCGCTGATTGAACAACCTCTATTAAACGGTGTAGCCCAAGCAACTTTTCGTCCATAAGTCAATCTAGCTCAAAAATTACAAATTTTCTGCTATCTTGCCTTATGGCATAAAGTTGAACGCTTGTGCTACAACCTCTATGGTTTATCTTCTTTTTTTTTGGTACGATATAGTAGAATTATTGCGATTTTTAGTCAATCGTGTAAGGAATGAGTCAAAGGGATACAAGTGATCTATCAAGGTAGAATGGAGGAAACGCAGTGACCCGAATTATTTCAGTTGCAAATCAAAAGGGTGGTGTCGGTAAGACGACGTCGACCGTCAATTTAGGAGCCGCATTAGCGTATAATGGTCAAAAAGTGTTGCTCATCGATGCTGATCCTCAAGGAAATGCGACTAGTGGATTAGGCATCAATCGTGGAAGTTTAGAAGACGATCTTTATGACGTTTTGATCAATGATGTTCCCTTAGTCGACGTGATTCAACCATCTTCACGTGAAGGGTTATGGGTCGTTCCTTCTAGCATCCAGCTGGCCGGTGCTGAAATCGAGTTGACCACGCAACAAAAAAGGGAGCAACGATTGAATCAGGCGATTCAATCGCTTGAAACAACTTATGATTTTATATTGATAGATTGTCCACCCTCGTTAGGGCATTTAACAATCAATGCATTTACAGCAAGTGACACGGTTTTGATTCCCGTCCAATGTGAGTATTATGCGCTTGAAGGATTATCACAATTGATGAATACCATTACCATGGTTCGAAAGCATTTTAATTCTCGCTTAAAAATTGAAGGTGTTCTACTGACGATGTTTGATGCACGGACGAATCTGGGAACGGAAGTCAAAAATGAAGTGATCAAGTATTTTCAAGAAAAGGTTTACCAAACGATTATTCCAAGGAATGTACGACTTTCAGAAGCACCAAGTTATGGACAATCAATCATTGATTATGATCCGAAATCTAAGGGTGCAGAGGTCTATTTGAGCTTGTCTAAGGAAGTGATGGCAAATGGTTAAAAAACATAATAAAGGTTTAGGACGGGGAATCGATGCATTGTTCAATTCTGCCTATGATGAAGATTCTTTAGAAGCGATTGAAGAGATCAACCATGATGAAGAATCTGTTGTGATTCTCAAAGTGTCTGATATCAGGCCTAATCCTTATCAACCAAGGCAACTCTTCGATGAAACGAGTCTACAAGAGTTAGCCGATTCCATTACTGAAAATGGTGTTTTTCAGCCGATTATTGTTCGTCGATCAACAATCAAAGGTTATGATGTGATTGCTGGAGAAAGAAGGCTAAGGGCTAGTAAGTTAGCTCAAAAAGAAACCATTCCAGCTATTATTCGTGATTATAATGAAGAAACGATGATTCAAATAGCTGTTGTTGAAAATCTACAACGGGAAGACTTGAATGCTATTGAAGAAGCTAAAGCCTACCAAACGCTGATGAAAGAATTAAAATTGACCCAACAGGATGTCGCAATGCGGGTTGGGAAAAGTAGACCCTATATTGCAAATTTTGTTCGGCTATTGTCATTGCCAGTCAAAACGCAAACCGCATTAGAAGAAAACCAATTATCTGTTGGTCATGCAAGAGCGTTATTGGCTTTAAGCAATGAACGTGATATCGTTGACCTCACGAAAGATATTATCAAAAAAGGATTGACTGTTAGACAAACAGAAGAACTGATTCAAACGATTTTGGATGCGCCTAAGCAAAAACCAAAAAGAGAGCGGAAAGAAATCAAAAAATCACCTTATATTCTAGCAAGTGAAGATCGCTTGATGGATAAGTTTGGTACTTCAGTCTCGATCAACCCCGCTGGACCTCAAAAAGATTCTGGAAAAATCCAGATAGAGTATTTATCGTCTTCTGATTTGATGCGTATCCTAGATGTATTGGGAATAGAACTAGATGATTGAGACAATAATGGGATGAGTCTGTCAGTGATGAGTCTGTCAGTGATGCACATGTCATTATTAAGGGTTCAATCTTGAGGAGGTATGATAGGTAATGGTCAATAAAAACTATCAATTGAATGATATAGTTGAAATGAAAAAACCTCATGCCTGCCAGACTAATGAGTGGAAAGTAATCCGGATGGGCATGGATATCAAAATACAATGTCAAAAATGTCAGCAAATAGTAATGATGCCAAGACGAGAGTTTGATCGTAAGCTAAAACGCGTTTTATCATCAGCTGATTGAAATTAAGTTAACTAACCATAGAAAGAGTGACTAATAATGCCATTAACAGCGGGAATCGTTGGGTTACCAAATGTCGGGAAATCGACACTTTTCAATGCAATAACTAAAGCAGGTGTTGAGGCAGCAAATTATCCTTTTGCAACAATCGACCCAAATGTTGGAGTCGTTGAAGTGCCAGATGAACGATTAGATCGATTGACGGAACTTGTACATCCTAAAAAAACAGTTCCAACAACCTTTGAATTTACAGATATTGCAGGGATCGTAAAGGGTGCTAGTAAAGGAGAAGGCTTAGGAAACAAGTTTTTGAGTCATATCCGCCAAGTAGATGCTATTTGCCATGTGGTGCGATGTTTTGAAGATGAAAACATAACGCATGTGAGTGGAAAGATTGATCCAATCGCAGATATTGAAACCATTAACCTCGAATTAGTATTGGCTGACTTAGAGACAGTCGACAAGCGTTATTCTCGTGTATTCAAAATGGCGAAGGCTAAAGAAAAGGGAGCAAGTGCCGAGCTTGCTGTTTTAGATAAATTGAAGCCAACGTTGGAAGAGGGTCTGCCAGCACGATCCATCAACTTCACGGATGAAGAATTACCGATTGTTAAGAATTATTTCTTGCTGACGATGAAACCTGTCTTATATATTGCCAATATTTCAGAAGATGAATTAAGTGATATTGAAGGCAATAAATTTGTGAACGCAGTGAAAGAGTATGCTGCAAAGGAACAGGCAGAAGTTGTACCAGTTTGTGCCCAAGTAGAAGAAGAAGTAGCAGAGCTTGAGCCAGAAGAGAAGTCGCTGTTTTTAGAAGAAATGGGTATTGCACAATCAGGCTTAGATACCTTGATTAAAAAGGCATATTCGTTATTGGGTCTTGCTACCTATTTTACAGCTGGAGAACCAGAAGTTCGTGCATGGACTTTTAAGAAGGGAATGAAGGCTCCGCAAGCAGCCGGAATCATCCATTCTGATTTTGAGAAAGGGTTCATCAGAGCTGAAACGGTGTCTTACGAAGATCTAATAGCATACCATGGTATGCAAGGCGCCAAAGAGGCTGGAAAAGTGCGATTAGAAGGTAAGGACTATGTCGTTCAAGATGGCGATGTCATGCTATTTAGATTTAATGTGTAATGAGACAGTTTTAAGCTAGGTTTCCGGGGGGCAAAAAAATGACCGAATCAGAGAAAAATGAATCAACTGTAGTGCAATCAATAGATGAAACAAAGAAACAATTGACCAAAAGAAATGATCAATATCTCTTCGAACTCAATAAAATTCTGGAAGCAGCAAATTACAGTCTTCCAGAACGAGATGCTATCATTGATCCGATGGTCATTGAATTGGTTGAAAAGCAAAAAAGTGGTGTCACTGCAAGACAACTTTATGGTACGTTGACGGAGTATAGTGAAAAAATTATCTCTGGTGAGACAGGCGATACTAATGTCGATGGTAAATCACCAGCATGGCAAATAGGGGTAGATGGTGGTTTACTACTAGGCGGAATATTTGCCTTGATATCTGGAATATCATTATTAATCAATCAAAAAGATGCCCAACCAATGGGATTGATCACCTTGTTGATGAACTTTATCGCTGGTGGTCTGATGATTATTGTCTTATCAAACCATCTTCCAACTGCTGAAAGAAAAAAAGGAAAGAAAGGCTATTTCAAATATCTACTCGTTTCACTAGGTGTTATGGCAGTATGGTTACTAGCTATTGTGTCTATACCTCTTCTTGTACCAGCTAGTCTTAACATTGCCTTGCCAGCTGCAGGCTATATTATTATCGGTGCTGTAGCGATTCTTGGTAAAATAATGTTTAAGAAACACTTTGATGTTAGAGGGACTATCTTCTAACTTTAAAAAGGAAATCTAGTTTAAGCCTAAAAAGACCACAGGACACGTAGACATTCAATACTATGTTCATTAGCACAAATCCACTTAAAGACAATTGTGGATCACAAACCGATAGGAGTGACGCTATGAAGGTTAGACTTAAGCAGCTGTTTTGGTGCCTGGCATTGGTTCTCAGTCTTTTTATGCTGACCAAACAGGCAACAGTAAAAGCAGATACGAGTTTTGACATTGATCCCGTTACAATAGATGTTGCAATTCAACCAGATGGGACTGCTAAGGTAAAAGAACGGTATGAGTATCGATTTGATGGAGAGTTCAATGGTCTTTTATACGACCTCGATACGAACGGTTTACCAGAAGAACCACAAAATTTCAAGCTGACGATAACACGTGGTGGAGAGTCCAAGGAAGCCACTGAAAATAGTTCAGAGCAACCTTTTACCTATGAGCAAACGAACGCTTCAGGGATTTGGAAGAATAAAATTTTTGTTCCTGGTGATGATGAGACAGTTATCTTACAAGTTGACTATGATCTTCCTCATTTTGTCATCAATTATAATGATACAGCTCAGTATAATCGAAAATTAATTGGGAGTAACTGGTCAGCTGGATTGTCGAATGTGACCGCAACAATCAGATTACCAGAGCCTGTTGAGTCTGGTGAATTGAAGGGATGGGCTCATGGGGCACTGTCTGGTGACATTACCATTGGTGATGATAATCAAACGGTCACTTTGAAAATTCCTTATAATCCAGCTGGTCAATTTATGGAAGCCAATATTGTTTTCCCAACAAGAATTGTTCAAGCTAATACGAATGTCGTTGCGGAAGACAAACTAGATCAAATCATGTCTGATGAAAGGGCAATGGCAGAAGAAACTGCTAATCAAATCAAACGTGAGCAAGAACAAAAAGAAAAAGCTGCTAGAATAGGAAAATTCTTAATAGGGGGGACATCCCTCCTTGCAATAGGAACGTTTGCGCTAAATGGTTATGTCCTATATAAAAAGCGTCAAGGCCTCAATCGTTTAAAAGAAAATATTCCTGACCATTTGTTCGAGCCCCCGAGTGATATCAAGCCTGCACTATTAAAACCTGCCGTTTATGGTAAAGAGGTTGGGGCAGATGAATTATCAGCTACTATCATGGATCTAGTTCGTCGCCATGTTATTGAGATTGCACCGATCGAAAAGTCTGTTGGAAAGTTAAAAAAAGCTTTTGGTGCTAGTGACACAGATTATCGCTTAACATTATTGTCTGATCACGATGAAAGACTAGATGATTATGAGAAACATCTGATCGATTGGTACTTTAATGTAATTGGTGATCGTCAAACCGTTACTTTAGATGAAGTTGAAGCTTTTGCTAAGAAGAAACAAAAGAGATTTAGAGGGAAATATACGACCTTTACAACGAAAGTCAAAAGTGATGCAAAAGGGTTTGGCTATATTGCTGATAAGAATACTTCCAAAAAAAGTGATAAGGGCATTGGTGGTTTTGTTGCTAAAGTCTCACGCTATGCTTTTGTGGGAACCATTCTAATTGGAGCAGTAATAGTCTTGGTACCGCGACTAAACTTCTTGGATTTTGGGCAGTATATATTCCCCTATATTTTCATTTCTATGGCTATTTTAATCGCAATGCTGATGATAAACGTTGTAATCTCGTTCTTGTATCCTAAAAATTACACCAAAGAAGGTATAGTTGAGAAACAAAAATGGGATGCATTTACGCAAATGTTGAAGGATATCAGTACGCTTGATATGGCAGAAGTGGGCTCCATTATTTTATGGGAGAAATATTTAGTCTATGCCATCGTTTTAGGGGAAGCAGAGAAAGTTGCGAAGGCAATGGAAACATACATCCCTCCAGAACAATTAGATCAAGGGTACTTAGCTAGTATGTATTACTACCACGGTGCTAGTTCCTTGATGTTCCAAAATCGGTTGACACAATCTAACGCGACAGCTATAGCTTCCTCCACACCAAGTTCTAGTGGTAGTAACTATAGTGGCGGTGGTGGTGGATTCAGTGGTGGATCAAGTGGCGGTTCCGGCGGAGGCGGCGGAGGCGGTGCGTTCTGACCCAGTCTGAATAGGCTTTGAATAGGCTTATAGATAAAAATTAACAGCAAAAGAGCTTCGGATATAACAATCCGAAGCTCTTTTAGTGTTGTTTTAAATGTTGTAAAAAATAAATTATTGGGAAGAGTAGTTGGGGGCTTCTTTTGTAATTTGGACATCGTGGGGGTGCGATTCTCTCAACCCAGCGCCAGACATTCTAACGAATTTAGAGTTTTCTCTGAGCTCTTTCAGATTAGCTGCTCCGACATAACCCATTCCGGCTTGTAGGCCACCAATCATTTGGAATAGGATATCTTTGGCAGACCCTTTATATGCAACACGTCCTTCAATACCTTCAGGGACGAGTTTGTTGGCTTCGTTTTTACTTTGGAAGTAACGATCACTTGATCCTTTTTCCATTGCGGCCAAGCTACCCATACCACGATAGGTTTTGAAACGTCTTCCTTGGAAAATTTCAAATTCGCCAGGAGATTCATCTGTTCCAGCTAACATGCTTCCGAGCATGACTACATGACCACCAGCTGCGAGAGCTTTTACGATATCGCCAGAATACTTGATACCACCATCTGCAATGACAGTTTTTCCAAACTCTTTAGCGGCTGTCGCACAGTCGTAAATGGCTGTGATTTGTGGCACGCCGACGCCTGCTACGACACGAGTGGTACAAATAGAGCCAGGGCCGATCCCAACTTTGACAACATCGACATTAGCTTCAAATAAAGCACGGGTTGCTTCAGCAGTTGCAACGTTACCAGCAATAAGAGTGGCGTCTTTGAATTGTGCTCTAATTTCTTTGATTTTTCGAATCACACCGGCACTGTGACCATGAGCGGTATCAATGACGATGGCATCAGCTCCAGCAGCTAATAAAGCCGCAGTTCTTTCAAATGTATCTGAAGTGATTCCTACTGCTGCTGCCACTAATAATCTGCCATGCTCATCTTTAGCAGAGTTAGGGTACTCAATGATGCGTTCAATATCTTTGATTGTGATCAAACCGGATAAATGACCTTCTGCATCGATTAAAGGCAGTTTTTCGATTTTGTGTTGTTGCAAAATCGCTTCTGCCTGACTTAGTGATGTTCCAACTGGAGCTGTCACTAAGCTTTCAGTTGTCATGACATCTTTGATTGGGATAGTGTAGTCGGTGATGAAACGGAGATCTCTGTTCGTTAATATACCGACAAGCTTTTTCTCCACTAGATCGTCCACAATGGGGACGCCGCTGATACGGTAGCGACTCATTAAATCTTCGGCATCACTGACGAGATGGTCCGGTGTCAAAAAGAAAGGATTGATAATCACACCGTTTTCAGATCGTTTTACGATTGTAACTTGTTCAGCTTGATCAGCAATACTCATATTTTTATGGATAACACCTAGTCCACCTTGACGGGCTATGGAGATTGCCATTTTGGCATCTGTCACAGTGTCCATGCTGGCACTCATAATAGGAATATTCAGTTGCAAGTTTTTAGCTAGTTTTACAGAGAGATCCACGTCGTGTGGTAAAACATCACTAGCTTGTGGTACTAATAGGACATCGTCAAAGGTCAACCCTTGCTTACTAAATTTAGCGTCCCAATTGGTCACGTTGATAAGCCTCCTCAAATTTTTAGCGATTGGTTATGTGATTTTGTTTATTGACTAAAATACCACGTTACGACTAAAAATTCAAACGCATTCAGGTGTTTCTCACAGAATTCTTAAACTTTTATCAAGTTTAGGGATAACGTTTTTAGATTATAGCAGTAATTGTGTATGATGTAGGTGTGTGATACATAGGAAGAGATATGCTAGGAAGAAAGATGCTAGTGAGTACTTTTATCAAAAAAATGTATACGGACGCAATAGGGGGATATAAATTATGAAGTTATTAGTTGTAGATGATGATCGTGAAATTGTGGATTTATTGACGATTTACTTGAAAAATGATGATTTTGATATCATCAAAGCTTACGATGGGGCGCAAGCTTTAGCCAAGTTAAATGAGTATCCTGATATCGCCATGATGATCTTAGATATCATGATGCCGAAAAAGAATGGCATCGAAGTATTGAAAGAAATCAGAGAAACGAATACAACGCTCCCTATTTTGATGCTTAGTGCTAAATCAACCGATATGGATAAGATTCAAGGACTTACAACTGGGGCGGATGATTATGTGACGAAACCATTCAATCCACTAGAAGTGGTTGCTCGTGTAAAATCACTCATGAGAAGAAGTCATATCAGTCCTGAAAGCGACTCCCCTGAACAAATAGAGGTAGGGCCATTGATTATCAATAAGGCATCACATGAAGTAACGACTTTGACAGGCAAACAAATTCAATTAACTGCACTTGAATTTGGTATTCTTTATCTGTTGGCAAGTCATACCAATCGTGTGTATAGTACAGATGAAATTTTCGAAATCGTTTGGCAACAAGAAAGTATCGTGTCAGCTAAAACAGTCATGGTCCATGTCAGTCACTTGAGAGATAAAATTGCTGAAGCCACTGATGGTGATAAAGTGATTGAAACGGTTTGGGGAGTTGGCTACAAGATTGAAGATAAATGATAATCCAACATCAAATCATAAAAATAGCCATACCCGTTCTCCAGTAGATATGGAGCAACTACAATTGTCCAAAAGGGAAATTGGAGAGCTAATTTTCGAGGGTGTTTTTACGATTGCTTTGATCTATTTGATTTATTTGGGCATCCAAATCATCATCAAACAATTGTTGGAAGCCCCCTTACTTGGATTGGGGCCTAGCTATTCTATTAGACAGCAGTGGTCTATAACGCCTAGAAATCTGCAATTATACAATATTATCTTTACCTGGTTATCTGTAATAGGCGGTACAGCCATTACAGCATGGCGTTTAATTAGACGTTATCGTCAAATGCAACTTACCCACATTTTGGACGAGTTGCATTATATTGCTGAAGGCCACATCGATTACCAGATTCCTTTTCAGGTAAGAGGAGACATGGGAAAGGTTGTTACCAGTATTAATGCTTTGGTGCAAAACACCGTTAAGGCGATGAGCGAAGAGCGTAAGATTGAACAATCAAAGGATGAACTGATTACGAATGTGTCGCATGATATCCGGACGCCATTGACTTCTATAATAGGATATCTGGGATTAGTGCGTGATGGCCAATTTGAAAATGAAGAAGAGGTCAAACGATACATTGATATCGCCGATAAAAAAGCAAAGCAGATGAAGCATTTGGTCGATGATTTGTTTGAATATACAACAACTCGTTCTATTGCTACTCATTTGCAAAAAAGAAATATTGTGCTCACAAAATTTTTGGAACAAGTTTGTGCAGAGTTTGAGTGGGAAGCTGAAAAAAAGGGAGTTACAATCACTTTAGACTCTGAGAACAGCAATCTAGTGATTGATCTTGATCCTGATCGGATGGTCCGTGTTTTTAGCAATTTGATTACAAATGCCTTGAAATATGGAGAGCATGCAACCTATATCAAAGTCTCGGATTATGTTGATAACGAAAAAAAAGAAGTATTTATTACGGTAGAAAACAACGGTGAGAAAATTCCAAAAGAAGCGATTGATCATTTGTTCAATCGGTTTTATCGGGTAGAAGCCTCTCGGTCAGTCGAGACTGGAGGGTCAGGTTTAGGGCTTGCCATCTCTGAAAATATCGTTATGCTCCATGGTGGTCGTATTGAAGTGACAAGTGATGATGATAAAACCCGTTTTATTGTGATCCTACCATTAGAGTCAAAAGATCAATCAGAGACCGAAGAAGCCGTTCGTCAAATCTAAGCCAAAAGAAAATGGTGAGAGACTTGTGGCGGCAGTCATTTAAATAAAAAAACAAAAAAGATCGAGGATGTAATTGTTCTCGTTCTTTTTTTCGGCTAATATGGATAAGAATGATGAAATGAGTTAGGAGAAAGTGACTTGAAATCAAAAAAAAGTATCAAACGAGCAGTACTAGGCCTTTTGCTATTTGTTCTAGGTGTAATGACTCCAACTGTCATTAAAGCAGCCGAGCCGGCTAACGCCCCATCTGTCGACGCTAAGGGGGCTTTAGTGGCGGACCTTGAGACGGGCAAAGTATTAGTGGATCAAAACGGGAGCGAACGCCTACCAATCGCGTCAATGACGAAGCTAATCACGGTATACTTGATTTATCAAGCAATCGAAGAAGGACAGATTGCTTGGGACGACACAGTGCCAATCAGTGATTATGTTGCTACAATCAGTAACAATATGGAACTTTCAAATGTGCCATTGAGTGCCTATGAAGTCTATACCGTTAAAGAACTATTAGAGAGTGTTTTAGTCTATTCAGCAAATGGATCAGCCATTGCTTTAGCTGAATTGATTGCTGGTAGTGAAGAATACTTTGTGACCAAGATGAATGACCTTGTATCTGGTTGGGGAATTAATGATGCTATCCTATTAAATGCTTCTGGTCTACCAAATAAATACAGACTTGAAAAAGAAGATGATAGTTTAGATCCAGATGCTGAAAACGAGATGTCCGCTAGAGATGTGGCTACAGTAGCATATCACTTATTGACAGACTTTCCTGAAGTCTTAGATATTACAGCACAACCAACTGTCGATTTTCGTGCTGATGCTAACACAACAATAAAAATGCACAGTTACAACCATATGTTAGAAGGTTATGATAGTTACTACGAAGGCGTTGACGGGTTAAAGACCGGGACAACAGATGGGTCGGGAGCATCTTTTACTGGAACAGCCAAAAAAGATGATTTTCGTGTGATTACTGTTGTTATCGGCTCTTCAGAAGCTGAGGAAAGATTTCATGCAACAGCACAGTTACTAGATTTTACGTTTGAGAATTTCAAGAAGACAACAATTGCCAATGCTGGAGATCCTGTTAGTCATGTCAAAAGTATCCCTGTCATCAAGGGTAAAGAAAAAGAAGTCGGAATCTCTTACGGATCGAATGTGGTGATGATGGCACCAATTGGAACGGTTGAAATGGACCTGGAAGCTGTATTTACACCAGTTAAAGGATTAACGACGAGCGATGGCAAGATAGAAGCGCCAATTGAGAAGGGTGAAAAGTTAGGTAAAGTTGCCCTAACAGTAACGGATGATTTAGGTTTTATTGCTGGTAGAAAGAGTGAAGCAGAATCCGATGCAGTGGCCAGTGATTCTGTTGCTAAAGCCAATATATTCGTACGAGCTGGGCGTGTCATTTCACAATTTGTCAAAGATTTATGGAGTAGTGCCAGAGAATTCATAAATGCAATTTTGTAAGGTTGACAGTACAGAACCTTACGCTATAATAAGAGTAACTATAGGAAAAAACACATTACAATAATGAACAATCTCTTTAAGTAGTAGTTAGAGAAGCCATCAAGAGAGGCGCCGGTAGGTGAGAGGCACTTGGTCGAAACTAATGAATCCATAAGGAGTGTCAGTAACGAAACTGAAGTGACCCACATAACTTGAGTTATCAGAATAAGTTATTGCGGCGGCAAACCGTTATTTTGTTTAAGAGTGATCCCATTCTATGCAATGGTAGAGAGTTGGATCAAAACAGGGTGGCACCGCGATGATCGACCGTTTTATCGTCCCTAGCAGCTGTGAGGTTGTTAGGATGATGGAATGGTCTTTTTTAATACAAGGAGGAAGAGCAATGTTAGATAACAAATTAGTAAGAGAAGATTTTGACAGTTTGAAGAAAGCCTTAGTGACACGTGGTGTTGACGAGCAAACCATTAACGATTATCGTGATTTAGATGAGAAAAGACGAGAATTAATTCAAAAAAGTGAACATCTGAAGCAAACTCGTAATCAAGTGACGGAAAAAATTGCAGTTTTGAAGAGGCAAAAAGAATCTGCTGATGATCTAATCCTTGAAATGAAAACTATTAGCCAAACTATCAAGGACTTAGAACGCGATCTTGAAGATACAGAACAAGCATTTTATGATATAGCAGTGACATTACCAAACTTGCCGGGACGAGGTGTGCCAGTAGGTGAAGACGAGGCCCAAAACGAAGAGCAAAGACGGTGGGGAACTCCAAAAGAATTCGGATTCGAGCCAAAACCGCATTGGGAGATTGGAGAAGCTCTTAACATTTTAGATTTTGAAAGAGGAGCTAAAGTGTCGGGAAGTCGCTTCCTTTATTATCGGGGACTAGGTGCGCGACTTGAGCGTGCATTGTATAACTTTATGCTCGATATGCATGTTAATGAACAAGGATACACTGAAATGATCCCACCATACCTTGTGACCAATGAAGCCATGTTTGGGACAGGACAATATCCAAAATTCCGCGAAGATGCCTTTCAAATGAAGGGTGAACGAGAAATGACCTTGATTCCAACAGCAGAGGTTCCATTGACCAATTATTATGCGAATGAGATTTTGGCAGAGAGTGACCTTCCAATATATTTTACAGCATTAAGCCCATCTTTCCGCTCAGAAGCTGGAAGTGCTGGTAGAGATACACGTGGCTTGATTCGGTTACATCAATTCAATAAAGTTGAAATGGTCAAATTCGCAAAACCAGAAGAATCATATAATGAGCTTGAAAAAATGGTGGGTAACGCAGAAGAAATTTTGAAACGTTTAGAATTACCATACCGAGTTATTGCACTAAGCACAGGGGATATGGGATTTTCTGCTGCAAAAACGTATGATATCGAAGTTTGGATTCCAGCTCAAAATACCTATCGTGAGATTAGTTCTTGTTCAAATTGTACAGACTTTCAAGCAAGAAGAGCAAAAATTCGTTACCGTGGTGAAGATGGGAAAGTACAGTTGCTTAATACGTTAAATGGGTCGGGATTAGCAGTTGGTAGAACAGTTGCCGCCATTCTTGAAAACTATCAACAAGAAGATGGAACGGTTACTATTCCTAAAGCCTTAGTACCATACATGGGTGGCATCAACAGTATCAAATAAAACAACAAAGCATCCTTAGTGTAGATTCATTCTTGAAACTTCTATTAAGGGAGCCGTTAAATTGACTTATTGAGATGAAGTCATTAAGCTAGAGAATACCATCAATTTGTTACTGAGGAAGGGAAGAGATCGTTTAATGGCAAATGAAAAAGCAATTTTTGCTGGTGGATGTTTCTGGTGTATGGTAAAGCCGTTTGATAGTTTACCGGGCATAGAGTCAGTCGTGTCAGGTTATACAGGTGGACATGTTAAAAACCCAACATATAAAGAAGTATGTTCGGGAACAACAGGTCATACTGAGGCAGTGGAAATCACCTATGATCCAGAAGTGTTTCCGTATGAAAAGTTAGTCGAAGTCTATTGGCAACAAACAGATCCAACTGATGCGTTTGGGCAATTTTGTGATAGAGGCGACTCGTATAGACCGGTTATCTTCTATAGTAATGAAGAGCAGCATCGCATAGCTGAAGCATCAAAAGAAGCACTAGAAAAAAGTGGACGTTTTGATAAACCAATCGTTACTAAAATTGAACCTGCAGCACCTTTTTATCCTGCTGAAAATTACCATCAAGATTTTTATCATAAAGATTCGGACCATTATAAGGCTTATCGTTCAGGTTCCGGCAGAGATCAGTTTATCGAAAAAGTTTGGGAAAAATAATCGAATAAAATGGTTATTTTTCCTTGACATGATATCTGTTTGAATGCTAATATATAGAAGTTGTCACGACAGATGAAAGCTGTTTTGATGGCGAAATTGATCTTTGAAAATTGAACAAAAAGACGAACCAAATGTGTAGGGTCATTAAGATTTAGCTTCGGCTAGGTCTTAATGAAAACTAACAATTCTGTTATCGGAATTAAAAATAAGGATAACAAACACAAGCCAGAAATGGTTTGAAATGAGCAATCAAACAATCTTTCATGAGAGTTTGATCCTGGCTCAGGACGAACGCTGGCGGCGTGCCTAATACATGCAAGTCGTACGCAATTGATCCACCGAGTGCTTGCACTCACCGGATCGTTGAGTGGCGCACGGGTGAGTAACACGTGGGTAACCTGCCCACCAGAGGGGG
>NZ_ATXL01000012.1 GCF_000421665.1 Bavariicoccus seileri WCC 4188 | reverse complement strand
TTAGTTTTAAAATATGAAATTATTGTTCTGATGACCCTGATGTATCAGTTGTACTCTCTTCGTCTTTTGGTGTTAGTGGAGACGATTCGATTAAATCATTATAATCAGGAATATTTTTACGCTTACTATTTTCTTTAGCGGCTTCTATCGTTGATTCTAGTTCAGGAGCGGTTGTACGATACAAGCCCAAGCTCGTTTCCCCATTGTTTTTATACAACAAGGATGTGTTCTTATCTCCTATTTCTTCGTTCACTTGCTTAATGCGTTGTAAGTTCTTCGTGTAATCATACTGCGTCTTATCAACAGCTTTCAAGCCTTCAGGTTGGTAGAAACGGAGCAAGTCGTTAGATAGGATATCTTGTGAGTAGCCAAGTGGCTTTTGAGCATCCTCCACCATCGCTTGGACCTTTGTTTGTTCTTCCTCTGTTAGATCTGTTAACAATTCACCAGTCTTCGTATCATAGATTTCACTACCAATGACAGTATAGTCTGGTGTGACGAGATTCCCGTTACGGAAAACAACTTGTTGTTTACGATCTGTTGCAAGTAAATCGTGACCAAACATGATGTAATCTTTCGTATCAATCCCTAGCAAGTGTAGGAGAGTTGGAAGCATATCGATTTGACCGCCGTAGGTCTCACTGATGCCACCGCTGACACCATCTTCCTCGCTCATTCCTGGGATGTAGAACATCGCAGGAACACGTTGTAACATAGCGTTATCATAATCGTCCCAATTATCGACGTCAGCATCTGGTAAGACCGTCGCCAGAGATTTATTTCTAGAATTAGAAATGCCATAATGGTCGCCATAGAAAACAAAGATTGTATCATCATATAAACCAGATTCTTTCATATAATCAAAAAATTCAGACAACGCTTCATCTGCATAATGTACAGTTGAGAAGTATCCGTTAACCGTTTCATCTCCAGTTTCTACTGGTGGGTAATCACTATTTTCTTCATCATATGGGAATGGGAAGTGATTAGAAACCGTTATGAATTTCGTATAGAATGGTTGTTGTAATTGTTCAAGATAAGGAATACTGTCTCTATAGAATAGTTTATCTTTTAGTCCGTATTCTAGAGAGTTTTCTTTTGTTAAAGTGTAATAGTTAGAGTCGAAGAAATAGTCAACACCAAAGGCTTTGTAAGTATCATTTCTATTCCAGAATGATCCAACGTTTCCATGGAATACTGCACTAGTATAACCACCATTTTGTTTCAAAATAGAAGATGCAGCTTGGAAGGTATTATCTGAACCGTATTGTGATAGGGCAGATCCTTGAGATAATCCAAAAATCGAATTCTCCATCATCAATTCAGCATCGGATGATTTACCTTGTCCAACTTGATGGAACACATTATCAAAAGCAAAGGTATCTTTACTATGGTAGATACTGTTCAAGAAAGGTGTGACAGGAACATCATTTCCAGCTTCATCCTTAGCTGTGTAATCGATTAAGAATTGTTGCATACTTTCTAAGTGCAAGACAACTACATTTTTACCTTTTGCGACGCCGTAGTATTCCGGGTTACCTTCGACTTGATGGCTATCAATGTAGGAGGTTATCTCTTCCATTTCAGTGCCATCCGCATTGGCTCTCACTTGACTCGCATGGGCAGTCTTAGCAACGTCATAGCCTGAGAAGAAGTTAAGGCCTAAATACTTAACGATATAGGTACGATCAAAGGTCCGAAGTAACAACTGCGGGCGACTGATATCTGCTAATTGCAAGTTGACAGCGAAGAGTAATCCGGCAGTGATGAAAATAGTAGAGGCATAACGTTTGCTGAATTTATAGCTAACAGCATCTCTACTAAGTTTCTTCTTGGTGACTATAAACAGAATAGGAATATCTAAGAAATAGATGATATCATGTGGTCGCATCAGCTTAGCGAGTGAACCGACAATGCCAACTAGATTTCCAGCATTTTGTGATCCAAATAACGCTTTGAAGGTCATAAAATCACTGAACTCACGGTAATACATAATATTTCCATAGAGAATAATCGTTTGAAGTACGACCAATAGAAGTAACACACGTCTCGTCGTTTTGTTATTCGAAAATAAAAGGCTAATGCCATAAAAAGCTAAACCTGTAGCAAGAGGGTTGATCCACAAAATTAGATGTTGGAACCAACCATCGACTCCAAGAGAGAAATCAAGGTAGTAAGCAATAATCGTTTTAACCCACAATAGTAAAACAGCAAATAAAACTAGTTTCACCCGTGGGTGGCGCATATTCTTTTGGAAAGAATTCCAGTGACGACCTACTCGTTCCTTAAAAGGTCTTTTTTCTTGATAGTCATCATGATTATCGTTGTTGTCATTACTATTGTTAGTTTGTTTGGGGTGCCGTTTTAGAAACGACATCCAGTTTTTATTATTAGTCATAAGTTGATCTCCTATTAATAAGCTAGCGACTAGTCATGCTGTAACACTTAGTAACAACACGTCTCTGATAGCTCTCTTCAGATAGGTGTTTGATATGAGAAACAAGTCACATGAATAGCCAAAAATGTTACTATCAACGCTATCAAATTTCGTCACGAAATAACAGTATAAACTCTTAATAAACAAAAAGCTACTCACTCTCAAAATCTTATAAGAGACTTAAAGAGTGCTTTTAGCATGCAAATAGGTATGAAGGGTCATTGGCCAAAAAAATAGCCGACGTCTTCATAGCTAGGTCAAAAAGTAACTGTTTGGTCGGTAATACGACGATATACTAAAAAAATGTAAATCATTGATGTATTGTAAATTATTGATGTATTTAATGTAATGATAATGACAAAAAAAGTCAATGAAAAGGGCTAAGTGCTTTCATTCAACAAAACGTCTCTAAAGATTGATATGACAACAAAATTAACGTATTATCAGGAGTGCGACGTGTAGGATAAGTTAATAGTTTATTATAAACAAAGTATAAATTTCGGATTATCTTTTTATATATTCTTATATGCTCGTATAGCTTTATTCTATGGGCTTTCGAGCATTTTTACTGTCGGTAGATACTTCACGTTTCTTTGCACATTTCCTCATGTCTTAGCTGTCAAAAGTGGTAAATAAGTAGTAAGTTCATCTGTACTACTAAGCAATAAGACGCTCCTGTTGCTTCCCTTTTTCCAAGCGTACCACTTCTCCCATTGCTGAATCGAACGTTGCATGTGCGTAATAGTTTAGTGTCATGGTTATATTTGCGTGACCCATGATGTACTGTAATGCTTTTGGATTCATACCCAAATTTGCATAGTTGGTACAGAAGGTATGTCGCAAAATATGTGGAGTGATGTGCGGTAACTTTTCCTCGTTATACTTATTGTACTTCTTAACAAGGCGTTTCAGCATAGAGTAATAATCACCTGATGTTTTAGGATAGTCCTTTCTATTAAGAAAGAGGAAATCACTATATCCATCAATCTCAACACACTTACCATTTTTACGATTGGCTAACACCCGCTTAAACGCTTGATAGACTTCTTCAACCATTGGAACTTGACGCTCGCCACTTTTGGTCTTTGGTGTTTCAATGTAGTACCCAGTTTCAGTATCTCTCAATAGCTGATGGTCTATATTGATAAGACGATTCTCAAAATCTAAATCTGAAAGTGTCAAACCACCAAACTCTGAAATACGAAGACCTGTTTTTAAGAGTATCAGAATTTCATCATAATTCTTACTGTAGGTCTTATCAGCTTTCGCATAGGCTAACAGTTTTTCTTCCTGTTCTTTTGTTAATACAATTTTAGGAATAGTATCATCATCAATGACCGTATTCAGTTGAAAGTCAAAGGGATTCTTCCGAACACAATCATCTTCTATAGCAATATAGAATGAAGCCTTTAAGGAACGTTTATAGTTATTGATGGTTTGATAAGCATAACCATTTTCGCTCATTCTTATCGCCCATTCCTTAGCGTCAGATGGCTTAATACTGTCAATACTTCTTACGCCCAACTTGTCATTCTTCAAAATATCCATAAGATATTTACGTCCAGTTTGAGTGGTTTTTCTAACCTTTGGTCTTTGAGCGTTTTGTTTTGCGTAAAGCTGGCAGAGTGTCATTTTCTTGCCTACAACATCAATACCATCATGAATGTCTTTCTGTATTTCTGCGATTTTCTCTCGAAGAGGAATACAATCTCGTTTTCCTGCTGGTATTCTATCTGTAGGTACAAGTTTCCATGAGTAAACAAATTGTGGCTCTCCAAATGAATCCGTATATTTGTATAAGTATCTTCCGTCTTTTCGTTGGCTCTCTCCAGTCTTTAAAATTCGACCTTTATTGTCACGTCTTTTTTCTGACATGGCATTTGCTCCTTTCCTATATGGAAAGAGCCTTGACACGACTTAATACTATTTTATCATATACAAGACCCTTTGGCGACGCTAGATTGCGTCTAATTTATCTATCACTTTTTCAAATTGTTTTCGTTTAATCTGAATGCGATTGCCATTCATAATAAGCCAACCTGCATTCTTATTTTCTTCTGCCAAACGACGTAATTTGTTTTCGCCAATACGAAAATATTTTGACGCTTCTTCAATGGTTAAGGTATAACGCTCCCAAATAGGAATGTCAGTCTGCTTCATAAAATCTTCCTTTCCAAATCACTTGTTGGATTTCATAAAAGTTGTTTTACAAGTAATCGAACAGCTTTAGCAAAGCTCACGGGAGTTCCACCCCTGCATGGTTCTCATGTAGCCATACTCATTACCTGCGACGCTTTTAACGCTCGGACTATGACTGTATGGGAGTATCATTATCACGATAAGAAGGTCATCGCTGGCAATCTTGCTACAGATTGCTCTCGGACACTAACATGAATCGCTTACTATCTTCATAGGTCATGGCGTGTTGCCTGTCGGCTCTTTTCTTATCGAAACGTATTCGATTACTTATATTTAGTTTTCAAAGAACAATGGCTTGTTCGCCTATCAAAGCATACTGAAAGAACAATATGCTTTGATGGAATAACAAATCTCCCTGTTCGGGAAGCGTGGGAACGGTTTGGCACGCTTCCACGAAAGGAGAGAGGATATTACTTAATTTCAAATGATAGAATCTTTGTAATCAGTCTGGTTTCCATTCTTCCACGTAAGACTTCATCAACGACCATACTTTGATTGCCAAATTCATCTTTCATAAGACGTAGGGAGCGTTTTGTGATATACCCTCGATAATGCTGTAGAATCTGGTTAATCGCTTCTGTATCGCTATCTGTCGCCTTTACAATGAGAGGAAAGGGAATCATAGGATATTGTGTTTTCATTCTTCAAATTCCTCCATAAACTTTTTTATTAAGGCTAGTCCACTTGTTCTATGCCGATAGATAGTTGAACGATTCAGTTTTAATAATTCTGCAATTTCTGAATCGCTCATATCCATGAAATAATACAGCAGTAGAATTTCACGTTTCTTACTTGGTAACTCACGTAATGCTTCACTCAACAAGTCATTTTCAACGCCTACATACAATCCATTGAGTGTAAAAATCTGAAAGTCCGTTGAATAGTTATCTGTTGTCGCAAACTGATTGACGAGATAGTCGCCAACATCTGAAAAGGACACTTCACGCTTTGAAATCCTTGAAAGATAAATTAGATAATTCTTTCGCTCGTCTTCCATAGCACGTTTACAGATATAGTCAAACTGATTTTCTATCGTTGTTTGAAAAGAAGATGGTTTCATGTTTCTCACCCCCTTTCTTTTGAAAGGAAGTGAGTCTTGCTCTTTTATCTCCTTTCACTCTTAGTCCCAATGTGAAAGGGGGATTTGTTGCATTACTGATGAATAAATTTTGAAAAAAAGCTCTAAATAACCAAAAAAGCACATAAACAGATTGATTTCTCTGTTTACATGCTTTAATAATTCTATCTATGTAATCTATAAAACCACATTGATGGTCGTACTTATCTAGTGTAGGGGGACGACTTTTTTTGATAAGACCTCAAAATTGGAAAGTTGATTATACGTAATATATTTCATGGCGACATCGACCTCCAACAAGTCACCAGTTTTATCTACTATTTTATAGAGAATTGCAAAACTCAATTTATACTTATATTAGGTAATAAATATTGGTAAATAAATTAGCGACCTTTCTATTTAAGATTGGATTCATAATGTCATTGAGTATAGAGAGTACATAACATGAACTATTAAACCATATAATACGTTTTTCTATACCTGTTTCTAAATGAATAGGAACAGTAAAATGTATAGAGGTGGTTTACTATGCGTAAAAGAGAAGATAAGTATGATTTTAGAGCCTTTGGTCTTGCGATTAAAGAAGCTCGATTGAAACGAGGTCTAACTCGTGAACAAGTGGGAGCACTGATTGAAATAGACCCACGTTATTTAACAAATATTGAAAATAAAGGACAACACCCAAGTATACAGGTTCTTTATGACCTTGTATCATTACTTCATGTGTCTGTAGACGAGTTTTTCTTACCTGTTAGTGATCTAGTAAAAAGCACCAGACGCATACAGGTAGAAAGACTTATGGATAACTTCACTGATAAAGAGTTAGCACTTATGGAAGCATTAGCTAACGGTATCAAAGAAGTAGGAAGTGTAAAAGACTAATCACAGAATCTATACAAAACAGAAAAAGCCGATAAGATGAGATTCAAATTCTCAAATTATCGGCTCTGCATCTTTGCGTCTGGCTCTTTGATAATACTTATGTTCATTTTCCTTACATTGATTAAAGTTTCCTGTTTGCATTTAGGACAATATAAAGGGAAATGAATCAGAATGGTATCCTTATAAATTTTTATCCTTGTTTTATTGCCACAAATAGGGCACCGCACCCATTGTTTATTCCCATTTAAACTCCTCCTTTTTTACTTGCTTAATTAAATCAAGCATCACCTAGATGTTTAAAATTAAATTGGAAGAACATAGTTAACTAGTTGAAAGATGATCTCTACATCATGTGTAACAATAAAAATAATATTGTCTTTATTTGAAATTTCCTTAATTTGATGACAATAATCATCAAGCGATTGTCTATCTAAACCAGACGTTGGTTCATCAAATACGAGAATTTTCTTGTTAGATAATAGAGCAGATGAAACTGCAACTCGTTGTTTTTCACCTCCAGAAAGGGAAGCAGGGTGACGATTTTCTAAATCATTCAAGCCAAACTGTTTAAGTAACTCTTTTCCTTCTAGTATCGATGCAATACTCCCTAATCTAACTTCGTTTAATACAGTGTCTGAAAAGAGTTGTTGATTAACGTCTTGCATAACCATAAATCCTTGTTTATTTAAATCTTTACTATTTTGCTCTTGTTGATTAAGTTTTATTTTTCCTTTGTGTTTCATGAATCCTAGAATGGTATTAACAAATGTAGTTTTCCCTGCACCGTTTTTTCCTACTATTCCAACAATAGTTCCACTTTTGAATTTTAAGTTTGGAATATCAATTACAATTTTGTTTTTCTCATAGGATACCATTATATTTTCTAAGCTTATTTCAAATTCAGAAGAATTACTGGGTTCAGTAACCTTAAATAGTTTCCATTTTTCTTCATTTAGTATTCGCTCATACAATTGAAAGCTCTTCGATAAGTGGAGACTTCTTAATCCCATGGACGAAAATTTATCCTCATTTTCTGAAAGGGATTTATAACTGTAAATTTGGTCAATTTCACCAGATTTTAGATATATAAATTTATCAGCCAAATCTTTGAGCCAGTAAAGTCTATGCTCAGCAATTATAATGGTATATCCATTGTTTTTTAATTCAGTCAGTACAATTTGTAATTGCTTAATTGATTTATAATCAAGATTTGCAGTGGGTTCATCTAAAACTAATATTTTAGGTTGCATTGAAATAACAGAACCACATGCAATACGTTGTTTCTCTCCACCTGAGAGTTGAAAAATATTTTTATTAATTAAGGATTCCAAAGATAAAAAAGAAACTACACCGTTAACTCTAGACAAAATTTCGTTACGGTCTAAATCTAAGTTCTCACAGCCAAAAACTAATTCATTCGAGGTATCGATATTAAAAAATTGTGATTTTGGATTTTGAAAAACTGTACCAATAACTCGAGAAAGATCACTCTGTGCTTCATCTGTTAGCTCTTTACCAAATATTTTTACTGAACCTTCTTTATGAAGGGAATCATAGAAATTGGGAATAAGACCATTAATTACTCTCGTAATCGTTGTTTTTCCACAACCGCTCCTTCCACATAACACAACACATTCGCCTTTTTTAACATCAAAAGAAATTTTGTTTATTAGTTTGTAAGAATTATCATTCGAGGAAACGGAAACATTTTTAAATTCTAATGCATTCACTTAACTAAACCTCCCAAAGAATATAAATATAGTTATCATCATACCACTTACTAAAAAATCAACAAATGTTAGTTTGAAATTAAGAACAGGATTTCTTTTTCTACCAACATCTAATCCTCTTGTAAGAGCTGCGGCAGATAACTCTTCGATTACTTTTCCTGAGGAAATTAGTAGAGGAACAACTATACGTTCAATCGCCATGGCAGGTTGTGTCAAAAAAAGTATTGGTCCAATTTTTAAATTTCTAAATCTTAGTGCTTTTTGGATATTTACTATATGTTCTTTTAATGTTGGAATAAGGCGGAGCATGACAACAAAAGAAACAGCGAAAGAATCCGGTATATGAAATCTCTTAAACATAGATAAATATTCACTAGCTGATGTCCTTTCTGAAAGAACATAATATAAAGATAGCGTTGGTAAAAATAAACGAATAATCTTTAGTAAACCAAATACAAATCCAACGAGATTTGAAATTGGTAATGATTTTATAACTAATTCAAATAAAATTGTCCCAAAATATACTGATGTAAATAGTAAAGCCCGTTTTTGAGCTTTACTATTTATAAGAATCAAGGTGGTAACTACTCCAACAATTATTTCTGAACATAAAGATCTGTTTTGAAGCATTAAAACTGATAAAATCACAAAAATGATGATTTTTGTTAGTGGTGAAACATCTATGAATGATTCACTTTTAAATCTTAGTTGTGTATCTATATTGCTTTTCACTTATACCAATCCTGCTTTTTCAAAATGTTTTTTACTAAGTTTCTGACCCAATTTTGCTCCAATGAAGCCACCAATTAGTGCTAAAGCAACTAGCACAATCAAGATCCACGACGGTGTTAAAGAGGCAATTTTATCTACATAGTCTTGTCCATAATATTCAAGTGATGTTTGCATAAACTGTTCTCTTGCAAATATTAGTAATGTAAATGGTGCCATAGTTAATATATTGAAAATACTGTAAGCTAATGTAAACTTACCTTTTAAGTTCTTCTCACGATTATTCATAATAATCTCAGCAACAATTCCACTTGCTAGTGCAATAATAAACGGAATCGGAGAGTATGCAGTGATTAGTAATCCGCATAAAATTGATAGCAATAATATGGCTCCACGTTTAGGCACTTTTGATGTATATAGAGCAAAAACTGGTCCTTCAATAATTCCAACAATTAATGGTGTTAATAGATACACCAAAGGGTTAATTGCAAGTATAGTTATTGATGCAAATAAAACCACAATGTAGATTGCTGCAAATGCACCAGAAAAGATATAGTCTTTTGTATTCATTTTTTTCTTCATAATTTTTTCCTTTCATAATGTTAAACTAACATTTATATTTTTAAATCTAAGAGTTTAGTCCATACAATTTAGAGTATAAATTGTTTGATTTTACTAATTCCTCGTGTGTTCCTTCTTCTACTACATTTCCATGGTTAATGACAAGTATTTTGTCTGCTGATTTAATTGTGTTTAACCTATGAGCAATAATAAGTAGTGTTTTATCTTTAACTAATTCAGAAATAGCTTGTTGGATATAATATTCATTATCCGCATCTATACTTGCTGTTGCCTCATCAAGAATGATTATCGGCGCATCTTTCAAAATACATCTTGCAATTGATATTCTTTGACGCTGTCCTCCAGAGAGACTTTCGCCTCCTTCGCCAATAACTGCGTCTAGCCCATCTGGGAGTTCTTGAATAAAGTCATAGCAACGAGCTTTTTTTGCTGCTTCAATAACTTGCTCTCTTGTGGCTTCTGGCTTACCTAATTTAATATTGTTGAGAATTGTATCTTGGAACAAGTAAGTTTGTTGGAATACAACACTGATTGAGTTCATTAAATTTGCCAATGAAATATCTTTGATTTCTACACCTCTAATTTTGATTTCTCCTTGTTGTAAATCCCAGAATCTAGCTAACAAATTTGCAATCGTACTTTTTCCTGATCCAGATGGACCAACCAATGCAGTCATGGTATTTGGAGAAAGCTTAAAACTAATATCTTTTAACACTAAGTCTGCATCATATCCAAATGAAACATTATCAAATTCAATTTCAGTTGATCTTTTACTCTCTTGTGGAACAGTGTTTTCTCCTTTATCTTCTAAGATTTCAACATTAAATACTTCATCAATGCGATCTAAACAACTATCCATAATCGCAAACACTGCTACTTCATTACTAAGCGTCTTTAATGGAACAAAAAGACCTAGATAGAAGAGAGAAAGGGCAATAAGAGATTCAACCGAAAAGCTACCAGAATTATATAAATATAGAGATAACCACAATAAAATAGATGTGGAAATAGCTAATAACACATACACTTTTCCCATGCTTCTTGTGAATATACTTTCCATATCCAATGCCACTTGTTTACTCTTTTTGAATGTAGTTCGTAAAGACTTTGAGCCAGAGCCTAAACGATTAAAACTTTTCATAACTGCAATTCCTTCTAAAAAGAACAGAACTTCATCAGTGAGTTTTTCATTTTGTTGTTGTTTGATTTGTCCTTCGTTTAATGATGATCGAGCTAGTTTTTCAATTAAGAAATAGTAGATAATCAGTGTTGCTGTCACAACGAGTCCAAGTCTATAATCTAAAACAAAACTAAAAATAACTAATACTAATGTGTTGAATAAATAATTTGCCACTTGAGATATTGTTTTCATAACATTCTCTTCAATGAATATCATATCTGAACTTAGTACAGAGCTTAATTTACCAACATTACCTTCAGTATAATAACCCATCGGTAATTTTCTTAAGTGATCTGCTAACTTAATTCTAAGGTCTGCAAAAACTTTATATCCTGCGTCGCTTTGCAATTGATCATTAATATAATGAAATATCATTTGTAAAATTACAGCAACAACCAATACCCCAAGTATTGAAATACTATCAACAGAGGATAATTCACGATTCATCAGTTTCACAATTGTTATAAATGCAAGAGCAATAGGAACCTTCTGGCAAATTGATTCTAAAATTGAAAATACAAATGAAAGTCTGATGTTTTTTCCATATTCTCCAGAGACCTGTAATATTCTTTTTAAAAATTTGAATATCATGTTAATGTCCTCCTTTCGGTTGCCACATCTCACTCTTAATTGCAGCATTCCATAATTTCTGGTAAGTTTCACTTTCACTTAAAATTCCTTCATGCGTTCCAAAACATTCAACTCTACCTTTATTCAAAACATAAATTCTTTCAGAATCTTTGATACTTTTTAAGCGATGGGCAATTGTGATTACTGTTTTATTTTCAGCTAATTTATTGATTGCTTGAGTAATAACCTTTTCATTCTCTGAGTCAATATATGCCATTGCTTCATCAAGTAATAAAATTGGCGAATTTTTAAGAAAAGCTCGTGCGATTGAAATGCGTTGTTTTTCACCACCCGATAATTTACCGCCTTTATCGCCAACAACCGTGTGTATACCGTTGGGTAGATGTTCAAAAATAGATAAACATTGAGCCTGTCTGGCTGCTTCCAATACGTCTTCATCTGTAGCACTAGGGTTTCCTATACGTATATTCTCCAGAATTGATTGATTAAACAAGAAAACATCTTGCGAAACATAAGAGACTAGCGAACCTAACGTTGATAAACTTAACTCTCTAATGTCTTGTCCACCTATCGTGATTTTCCCTGAATTAGGATCATAATAATGTACCAATAGTTTTGCTAAGGTACTTTTACCACTCCCTGATTCTCCGACGAATGCAGTAGTTTCGCCTTCTTTTGCAGTAAGTGTCAAATCACGAACTACTGGCGTATCATCATAAGAGAATTCGATGTTTTGGAATGAAACATCATAGTTCTCTCCTGTAAATTCATTATCACCCACTTGAAGAGGCTCAAAATTCATTACATTTTCTAACTCATCAATTTTATAGTTTATTTGCATAAGTGCAGGCAAGAAAGAAACCAATCTTAATAGCGGAGCCCCCAAGCTAGTTGCTAAGCAAAAAACTAACACCAGATTAGAAATAGAAGCACTTTGATTCATAACTAAGTATGAACCAACTGGTAATAAGGCAAGCGATGATGCAGCGAACATTACTCTATAAGTTGCAACAGAAGGTCGAGTGGCTTTATATTGAGAGATTGTTTTATCGCGATAATTCAGAATACTCTCCTTATACTTTCCGAAATAATGACCATCTTGATTAAATACCTTAACAACTTCCATACCATTAATGTATTCGATAATGTTATTGTTCATATTTTGACCTGCTGCATAATATTCAGCCATATATTTCGAACCAATTTTGAACATAAACATAAATCCAGCTATTGCTATAGGGAAAGAAGCTAAAGATAATAACCCTAAACGAATATCAACAAAAAGCATACTAATAATTACAATCAAAGTAACCAAAAGATTTGAGATTCCCTCTGGAATAGCATGTGCTAAAAGCGTCTCAATACTATCAATATCTTCTACAAACACTTGCTTCATTGTTCCTTTCCCTTTGTCCTGTATATATCCGATTGGCAAAGCTTCTAATTTTTCCTGAAGACTCTCTCTGATATTTTGTAATACATTGAATGCAAAGATGTGAGAGTTACTTAATCCAGTTAAGTAGAAAATATTCTGCAAAATAAGGGTTACAAGAACTGTGATACCAATAATCAACAAAAATCGTCCATCCATTTCTTGATTTGTAACAAGCCTATCAATAACTAAATAAGTCATGAAATAGGGAATAATGCTACATACGATACTTAAAATGCTTTGAAAAATTGACACCTTAAGTAGTCTATTTTCATTTCCTGAATATTTCAGGATTTTCTTAAACATATTTATTCCTCCTCGTACAAATAATATGAAAATATTTTACTCTAATTGAGAATGATTCGCACTTCTGATTAGTCATGAACATACTAATCAGCCACCCTTTTTGATTTCCGCACAAAAAAATCTCCAAAGTGATATTACTTTGGAGATTAAATTAAAAATAATCTAATTTTATTGAGTTTTAGTAAATAGCTTATTTTCTCGGAATTTACTAGGAGAAGTGTTATAAATTTTTCTAAATGCACGAGCAAAGCTACTGGAGTTTACATATCCAACCTCTAAAGCTATGGACAGAATGTCTTGCTTTGTATTTTCTAACAATTCTGCTGCTTTCGCCATCTTTGTCTTTAAATAGTATTCGTATGGCGCATGCTGGAACAACTCTTTAAAACAATTTTTGAATAATGTAAGAGTCAAATCAAATTTAATACATAAGTATTCAACAGTAATATTTTTATCTAAATTTTCGTCCATATATGCTCTTGCCTTTCTTGTTTTCTCAATGGTTTCTTTCGTAAAACTCCTATAAATATGAATTTGATCTAGATTTGTTTTATACAATAATAACAGTAGTTCAATCGTTTTAATTCGCATTACACCAATCATTTCTTCTAAAATATTTTCATACAATTCTTCACAAATATGAACAGCATTGTCAAAAGATTTAAGTTTAAACATGGGTCTTAATCCATGAATTTTTTTATATAAATCAGCGATGCTTAGTTTAAAATATTTTATAAAATAATCATGAGTTGCTTTATCAATCATATCAGGCGTAATTATCAAATGAAAACCATGAAAATCAGTTGTTAAAATATCAGAATAATGTCTTTTGTTAATATCATGAAAAACATATAAATCACCAGGATCACACCAAACAGTTTTTCCTTTATTTAGTTCAAGTTGAAATACTCCGTTATGACTATAGGCGATTTGAAAATATTTTGGAACTTTAAAGGTCGCAGGTTTAGACCACTGATCATTATTAACAAAATTACAATGCATTACTTCAATCCCTGAGAACAACTTATAAATAGTGTATTTAAAGCCTGATGATTGGTCTATATATATTCTTTTATTTTCATTTTCATAGAGTAAACTCATCTTCCATTGACTATAATCAATTTCTTTCATAGAAATCCTCCTAACTTAAATTTTGGTATTTATTGTATGAGGCACTAAATTTAATTGTAAAAAACGTGTCATTTCTTTGATGTTTCAAATATTATATCATAAATTAACGTATACAATATAATAATTTTAATGTAATCCTTAAATTAAAAATATGTGCTATAATACTATTATAAGAAGAGAGTCAGAAATCATTGGCATTAGTAGACAAACAAACTTGCGTTCATTTGTAACACCTTGAATAAGCATCGGTTCTGATACACGAAATATCAAAATGATTTATAAGGAAATTAGGAGGAGATTGTTTTGTTTCGTTCTGAGGAAGATTATTTAAAGCAAATATATGAGTTATCAGTTGAAAGAGGAAAAGAATTGATTACAATAGCGGAACTTGCTGAAAATTTTGGCTATTCCGATCAAAGTGTGAATGAGAAAGTAAAAAAGCTTGTTGGGAAAGAATACGTGATTTTTAAACGTTACAAAGGAATCTCATTAACAGAGAAAGGACTGAACGAAGCACTGAGAATGGTTAGAGCACATCGTTTGTGGGAAGTTTTTTTACAGAAAGAGCTACAGTTTTCATGGACGCATCTTCATGATGATGCGGAAGAACTAGAGCATTCCAGTAGTGATAAAGTGATTCAATCTCTTTATCATTATCTAGGAGAACCGAAGTATTGTACTCATGGTAATCCAATTCCTGATTTATCTGGAGAATCTGCTCCTATAGCTGATAAAAGATTATATGATTGTAGAACAGGAGATATATTTATACTTAAGAGAGTCCTAGATCATAAGGAACTTTTAGACTTATTGAAAGAACTAGATATTAAAATTGAATCAAAATTAGTTTTGAAAGAGAAAAATGACTTCGCAGGACAAATCTATGTTGAACATAACAGTAAAATAAAACAGCTCTCCCCACAAATAGCAAAGATGCTATTCACATTTTCATAATCTTCCTAAAATTTGTTTCTTTAAAAAAATATCAAGATGATGTTACTATTATACAATTTATTATTAAAGATAGCGTATAGTATACAAGTATGTAAGCTATACGCTATTTTTATTACTCAATAATCTTCCAGTTATCCCCGTTCTTTTCTAGCACCAAATCAAATTGTGACACTTGGGTTGCTTTGGTCTGCTGGTCGAGATACTTCACTGCCAGTGATACCATGACTTGATTATCCTTTTGATTGTAAATAGGATTTACTAGTTCTTCAAATACATAATCTTTTCCGATTGGCTTCAAAATCCCATCATTTACATAGTAAGAAAGTTCTTTTACTGTTGCGGTCGGGTAGAGTTTAAAGAACGTTGTTAGAAACTCATTGATTTCATTGGTTGTGGTGGAATCAACCATGCCATCACTTTCTTTTATCTTTGGTGTATAATCTGATTTTTCTGGAACGCTGGTAATCGTCGGATTTTTAATCAGTACCATATTTCCATCACTGTCAACATAGACCGTTACTTCATAGGCAGAATGAACGGTCTTTTTATCTTCGTCTTCTGTAATCAACTGGTCTACACTGTAAGTCACATCAAACTCATTGTCGCCAGTTGGTTCTACCGTCCATATCTGAAATCCTCTTACAGAAGACGATACAGGAATATCTTTACGAATCGTATCGACATTGAGAGCCTGTAGTTCATCTGTTAGATAGTCTTTCAGATTTTCCATTCGATTATCAATGGACTTGTCGGATTGCTCCCATGAATAGTAGACTTTCCCAAAGTTCTCTACAAAGTTTTCTACATTATGGGTATCGACATATTCCTTTTCTATGATGGTTGTGTCGTGAATGATATGGGTATCAATGGCTGTAAAGTGCTTGAATATGGCAAAGCTGAAACTAAGCCCTAAAAGCACCCATAAGGCAATCACAACCTTTTTACGAGGATTGACTTTATAGACACGAGGTTTCTTTTCCTTTGGTGTCTGTTTTTCTTTATTCTGCTTTTTCCTAAATTTCATTATTCATCTTCCTTTCTCGTTATTTGATTCGTCCTGCTCCCACTAAATGCTGTTGCCAATAAGAGCTAGTTAAGTCAGCGTAACCGATAGGGTCTCCTGCGTGGTACATACGGTTATCGCCAAGATATATGCCCACATGTGTAATATAAGAGCCAGCGTTATAGGTAGAGTGAAAGAAAATTAAATCGCCAGCTTGTGCTTCAGATAGTGGGAGATGTTGGGTCACATCATATTGTTGTTGTGCGGTTCTTGGTAAGTTGATTCCAGCTTTGCCATACGTCCATTGGGTCAGTCCGCTACAATCAAATGAAGTAGTGGGGGAAGCTCCACCATAGACATATTTCCAGCCCTCAAATTTCAAGGCTTCGTCCATAATGGCTTGTACGGTATCATCATCAAATTGTGTTGTGACAAGATATTGGGTTACCAGTTGTACATAAAACATATTGCCATAGTTGTATCGCCAGCCCCCATTGATGGGTATGGCTATTGGATTAGGATAAGAAACTTTTTCGCCACCCGAATATTCCCTAGAGAAACTTTCAGCCAGTCCAAAGGTATATTGACTGCCACGATTGGAAATGTAACTGAGAAAACCACCGCCATAGTTATAGGACTGAATGACTGCGTTTAAATCACTGCCATTGTTTTCTGCTGTTTGAAACAAGGACGCAAAGTATTTCACGCCTTGTTTAATGGATTCTTCTGTACTAAGTGAATTAGGAGGAAGACCGAGGGATTCCGAGGACTGCATAACATCTTCCGCAGTACCGCCCGATTCCACCTGTATAATCGCTAGAAGTACGTTGACATATTCCTCAATCCCATATTCTCTAGCGTATTTTTCTACCAAAGGTTGATGAGCCAGTACTTCTGGGGAAACACTCACACCGCCATAGTGAAAGTTAGAACCGTCGCCACTTTCTTCATCAGAAAATAAAATGGCGACAAACAGAAGTAGAGAGAAGACCATCAAAAACAGTCCAGCACCACCAATCACTAGATATTTTAGTTTCATGATTTCCTACCATCTTTCTTGATAGTGGCGGTTTTTAGTGGTGGTCTTGTCTTGGTATTTTTTATTGGCACTCTCTGAATGGTAGTCGGACGGTCTTTTGTAATTGGACGTTGTGACGTTCTATACGTTGTGGTGGTTGATGGCTTTTGAAATGTTCGCTCTTGTGCTGTATTGTTTTGACGTTCCACTTTTGGACTTGAAGAATCTGGCTTAACAGTAGAACGCTCTTGTTTTGCTTGTTGTGATTCCATGTGTGAAGCCTGTACAGTCGCTCGTTGTGTCGGTTGTTGATGGGATTTCTCTTCTTGTCGTTGTTGAGCAGTAGTCGGACGCTCATGGAATTGTTCCTGTCTGGTAGTAGGTCTTGTATGAGTTGTAGAAGCAGGCTGTTTTTTCTGTTTGACCTGTTCCATTTCAGAGCGACGTTCCGCAATGGTTTGTCGTCTTTGTTCCTGCTGTTCCTTGCGTCCACTGGCTTTATCCGATTTGGTTTGTGAGATACTGGTTGTCAAGTCACGGACATTATCCGCCACTTTGGCTTTTCCTTGATAGACTGCATATTTTGCATTGGTCGGCATATCCTTTACCTGTTCTTTTAAGTTGCCAGCACTATCTTTGATTCTGTCTTTGGTATCTGCTACCGTACCGATGGTTTGCCCGACACGTTTTCCAAGGGACGCTTTTTCCTGTTTGTCTGGTCGTGAGTGATCTGCTTGTGTTCTGGCAGAACTTCCCGAACCCGACTGTCCTTTTTTACCTGTCGCACTGGCAATGGCAGACCCAACTCCTAAAGCAGTCATGGAGCGTCCAAGCTTACGCTGTAGTCGGTGCATGTAAGCGTTCATAAGCATACGAGGTTTTCTCATGATACGACTACCGACACTTTGAGAATCGTTGCTTTGTAGGGAGAATAGACTCATTAAATCGCCCAACTTAAAGTAGATTCCTGCAAAGGTCACAATCTGTAGAAAGGCAATCAAAAAGAACGGATAACCTGTCGATAAGGTATAGAGCATGGTTGAAATACTAAAGGCTGTTGTAATAATCAATGTGATTCCAGCCCTTGTCAAAATGGTATTAAAGAGTTTGGTAATGGCTCGTTTGGACATACCATCAAAGGACGGAATCATGCTTAAAATAAAGCTTATAGGCAGAAACATGGCATAGATGATAAAGAGTACCTGGGAGAAAATCATGATTCCTGTTAAAAGGAATACGAATATGGAAATGCCAATGTTAAAGACAAAGAGGAAGAAGACTGTTCCTAAACGGTTAATAGTCTTTGTAATGGTTAGATTGGTATTGTTTCTATCCTCAATTTCTTCAATCACAATATTTTCTCTGTCTTCGCCATTATTAGAATCTGGACTGGTTGAAAGCAGGCTTTCCACTCGGTCTACCCCGATACTTTCCATATCTGCATTATTGTATTGAAGCAGTAACCAAGGCTGTTGAACCTGTATTGAAAATAAGCTATCTCTGATTAAGTCCACGCTGTCTTTGCCTTGACTGTCGGAATGGGGCATGACAATTTTTGTACCCAGTGACAAACTGGCATGACTGATGTCTGATGAAAAGTCATTGATTTTCCCGATATAGTCGGGAGCATAAGCAATAAAAGAAGCCGATAGGATAATGGTTGGCTCCCCGTCAAGTGGACACGGAAATATAATAAAATTTTTAGAGAGCTGTTTGCTAATTTTGTGGCAAACAGTTCTTTTGTTTTTCTTTTTTTTAAACCTCGGCTGCGCTCGGTTGCGTATCTCTTAGCTGTGTGAAATGTCCTTTGTTTCGCACAGCTAAGAGATACGATTATTACGCTGCCATTAAAAGCTGTTGGTGAACTTGTAATGGAGTTTTGGATTTCAAGCATCGTTGGTAACGACCATTGTTATAGTAGTTGATGTAATCTTCGATCATCGATACGAGATCTTCGCGTCTTGTAAATTTATGACGATAGTATTTTTCTCGTTTCAATGTTCCCCAGAACCCTTCCATTGGCCCATTATCAATACAATGGGCAACACGAGACATGCTTTGTTTCATCCCTTGATTTTTGATTTTAGTTCTCATGTTTTTACTGGTGTACTGAAACCCTCGATCGCTATGAAATAGCGGATGAGCCTCAGGCTCAAGTCGAATCGCTTCGTCAAAGGTATCAAAAGCCAACTTATTATCATTTCTATCGCTAATGATGAATGAAACAATACGCCGATCTGCTAAGTCTAGAATGGCACTAAGGTAAATTTTCTTTACTTGGTTTTCTAGAGTGTACTTGAATTCACTGACATCAGTTAGCCATTTTTCATTTGGTTTATCTGCATGGAAATTTCTATTTAGATAGTTCTTGGCAATATGATAAGGATTATTGGAAGCTTTTGTAATTCCGTTTGGATGGTGTTTGACGGTAGATTTAATTTGAAGACTACGACAAATCCGCAATACTCTTTTGTCATTGACGTGCAAACCAAAGTCTTGGACCAAATCGTCGCGGATTCTCCGATACCCCTTGTCGTTATCTGCTTCATAGATATATCTTACTAGGTCTGCCAAGTGCTCGTTAAAGATAGTTTGAGCTGGTTTTGGTTGCTTTAACCAACGGTAATACGCTGATCTGGAGACGTGTAAAAAATCACACATTCGTTTTATCGAATAACTTTTGAGATCATGGAGTTCCTTAATTGCTTGGTATTCAAAGATATGACGGATGAGTTCTAGTCCCACTTCCTTTCTAACTCCCTGACTTTTTTTAAGAGATCATTTTCCATTTCTAACCGTTTGATTTTGCGTTCTTGTTCAGCCAGTCGATCACGCAGTTCTTCTTCAGGTGTCCGACTGGGTTCTGTTCCAGCTCGATGTCCTCGGCGATCTTTTAGGCCGGCTTCGCCCATTTCCTCATATTTTAGTACCCAATTACGTACCTGTTGGTACGATACCTGATACTTGATAGCCGTTTTACCATAGTTATGATCATGCACAATACAATAGTGGACAATTTCCACTCGTTCTTTGAAGGTTGTTTTTCTTGATTGACTCATTTGACTTCCACCGCTTTCTGTTTTGAAGTTTCCATGAGTATTATATATCTTTATCCAATCTCGTAGTTGGTTAAGATGTCTTAGTCCGTATTTCTTAGTAATTTCCGACAAACTCCCTAAACCATTTAGGTAATCAGTTACAGCCTGAATCTTTGTTTCAATCGTATAGTGTGTATTCTTCCGTCTTGCTAATAAGCCAGTAGGGCCCCCATTCTCATAAAGCATAATCCAGTTACTTAAAGCACCCCGACTAATGCCTGCAGTGCGAGCTAGGCTGGTCATACTGTCTTCACCATTCAAATAGCTCTCTACTAGTTCTACTCGTTTTTCTGGAGTGAGTTTCATCTTTCTTTGTGGCATACAAAATCCCCCCTATACAGGACTTTTATATTTCAGTGTCCTATATAGGGGGAGCATATCATAAAGACCATGACAAAATTCACAAGAGCATGAATCGCCTTTGTGGTTTCTCTCTTTATCAGTCCTGTATAGGCAACGTAAATCCCAAGAACCAAAATCAAGATTAAGAGAAATCCCACATAGAAGCCCTCTGTTGATAATCCACTAGGCGTAACCCCTGCAAGGGTCTGCATATTCTTACCGATAGAATCGGCAGTTGCGGAAATGAAGTCTAAGGAATAGGCTTCCTGTACCAAAAATCCTGTTGCATTGGAAACATATAGGCTAATCGTCCAAATAAAATTAGTAATGGCATATAAGCCATACATGACCTGTTTTCCAATCCCGTCCGACCAATTCCAAGGTAACCAACCCCAAGAATTATCAACATAGAAATCCAGTTGATAGTTTTCTAAAGGGTATCGGCTGTACTCATTTGCCACATTGACCGTATCATCTACCAATCCCCCAGCTTGAACCACTGTTCCCAGTACCGACAAAAGAAAAATGGCAATCACTAGTGTGAAAGCCACTGTTATTGCCACTTTACCTAGACGTTTCAGCGTCCAGTTTAATTTTATTCTATTGAATATTGATGGTTTCACATTGACACCTCTTTTCGCACAGGCGGTCTGGTATCAAAGGCATGTAACAATTCTTCAAATACAGGGTGGAACTGTATCACACCTACACGACCATATAAATCACTGATAAGGCACTGTCCATTTTCCAAATCACGCAATCGCTTCTGATTATTTTCGTCCTCTGGGTCAACGCCGAAAAAAGCAAGGGTCTTTTTAATCTCGTTCAGGTCAGTGGAACGAAAGGCAAATTTTAAGCCCAGATTGTTTTTCAATTTTTCATCTAAGAGGTCATCTGTATTCTGGGTTACAAAATAGACCCCTGCATTCATGGCACGACCAGCACGAACCAGCTTCATAGATAAGGTTTTACCTTGTGCCACTTGCAAAAAGCTCCATGCTTCGTCTAAGTCCACAATCTTAAAAATACTACGGTCTGTATGGATAAAGTCCAAAGCAAAGGTAGAAATGACAATCAACATGGCAACGGATAAAAGCTCCATTGTGGTATATTCCTCAAAAGAGGTTTCCTTGTCGGGAAGTACCAAGTCGGCAACTTGTATAATATTCAGTTGTTTTTCAAGACTGATAGAGTGTTCCACATAGCCATCACTAAAGAGTAGATGGGCAAAGTCATAGTCTGTAAAACTTTCGATATGGTCGGCTATACTGGTACTCATTGGCGTACCCTCAACCCGTAATTCCTCGATAACTTTCAATAAGCCCCTTTCTTCACTATTAGTAACCGCACGAATGGCTTTTCTTAAAACGGGGAAGCGTTCGCCATCACGAGAGGAAATCCCAGTAAGGAAGGTCAAAATGTCGATTGCCAGTGATTCAGAATCCTTTGGGTTTTTCATAATCACATAAGGGTCAAGTAGACCTTTGTTTTTCTCATCAGAAGTCAGATTGACGATATTAATTTCATGAGCGATTTCTGGCAAGGTTTCTTTCCATCTGCCACGTTCTCCTTTCGGGTCAACAATCACTGCTTGTGCCCCATAAAGAACTGCATAATAGACAATAAGGTTATTGGCAAAGGATTTACCACCACCTAGTGAACCCACAAAGGCAGACGCTAAAGCATTGGTTACAGAACCCTTAACCCCTTGACTGGCAAGGGCAGGTTTGAGGTAAACATTGCGTTCTGTATCTAAGCTGTAGCCAACATAAATGCCCTCATTTTCGCCCAGCATTTGAGTAGCACCGAAACCTAAACCAGCTAAGAAATCAGAGGTTACATACTGAATATAGTCGTTCATGTATCGTTTGCTGGCAGGTAAAAATTCTTCATGTAAGCCCAACATATCCCCAAAGGGTCGAACCAGTTTCACGCTTAAATCGTCATAAAAATCTTTGACTTCATTGCAACGACGTTTCAGTTCGTCCAAGTCATTTGCGGAAACACGTACCACATAAGAGAGCTTATACATGGATTCCTTGCTTTGGTCTAAATTGGTTTCCAGCTCATTGACACTTTCCAGAGCTTCCGCCACATTAGAACTGGTTTCGTTATCACTTTGCCATGCGTGGTTGTCCAGGTCTTTTAGTTCTTTCTTTTTATTACGGACAGTGGTTAAGGCTTTGCGATTCGCCACAATTTCCACATTCATTGATGTATCAATCGGAAAGGTAAATTGCTGTTGCTGGTAGTAGAAGATTTCAGAGGACGGGAAGTCCAATTCGCCGACAATGCTGTTGATGGTAAAGTAAGCAACATAAATCGTTTCGTCTTCCTGCTGGATTTTCAAGTAACGCTGTTTTTCCTCCACCATACAACGAGTAGGCTTAATGAGGTCATAATATTTAATCAAGGTTTCCTTATCCAGTTTTTTCTTTGATAGATGGTACTCATAATCTTCATAGGCAGTACCTGTCTGTCCGTAAAGATGTTCAATCAGATAGCCGAAGTCGTCCTTATCCAGTCTGCGGATTTTGAAACGACGGGAGATTTTATTTTCCAAGAGTTTTTCCATCTTTTGAAAACGCCAGATTTCATCATTACTCATACTGACAAAATCGCCCATGAGCTTATGGTTCACATCATAGACAAAATCAGACAAAGCATTTTTTGCTTCAACGGTAAGATTTTTCATGGAAAACTCTTGATCGTTGAGCAGTAACTTAAAGCCAATGAAAAAGCGATAGTCCACTTGATACTCGCCAATCATGGAGATTAGAGCGTCTGTTTGCTGGTCGATTTTGTCATAGGCAATCGCTTTGAGCTTGCCAGCGACTTCATTTTTAGAACGCTCTTGTGCAGAACGTATGCTGGATTCTGTACTGATTTGTAAGGCATGAATCTTACCATCTCGATTTTGTGCGATTAACTGTCTGAAAGAATCATGAACTTGTATTTTCTGTTCTGGACTAAGAAAGGAATAATTGTAAGGAACAAGCTCATAGTAAGCGTAACATTCCCCATCTTTATTCCAGACCAGATTATTTTCAATGTATTTAATTGGATATGCCATAAAATTCACTCCTAACTGTTGTAATGGCTTCTTGTGGCTGATTTTTATTGAGTTTTATAGTTTTACCTGCATAAGTTAGCTTTGGTCGTACTAGATAAGCAATCATGGACTTTAAAAATCCATAAGGCTTTTTACCATCAAAGGTTTTTGTAGACATAAACCACGTGAAAGCAAGGGGAATACCAAAGTATTTTAAAAATGCCCCCTCTATTAGTGAAAGGGGTGGCAGGTTGCCAAGTAACATCACTGCAAAGAGCGACACGACAAACCATGTCATTTGAGTAAAGGAGATGGGAAACGGTAGTCTAAAGTCATTGATGGAATAGAGTACCTTTTCCACCGACCAGATACTGGTGTAACTTCGTATTTTCTTCATGCTATCAATCCTTTCATAAAAAATAGAGGTAGCCACTTGACTACCCCGTAAAAAAGAAAATCTATTTGTTTTAAGTTTGGAAAAAGCGACTAGATTTGATTCTCTAATCGCTCATTTAATTATTCATTTGTTTAATCTTTTGAATTGTATTCGTTATTTTTCTTTAATCTTCGTCGCCCAAAATTTCTATCATCATTCTTGCTCCAAGACGGAAACCATCAAGAAACGTCTCTGACAATTCAAGAGGGAACATATCCATCTGTTGGTCTAATATCTGAATAAATTGTTTATCAAGAGGACTTCCGATTTTCTTTATAAAATCCTCATGATTTTTATAATACTCTTTCCACAATTTTTCATATTCCATAGTCTTAGGACGATACTGTCGTTCTGGATAAATCTCTCCTCCATATAGTGCCTGTAGAACCTTCCCCATTCTTTACACCCACCTTTACCTATTTCCTATCAGGCTTTTCATCTTTTACCTTATCAATATCCCTGATGTCTGTCGGTTCAGAAGATATACACATTTCCTCTGTCTGGCGTTGAACATTTTGTAATTCTTCTATCACACCCGTAACCTTTTGAAACAATACGGTATACATTGCTTGATAATCCGTCATAACAACCCTCCATTCAATATAAATTGCTTTATGCATAACTATTATTGTTTTTTATACAATAATTATTGTATTACATCAAATACAAATAGTCAATATCTTTTGATAGAATTTTATATATGAAATGGGGTGGTATCTTGAAAGAAGGACATAAAGTAAAATACAGAAAATTAGGTTTAAAAATCAGCTATTATAGGAAATTAAAAGGTATGACACAAGAACAACTAGCGGAAAAACTGGATAAGAATCTTTCCTTTATCGGTGCAGTGGAAGCTCCTAATATTAATCGAACGGTATCACTTGGTACGTTATTTGATATTGCTGAAATTCTAGAGATTCCTGCTCATAAGTTTTTAGATTTTGATGAAGATTAAATACTTAATTTTAAAACAGGGTGCAATAACAAAGATAGGATTACTGCACCCGTATTTTCTTGTGTTTATTCATCAACCTAAAATCCTACAAACTTTCTTCTCTTATCCCATTCAACCTTTCTATTGACAGATAGATTTAGTATAAGATTTCAAAAATCCCACGATTGGTTGAAATGAATGTGCCCTCAATTTCCAAATCCCGACCATAGGCTTGATAATCAATATAGTTTTGTAGGTTTGCAGGAACTTCTCCTAAAGCTCCTGTTTCTTCAATGTAATAGCGTGCCACATCTTCCATATCATCACAATCGGAATGAATGATAATATCGTCTTGATGTTCGCTCAATTCTTCAATGCTCCCAAAATAGGGTTGCAAAGCGGATAACTCTGCTTGTAGTTCTTCGGGTAGTTCTGATACGATTTCCCATAAGCGATTGAGTTCGCTAATGGACATATATTCGCCAATCTCAAAGGGCAATTCGTAGTCATGAATAGCAAACTCCTCATATTCATCATTTAAGCCAATTTTCTCTTTGACTTCTTCAAAATCAATGGGAAAGGTAAACCAAGCACCGACCAATTCACCCTCATTGTATTTGCCTAAATTCACAATGTAGACTTGCATATCGTCCATGTATTCACGTCCTTTCTTTGTAGAGATTCAAAAACCCCTACCGCACTTCGTTTGGTGTACCATTCTTTTGCAGAACATAAGAAAACCACTTATCTTCCACAAAATAACGGTGTAATTTAAGACCCCAAAACTCGATTAAATAGTTCTAGTAACACGTCTTTCACACCAGAAGCATTGAAAACCAATCCTACCGCAATAATGGCAATGATGAGAAAGCCAATGAGTTTACTAAACTCACGCTTGAATCCAAGATACAAGCCAATCACAACGATTGCTAAAAGTACCAGTGATTGAGCGTTTGATAGAAACCAGTTATATAGGTTTTGTCCAAAATTCATAAAAATGTTCTCCTTTCTGTATTCAATGAGTTTGAGTTAAGGTTTTAAGTTATCACGTCCTTATGTCTTGTTGACTGTTGCTTCAAAATCTTTTCGTGTCGTTCCGTTAATTTTGCATGGTCGAGTATGTCTTTGATAATTTGCGTCTGATTGATTTCATCAAGTTTGATAGCAACTTTTAATGTAGGGGCGACTTGACGGGAAAGCCAGTTGAGCGTCCGCTGAAAAGAGTAAGGCTCTGGTTTTGTGGTTAATTTTAATCGTTCACGGTTATTTCCAATAAACCAAGCCCATTCTTCATTCAGTTGCCAATCGGAACGAGGTTTTGAATCGTCTTTATCCACGAAACGGAGATACCGATTGATAATCTTAAATGCGGTACGTTCTGGATTGCCATAGACTAATAAATCAGTGACTGCATAATAGGCACGTTCATTTTTTAGTCGGATTTCAAAACGGTTTTTTACGTCTGCGTCTTCAATGGGAATATCATTTTTCTTGTATTGCTCATAGTCCTTTTCATAGATACAGAAATAAACTTCACTTTGTAGTGAACCGATATAAAGGGTATTTCCCATACATTCCTTTTCATCTTTGCGTACCAGCTCGCCACTGCGATAGCTTTTGAAACTGCGAAAGACCGAGATACATTCTTCCTGTCTGCATTTTTCAGTAAGTACAGGGATATTCAAAATCCCTGTTTTATCGTTGATGGCAAGGTCAAGGCGTTTCATCACGCCACCAGCCACCAAAGCGTCCATAAAGAACTCATACCAGCTTCTTTGTTGTGCTAAGAGATAGCTTTCAAATTGTCTGCACCCACGACCTTTTAATTCCACCAGAACCCCTTTATCCAGCTCATGAGAGCATAGGACGAAAATATCGCCTAAAGCATAATGTTCTGTATAGGAATAGAAACCATAATCTTCATGAAGCATATAGGAAAGTTTCAAACGTAAAATTTCTTCGACCACATGCTGTACGTCTGTTGTTGGAAACCGAATCCTTACATAGTCAAAGAGCATTTCAAGGGGAGCGTCGGGATTGAAGCGTTCCAGTGTTTCTAAAAGGGACTGCTGTAAATCCTCTGATGGCTTGACCTTGCTTGTTTCAATGTCGCTAAGATATTGCCTTGTAATGCCTGTAGCAATAGCCAGTCGGTTTTGAGAAAGTCCATAAGCCAAGCGTTTTTCCTTTAAATGCTGTACCCAAGTTTGTTCATTCAGTTCAATTCCTCCAATCAAAAAGGCGTATGTCAACTTTTAAAGCTCATTTGACATACACCGAAATTTTCCAAATCCCTTGTAACCAAAGGATTTTCTACTGTTTTATTGCCTGTTTCCTGTCGATTTGTACCCCCCTGTTAGATACGGGGGTTAAGTGCTGGCGTGGCTATCGCCACACCAGCCAGCAAATCAGTCCACACCTGCGACTTCCGCTTCGCACGTCGCCTGCGTGGACTGTTTGCTGTTGGATAACCTTTTTATTTCCTCCAAAAAGTCATGTCCTTGTGGTACTAAGGGCGTGTAAAATTCTGATATGACACTTGTTCCTACATCAACATAGCCACGACCTTTGATTTGCTTCAAGAAGAAATCCTTTTGTACGTCACTTCCGAACATCATGCCATAACCCATTTCAGACATTCTTCCAAGTGCCACCCTAAAATTAAACTGGTCGCGAATTCCGTCGCCTAGATATTTTGCGTCTGGACGTTGGCAAGCCAGTATTAAAAAGAATCCAGCTTGACGACCTAGCATGACAATCTGTTTCAGCTTGTTTAAGACTGCGGTATTTTCTTTATTTCCCAGCATTTCCATGAAAGCCACGTATTCATCAAAGATAAGAAAATTTGCAGGAAGTCCTAAGTAGGCATAGTTCTCGCCTGTTTTGTAGTTTTCCATCTCTTTCATATCCTCACTGCGAGCCATCATGTCTTCATAAAACGTATCAATGCAGGAAAGCATATCTTCTTTTTTGTAGTAGACATTCCCCATCACAGAGTCTAAATCGGCAAGGTCAGCGTTCTTTGGGTCGAGGATATAGAGCTTAGAATCTGTATAAAGCAAGGCTTCAATGAGCGTTAGGATAAAGTAAGTTTTACCGCCACCTGTACCACCAGCTATGAGCATGTGAGGGAGCTTGTCATATTCCCACCACACATTTTCCATCAAGCGTAGTTTGCCATCTTTGGCTTGTACTTCATCAATAGAAATACGACTGGCGATGGTGTCATAGAGCAGGGTATATTCCACATAAGAATCTTTTAACTCTTTATCCGTCAGCTCACAGTACAATCCGCTTTCTAATTTCTTTTCCAAGTGTAGGAGCTGGTCTTGATATTTCCCCAGCGTGATTTCCACTCGTATCTGTATTAAACCATCTTTAAGGCGATAAAATATTTTGGGAAAGTAGGTTATCTTTTCCTTAGTACGACTGGACGAATCTTTGAAGAAGCCATCTGTTTTGACCTGTTCCGATTCATACCACTTGTTTTCAAGTACCATCTTAGCCAGCTTTTGACGGTGGTACAGTTGTTTTACTGTATCATATCTATATCTTTTGAATAGAAATGCCACCAGCAAGCAGACAAGAATTGCGACACTAACACTAATAACTAAATAGGGAATGTGAATCTTGTCTACTTGTGATAGGTTAAAGTCCTGCCAGTTAATCTGCTGGATTGTCTTCACATGAAACAGTCCCATAACCAGCAGGAAAATTGGCAGTAAGGACGCTACTGTAAAATGAAAGACTAAATCTTTGTCACTGGGACGAATCCTTTTACCACGAAAGACATGCTGTTTCATGTGGGATTTCCTCCTTTCTCTCTAATGGAAGTAGCATAATTATTTATTTGTAGCTGGTTCTTTTTTAGGTTGTGGCTGATTTTTAAAGGTATTAGAATCTTTCGTCAATACAATATCGTCTGCCTTGATATACCAGTCAACATCAGCCCCTCGAAAGGTAGCAGTGGCGACGGTATCTGCAACTGGATTGATGATTTCCACTTTTGCGTTATAGTCAAACTCTTTCAAAGGAACACTGGCAGGAATACTCACTTGAATCATACGTCCTTGCCCTTTGGATTTTAAATCATAGGTACGTTCTTTGATTTCATCTGATACCGTACCGTCGTCATTTTGGATTCTCACTTCACGACGGAGTGCTGAAAACTTTAATTCTCCAAATGTAGCGTCTTTATCTAATACAATGCCATTAGGTAATCTCATCATTTTTCCTCTCTTTCTTTATTCTTTTATCATGTCGTCCGCATGTAAAAGGTAATTTGTGAATCCACGAGTACCAATTTTATAGCCCTCTGCGGTAATACGTGGATTGACTAACTTTACACGTTCCTCAAAGCTGAAATGTTTTTCTCCAGCTTCAGCAGGAAGCACCACCACAATATCATCTGCTCTTTGAACGTCAGAATAGAGGTTGTAGCTTCGAGATAAGACAGTTAATTGTCCGTTGATTCTTCGCTGTTCTACTTTATCCTCGCCAGCAAATTCTAAATTGCCAAATGTTTTTTCCATGTTGGGAATCACAAATTTAAGTTCCATATTTTTACCTATCCTTTCTTTTTTTATAGTTGAATGAATCTTATCTGTTTGATGGTCTTTAAGGGAGGGGAGCGACCCTTTGATTCTTGATTTTCTGTTTTTATAAGTTCACTTCCTTTCAAAATTGGATAAAAAAATAGACACCTCATTTTTGAAGTGTCTACCTATTAAATATTCAATTTTTATTAGAAGTATCTTTGTATCTTCACTTTTCAAGGATAAATCGTCGTATCAAAGCTCATTCATAAGTAGTAAATTAGTAGTAAATTGAGTGGTTTTGACCTTGATAAAGTGTGATAAGTCCAGTGTTTATGCGGATAATTAGATTTTTATACTGTTTTTCTTAATAAAAAGAGAACAATTTTCAATTACTGACCAAAGAGTTAGTGACTCAAGCATTTCTCGCTTATAATAAAGGCATTAACTGTGATTGAGAGGCAGAGACTGTCACCAAGAGATAGAAACTGTGACCAAGAGACAGAGATCGAGAGGAAGTTAAACGTGAGAACTATCCAATTAACGAAAAGACACCAGATATCGCTGGATAATCCATTGATAACAGAAAATTCACTTAAAAAAGAAGAAGCATCAGATAATGGCGAGCTAGTACTGCTCAAAGACAATCGCGGAAAACTAATTGGAACAGCTTTATTAGGTCAACAGCAAAAAGGATTTGGCTGGCTGATTAGTGACGAAGCAATCAGTGATCTTCAATCGTTACTGCCTAACTTATTTGCTAGGGCTCTAAAAAGGCGAAAAGACCTATTTAATCAGAAAGACACAACAGCTTTCAGACTTTTTAATGGTGAAGGAGATGGCTTGGGGGGCGTTACACTGGATTATTATGATGGTTATGGAGTTATTAGTCTATACTCAAAAAGTATAGCGACCTATCTTAATGACATCGTCCATACCTTGAAAGAGTTTACTGATGTAGAGACAGGTCATCCTCTAATAAAGGGACTGGTTGTAAAACGTCGGTATCAAAGAGAAAAGGAAGCAGAAAGTGAATGGGTATTTGGGACACCGACTAGCGAACCGATTATAATCCTAGAAAATGGGGTTAACTATGCTGTCCACTTGGATGATGGTTGGATGACCGGCATTTTTCTCGACCAACGAGAGGTGCGAAAGGCACTAAAGGAGCAATATAGCACAAAAAAAGATGTCTTGAATGTCTTCAGTTATACAGGAGCTTTTTCGGTTGCTGCCGCAGTGGGTGGAGCTAACAGCACAACAAGTGTTGATCTCGCTAATCGCACACGTGCGTTGACAGAGGAGCAGTTTGACTTGAACAAAATTCCTATCACTGGGCAAAAAGTCTATGTGATGGACACATTTGATTACTTTAAATATGCCTCTCGTCACCAACTCTCCTATGACCTGATTATCTGTGACCCACCGTCATTTGCTCGCAACAAAAAGAAAGTTTTTACGGTCAAAAAGAATTATGCGGATCTTATTGCAGATAGCGTCAAAATCTTAGCGCCATCAGGATTATTAGTATTGTCCACAAATGCAGCAAACTTCAAAGCATCAGACTTTGACCGGATGATTACAGAGACTTTAGAGCAGTTAGGTTGTTCATTTCAATGGGTGGCTAAATATGGATTGCCGAGTGATTTTCCTTATCCAAAAGCATCACGACTTAGCCAGTATTTAAAAGTTCGAATGATTAAGGTCGATAGATGATGAACGACTAGTCAGTCTGGACAGTCCAAATGGAATAGGTAAATTAGAATCCTTAGGGTGACAAGATAGTCCATGCTATACTTTTTGTGAGAGGTGGGGGAAGGAATGGCTTATATCAGTTTAAAGCATGAATGTAAATATTATGGGAGCAAGGAAGCTCTGACTAAAGCAAATGAAGATATTAATTTTGATATTGATTCAGGTAGTTTTGTGGTGATTCTCGGACCAAGTGGCGCTGGGAAATCAACTGTTTTGAATATTTTGGGGGGGATGGATCGACCGACTAGTGGTGAAGTAATCGTTGAGGGGAAAGATATTGCACAACTATCAGACCGAGATCTGACTACTTATCGTCGTAATAAAGTGGGATTTATCTTCCAAAACTACAACTTAGTACCTAACCTGACGGCGCTTGAAAATGTTGAGCTAGCCGCAGAAATCACAAAATCGGACTTGAATGTCTTAGAGGTTCTTGACTCTGTCGGACTGAAAGATAAGAAAGATCATTTTCCCGCACAGTTATCAGGAGGAGAGCAACAAAGGGTGTCGATAGCCAGAGCAATTGCTAAAAAGCCGGCATTACTTTTGTGTGATGAACCTACAGGAGCGCTTGACTTTGAAACGGGTAAACAAGTATTAGCTCAACTTGAAGAAACCTGTCGTAATACCAAGACAACTGTTGTAGTAATCACCCATAATCAACAAATCGCTAAAATGGCGAACCACGTCATTCATATTTTTAATGGAACAGTTTCTAAAGAAGAGTATAATGACCACCCACTAGCAGTGTCTGAGATAGAGTGGTAGGAGCGATATGATGTTAACAAAAACCTTTCTGAAAACTATTTTTCGTGATATCAAGTCCAGTATGGGGCGATTTTTGGCTCTAGTCGGCATCATTTTGCTTGGTGTTAGTTTCTACGTTGGGGTGAGAGGCGCCGGACCAAGTATGCTTAAGAGTGGGCAACAGTACTACTCTGATACAAATCTAGCGGATTTTTCAATTGTCTCAACCTATGGGGTGACAGACGATGATCTCAAGGTGATTGAGGATGACGGTTATCAAGTAGAGTCACGCCAATCGTTGATTTTGACGGCTAATGATAAGCGAATCAATGTGATGAATTGGCGGAAGGGGTCAAAAATTACTGTTCCACTAGTGATAACAGGCCATTTACCAAAAAACGACCAGGAAATTGCGCTCGACGAATTGATGGCTAAAAACCTGGGCTATAAAGTCGGAGATACAGTTACCTTCAAAGATAAGACAACGCTGACAGAGGCGGTTGAAGGACAAGATGAGCCGTTAGCTTTAAAAGAAAAAGACTATAAAATTTCGGGCTTTGTGACGTCGTCCGAATACTTAGAGCGCTATAATCGACAATCCGCGCAAACTGCTGCAAGTTATGATTATTATGCTTATGTCTCAGACGAAGCCTTCAATAATGATACCTATACGAGTTTGTTAATCAGAAGTCCGAAACTCGAACATACGGTGCCGTATACCTCTGATTACGATGATCAGGTTGATCAAGAAACGGATGCGTTAGAGGACTTGCTCAGCAAACGACCAGAAGAAGTATTGGATGGTATTAGGTCTGATGCGCAACCGAGCATTGATGATGCAAAAAAGGAAATTGCGGATGGACGGAAAGCTTTAGAAGATGGAAAAAAACAATTAGAGGCCGCTGAAGCTGAAATCGAAGCAGCAAGGGCACAATTTGGAGAAGCCACTGTTGCTGAACAATCAGCAGAGTTAGAGGCGCAAAAAGCTGCATTTGATGAAGAATATGCCGAGAAAACTGCAGACTTAGATCAAGCAGAGGAAGATCTAAACGAAAAAGAACAAGAACTGAATGACCTAAAAATGCCTGAGTATTTTGTCATGGATCGCTCCCAAAATGTCGGTTACTCAGAATATCAAGACAATGCTGATCGCGTTTCAGCCATCGCACGGATATTCCCTGTTTTCTTTGGATTAGTGGCGGCCTTGATGTGCTTTACAGCTATCAAACGAATGGTCGATGAGCAACGAATCACTATTGGAATGTATCGTGGTTTGGGGTACAGCAAGGCACAAATTGCCTTGAAATATGTTGCGTATGCCTTTTTAGCAGCTATAGTGGGGAGTGCGATTGGAGTAGCCATTGCCTATCCGCTATTTCCACCACTAATTTTTAATGCCTACTCGTCGATGTATGACCTGCCTCACTTTTTGATTAAGGTAGAACCTCACGTCATAATGATTGCTGTATCATTCATCATGGTGACGACGCTTGGTGCAGCTTTATTTGCAGTCTGGCAATCGACCCATGAGAGCCCGAGGGAATTACTTCAACCCAAGCCACCTAAAAAAGGGAAGAAAATTGTTCTGGAAAGATGGACATTTTTGTGGCGTCATATTAGTTTCAATCGCAAAATGACGTTGAGAAATCTATTCCGTTATAAAGGAAGAAATGCGATGACAGTCATTGGTGTTGCAGGTTGTATGGCGTTGATCTTAACTGGTTTTGGCTTGAATGACTCTATTTCGCAAGTAACAACAGACCAGTTTGAAGATGTTCAAACGTTTGATGCGATGATCACATTTACTGACGCTGCCACTGATAACGACCGCGATGACATCAATCAAGCTCTCAAAGAAGCAGACATTGTCGGCGATGTTTTACCAATTGAAAGTAAGAATGTGACAGTCTCCAAAGATGGGATGAATGATCAAACACTGATGATCCTAGCGCCTTTATCGGGCCAATTTGATAAGATGTATCATTTGATGACACCAGATCGGAAAACGGATCTAGACATTACCAAAGACAGTCCGATATTGACCCAGAAGTTAGCTCAATTGGCTGATATTGAAGAAGGGGATACCTTGCATTTCAAAGTCAAAGGAGACCAAACGGATTATTCAGTTAAAGTCAAATCGCTAGCGGCTAATTATCTGAGCCATTATCTCTATGTCACACCAGAAGAATTTAAAAATATATTTGATGAAGACACTGTATCAACAGCCTATCTCGTGACCTATCATGATAAAGGAGAAGTTTCGACTCAAGAAGAGGATGATTTTGCGGAAAGCCTGTCGGAAAATAATAGCGTTCAAGCGATTACGTTGATGAGCCGACTAGGTTCGAGCGTTCAAGATACGATGGATGGTCTAGGAGTGATCACGATTGTGTTAGTTGTCTCGGCTGCTCTGCTAGCTTTCGTCGTCTTGTATAGTTTGACCCAGATTAATGTGTCCGAGCGGATGAGAGAACTATCGACAATCAAGGTGCTTGGTTTTTATAATGAAGAAGTATCGTGGTACATTTTTCAAGAACTGTTAGCATTGACGCTCATTGGGATTGGATTAGGAGCGTTGATGGGACGTGCACTAACGACTTTTGTCCTTAAAACGGCTGAAATCGATGAAACTGTCTTTAGAGTGGTGATCAATTGGACAAGTTATCTCTATGCTGCTGGCTTGACCCTCTTGTTCGCACTGATCGTGATGGGAGTTATGCATCTCGTGTTGAAGAGAGTTGATATGGTGGAAGCCTTGAAAGCACAGGATTAAGATAATTTAAGGCGACCTTAGACGACTTGGAACATTAAGAACTCTCACGTTGTACAAATCACTTTTTCAGTGAACTTACCACCCTACACGTGACATTTTAACCTTTTAGGTGTACAATACACCTAAAAAGTGATGTTAACGAGAAAGGGTGGATGATATGAATGAAGCATTAGTCGCAATCGTATTGAATGCAGTTAAAGAACGATATGTGAGTGAGAAGGCGTTTTATACCCATAAATTACAGATTACCGGACAAAGTTGGGATCGTTGGAAGAAAGGACAACAAGGATTGAAGTACGAAAATATGAGGATCCTTAGTACCCTATTTACCGATTACGAATGGATGTTGGTTCAAAAAGTCGTTAGAAATGCTGATATCCTAACTGAAGTCGAAAATGATCCCTTGTCTGAATATCGTGATTTAAAAATTGCGGTTGCTAAAAAGTGGTTGGCAACTGGACAGTGTAAAGTCGTCTGGTATACCAGTGATACTGACAATGATGTGATTCGAGATGGCATATCGACTTTACGATTAGAGTTGCCATTTGATTTTTGGAGTTATAAAGATGTGATTGAGTTGCACCTTCCAGGAGTTACGAGACAATACATCGAAGCACACCACCGCAATTTGTTAGAGTATTTTGAGACGATTGAAACGTCACGTGTTTAACAGATTAAAGCATAAAAATTTTGGACTGTGCCGACAATGTGGCACAGTCCTTTTTACAAGCACATATCAGGTGTGTTAAAGTCTACCAATATTCTTGTAGACAGTAATAATATAGATTACTATAAGAAAGAGGTTGTTTTTCGGGCGATTAGCTTTGAGCCATAAGGAGAGCTAGCGGAAAATGAGAAATTTTCAAGCTAGATGGACTTATGGACAAAAAGCTGCCAGAAAAACACTGAGAAAGAGGTTGTTTTTCAGGCGGTAAGCTTTGAGCCATCGTTTGATTAGTATTTATTTAATTATATTTTTTCATTAATAGATGTAAAAGTACATTGGAGGGTGTTCAATGACTGAAATGCTAATCGTCATAGGTTTGGCGGTCGTATTAATTGTATTACCAGGCTGCCAGGGTAAAGCTTCAAAAGAAGATAATGGCACGCAAAATGATAATTCAAGTGAGAAAGCTACGCTCAAACGTAGTGATGACAAGGATGATAGTAGCACTGAATCAGCTAGTCCAGAGGAACAACTAGAAACAGTTTCTTTTTACGACGATGGAAAGAAAGACCGTTATGCTGCTTATTGGAAAGACAATCCGAATGAATCGGCAGAGGAGGTAATCAGTTACGTCAACACGGATGCGGATGAGCCGTTGCCAGATGATCCTGAAGAAATCAGTATGCCAACGACAGTCTTAACGATAGCTAATAAACGTCACGCGCTACCAGCCGATTATGAACCAAAAGACATGGTCAGGGTACCTCAACCCTGTAGCGAAAGTGATTTTTCGTGTTATTTGGGGGATCAATTCATCCAAGAGGTCGCTTATCAACCATTAAATGATTGGACAGATGCTGTAGAAGCAGAGTTAGGACACACGTTGAAGACAATAGCAGCTTATCGTTCTTATAGTTATCAACAGTCCGTTTTTGATTACGCACTAACATCTATGAGTGAGGAAGAGGCGCGTAAGGTCATCGCAATGCCGGGTCTTAGTGAACACCAACTTGGTCTTGCGGTCGATGTAACGGTCGATGATGTCAGGTATGATCAACTAGAATCAATCTCAGATTATAAGGTCCTACTTGAGATTGCAGCCCAATATGGCTTTATTCTACGATATCCAGCTGATAAGACAGCTATTACCGGTTATGATCATGAGTCATGGCATTTCCGTTACGTCGGTGAAGAAGCTGCTCAGACGATTTATCAAAACAATTGGACGTTAGAAGAGTATGTTGGGAGAGGCAATCGATCATGAAGCGGCATAAGGACTATCTAAAAATAATTAAACAGCAGGTTGTTACTAAATTTTCAAATAAGTTCCTACTAAAATTGCCCCCGCTTTTGTTGGTCGGAGCTGTCCTTCTATTTTGGATGATTCAGACCACACAGCCTGTCAAAGCTAGCGAAGAGAATGACTCGGAAAGGGTCAGAATCATTGCAATGGGGGATAATTTGATCCATTCTTCGGTTTATGATGCTGCTGATGCTGTAGATGGTACGATAGACGGCCAATATGACTTCAAACCTTTCTATCGATTAATCAAACCTAAGATTGCCGAGGCAGACGTAGCATTCGTCAACCAGGAAACAATCGTAGGTGGAAAGGAATTAGGACTTAGTAGTTATCCGATGTTTAATTCTCCTGAAGAAGTTGCAACAGCACTAAAAGATACAGGCTTTGATGTGATAAATGGGGCAACCAATCATTCGTTAGATAAGCTAGATCAAGGTGTTATCAATGCCATTGATAACTTCCAGAAAGTAGGCTTGCCGTTGATTGGTGTTAACAAAACGGCAGCCGATCAAGACAAGGTGACTATTATAGAAAAGAATGGTCTCAAAATTGCCTTTCTTGCCTATACTTATGGCACCAACGGCATGGTAGCTAATGATAATTATCGTGTCAACTATCTCGACCAGGATCTAATCAAGAAGCAAGTCGAGATTGCAAAAAAAGAAGCAGATGCAGTGGTGGTGTCAGCCCACTGGGGAACAGAAGATTCTACAGAGGTTAATGATGACCAAAAAACCTGGGCCAAATTTTTTGCGGACCAAGGTGTCGATGCAGTGATTGGTACACATCCACATGTCATCCAACCAATAGAATGGGTGGAGGGCACTGAAGGTCATAAGACTCTAGTTGCTTATTCAATTGGGAATGGCCTAAATGGGATGCAGGATGTTGATAACGTCTTAGGCGGTTTACTTAACTTCACGATTCATAAAGATGGGGATAGCATTGTTGTCGATTCGGTCACGATGGATCCCATTATGACCCACTATCAAACTGTCAAAACGCCAAAAATAGATCAAGAGGCTCGTGATAAGAATGCTCCCAATGCGTTTTCGAGTGATCACCATTATGAATTTTTAGTCTACCCATTATCTCGATATACAAATCAATTGGCAGAAAAACACTTTATCCATCAAGAGTTCGATCAAACAATCACGAAAGAAATTTTGGATGTTCGCTTTACCCAATTATTTGACCAACAATTTTGGCCAAGAAATTATCGCTACTTCCACCGCACAGATGAGACCAATGAGAAAGTACGCACTTTACGTGACACGCAAAAGCAAACATTGATCAATGAACAACAATCAGGAGCGAACTAAAAGTGGTAAAACGTAAAAAAACCTATCAAAAGTACCATAAGAAAAAGTCGCTCAGCCTACTGCAAATAGGCTGTTTTGCGCTGTTGTTAGGTTTTTTACTGGTTGCCGCGCTTGGAACATGGTCCTATCAAACCTATCAACGCGAAGTAAAACAAGCGGATGATGCTCGCCAAGCTTTTATTGAAGCTATCGTGCCTGTCAGCCAAGATCTCTATCAGGAAACAGGCATATTGCCAAGCATCACCATTTCTCAGGCAATCCTAGAATCTGATTGGGGAAATAGTGAGTTAGCTGCCAATTATAACAATTTGTTCGGGATCAAAGCCGGTCCAGACCAAGAGAGCGTTAGCTTACCCACTTTAGAGTTTGAAAACAATGAATGGATCACAATCACAGCTGATTTTAGAGTTTATGAGTCATGGGATGAGTCAATCAGAGACCATGCGAATACCCTAGTATATGGAACGACATGGAATAAAGATCAGTATCGAGCTTTATTGGATGCCACAGATTATATTGGGCAGGCGAAGGGGTTGCAGCAAGGTGGCTATGCGACGGACCCAGATTATGCTACAAAAATCATTGATTTGATTAGAACGCATCAGTTATATCAGTATGATTAACTGATGTCTTTTTTTTGTATTCATGCTAAAATAAAACATGATTATGTCTGAGAAGCGGGGTTAATAAATGATGTCATTTGAAGTAGGAAAGACGATCGGAATCATCGGTGGAGGACACGAAGCAATTGGGTTAACGTTAGCTGCTAAGCAACTAGGACTCAAAGTCTTACTATATGTCGAAGAACAGGATGATACGGTTCGGTCATTAGGGATACCAGTGATAGAGGGTGCTTATGATGACCTGTCTCACTTAAGAGAGTTTGCTAGAAAGTGTCAAGTGGTGACCTATACCTCAAAACGTTTAGATCCAGATCTCTTGATTAAACTCTCTCATGAGACTTCCTTTCCTCAAAATCCTGACCTCTTATACTTAGAACAAGATTCTTTTTTAGAGAAAGCTCTCTATGAAGCAGCTGATGTTCCCATCTTGCCGTATGAATCTGTGGTCAGGCAAGAAGAACTACCAACTGCAATCGATCATATTGGCTTTCCCTGTATTTTGAAGGCCGCTCGTTTTATTGATAGAGAAAAAGCGGCTTCTGTCGTTTTGAGAGAAAATGAAGATGTGGATGATCCAGGAGTTGCACGAATTTTTGACCATGGGACAGCGATACTTGAAACATGGGTTCCTGACGCCAAAATCATCTCAATCATGACATGTCAGAATAATAATGGGGCTAGTGTTCTTTATCCGGTAGCCCAACATCAGTATGTCGATAGAGAGTTAAAATATACGATTACGCCAGGACGATTGAGTACCGATCAAATCATTTCTGCCCAAAGAATTGCTGATCAATTGTCGACCCGCTTCCAAACGGTTGGTATCATAGTGATTCAGTTTCTCGTGAGTAATTACGGCAATTTGACAGTTTTACACGCCAGTAATCGACCAACAATGGTGGGTGATTACTCCCAAGACGTCACGACAAATAGTCATTATACTTGTCACATTCGTGCGCTAGTGGATTTGCCATTACCTCGGATCGAGCTCTTTTCATTAGCAATCAACATGCCAGTCACCGAAGGGAATATCACTTATGTCACAGAAAAATTTGCGACGGAAGATACATGGCGCGGATCCTTTCATGATAAAGATCAAACCCAAGTCCCATCAGTAATGGGGAGTGTCACCATTTCGGCGGCGACAAAAAAAGAATTACAACATTTATTTGAACAATTACAAGCCGCTTATGAGGCAGAGAAAATCAGCTGATAAGTCCTCGTTTTATAGCCAATAAGTAATTATAGGCACAAAAAATAAGTCTGAGACAACGTCTTAGACTTATTTTTAAGAGAAAGGAAGAGTCGTAAAGAATCGTGGCAAACCAATTATTAGAAAAGATGAATCCTCAACAAAAAGAAGCTATTACTACAACAGAAGGACCCTTGCTAATCATGGCAGGTGCCGGAAGTGGAAAGACGCGGGTGTTGACTCACCGAATTGCCTACCTGATGTCTGAAAAGCAGGTCAGCCCTTGGCGTATACTTGCCATTACCTTTACCAATAAGGCAGCCAACGAAATGAAAGAAAGACTGGTTCAGTTAGTGGGTGATCAAGCTGAATCCATGTGGATTGCAACTTTTCACTCCATGTGTGTCAGAATTCTACGACGAGAAGCCAGTGCCATTGGTTTTGAACGCTCATTCAGCATCGCAGATTCTAGTGAGCAACAAACCCTCATGAAACGAATTATCAAAAGCTTAAATCTAGACCCCAAAAAATTTGACTATCGAATGATTCTCAATCATATTTCACAAGCTAAAAACAATCTAGAAACGCCAAAAACCTATCGTGAATTACATGATAACTTTTTAGGGAAAGTGATCTCTGATTGTTACGATCGCTATCAAAAAGAATTAAAAAAAAGTCAGACAATGGACTTTGATGATCTGATTTTTAATGCCGTCAAGTTGTTTGAAGAAAACGACGACATTTTGATGACTTATCAAGAAAAATTCCAGTATATCCATGTGGATGAATACCAAGATACCAACCATGCACAATATCGTTTGATCAAGTTGCTCGGAAAGGGTCTGAGAAATGTCTGTGTAGTTGGTGATGCAGACCAAAGTATCTATGGTTGGCGTGGTGCGGATATCTCAAATATTATGAACTTTGAATCAGACTACCCAGAAACAAAAGTCATCATGCTTGAGCAAAACTATCGCTCAACCAAAAAAATATTAGCAGCTGCAAATAATGTAATCGAAAAAAATCATGGTAGAAAACCCAAAAAACTTTGGACAGACAAAGAAGAGGGTGTTCCAATCACACTGTATGTGGCACAAAGCGAAACGGATGAAGCTCGTTTCATGATTTCAAAAATAACAGAAGCAGAGCAAAAGGGCGTCTCATTAAATGACATAGCGATTCTTTACCGTACTAATGCTCAGTCTCGGTCATTTGAAGATGCCTTGATGCGTTCGAGTATCAACTATCGTTTAGTTGGTGGGCAACGCTTCTTTGATCGACGTGAAATCCGTGATATTTTGGCCTATCTGAAGTTGCTGGTTAATCCAGCTGATGATATCAGTTTTAATCGTGCCGTCAATATCCCTAAAAGAGGAGTCGGTCCAGCCAGCATGGCTAAGTTCACTCAGTTTGCTACACAAGAGGATCTCCCCTTATTAGCTGCAGCACAACAAATTGCCTTAGCACCGATTACCGGAAAAGCAGCCCGTGGGATTGATGACTTTAAGAAGTTAATGAATGACCTGACTACCATGAGTCAGGCAACCTCTTTGAAAGACCTATTACAAACGACAATCGAGATGTCTGGGTATGAAGATATGCTGAAATCAGAGGCAACTTTAGAAGCAGAAAGTCGCCTTGAAAACTTATCAGAACTATTATCAGCTGCAGAACAGTTTGAAAAAGAAGCCGACGAGACCGACGAGACCCCGATACTGGTGCAATTCTTAACTGATTTGGCATTGGTGACTGATACCAATGATACTGAAGAAGAATCAGATGAAGCATTGACCTTGATGACCTTACATGCAGCAAAAGGGCTTGAGTTTCCCATCGTCTTTTTGGTTGGGATGGAAGAAGGTATATTTCCGCTCTCTCGTGCGATGCAGTCAGAGGATGAATTAGAAGAAGAGCGCCGACTCGCCTATGTCGGCATTACTAGAGCAGAACGAGAGTTATATTTGACACGCGCAAGTAGCCGTTTATTGTATGGAAAGCACCAATTTAATCGTCCATCTCGGTTTATCGAAGAAATAGATCCGTCGTTATTAAAAGAAGAGAGCCCACTGAATTCATTTGATAGGGGTTCTTCTAAAATGGGACAAAAGCAATCCAATGGTCACTATCAACGGGCGTTTAAGCCTGCCTATCAAACAAAACAGCACAAAGGGGTCCAAAAAGTTGGAGCACTCAAATCGCATGATTCAGATGACATTGCTGTTTTCAAAATTGGCGACCATGTGTCCCATAAAAAATGGGGTATCGGCACTGTTGTAGCCGTTAAGGGTGATGGCAATGACCAACAACTAGATATCGCCTTTCCAAAAATTGGCATCAAACGTCTATTGGCCGCCTTTGCACCCATCGAAAAAGCCAATTGATGTCTAATAGAATAGTGAGCATATCCCTGTGATTTAGTTTAAAATAAGAACAACGATTACAGCCAAAAGTGAGTTTATAAAGTAGGAGGCCACCTATGAATGCTACAGATATAAAAACAGTTGAAGATTATCAGAAATTAGTCGAGAAACTGAACCAGTATAGTCATGATTATTATGTATTGGACCAGGAAACCGTGACTGATAAAGAATATGATGTCTTATATCAACAGTTACTAAAAATAGAAGCTAGTCATCCTGACTGGGTCAGACCAGATTCTCCTTCTAAGCGAGTTGGTGGCGAAGTCCTATCGGGTTTTGAAAAAGTGACCCATGAAATCCCAATGTTGAGTTTGAGTAACGCCTTTAATCTCGAGGAACTACAAGCCTTCGATGACCGAAATCAAAAGGCGGTTGGACACCCTGTGACGTATGTCTGTGAGTTAAAGATTGATGGACTTTCGATTTCTCTACGTTATGAGAACGGCGTCTTTGTGCAAGGGGCTACTCGGGGGAACGGGACGGTCGGGGAAGATATCACCGCTAATCTAAGGACTGTCAAGTCGATCCCGTTGAGATTGAAGACTGATTTTACGGGTGAGGTTCGTGGAGAATGTTATATGCCTAAGTCTTCTTTTGAGCAATTGAATGATAAAAGAGAAGCGGAGGGCCAAGCAGTGTTTGCCAACCCTCGTAACGCTGCTGCAGGGAGTTTAAGACAGCTGAATACGAAAGTAACGGCTAGCCGTAATTTGACCGTTTTTTTATATCAGCTGTTAAGAGAAGAGCCTGTGACCTCTCAAGAGGAGGCACTTGAATCGCTGAAACAATTAGGCTTTCGCGTTAATCCAGATAGAACGGTCACACAGTCGATGGCAGCTATTTGGACCTTCATCGAACACATGACTGAGAAAAGACACCATCTCCCTTATGAGATTGATGGAATTGTCTTAAAGGTCAACGATGTGGCAGATCAACAAAAAATAGGTTTCACTGTCAAAGGACCAAAGTGGGCGATTGCTTATAAGTTTCCAGCCGATATCAAAGAGACTGTCGTCAGGGAAGTACGTTGGACAGTCGGGCGGACTGGAGTCGTGACGCCAACAGCTATTATGGCCCCCGTTCATTTAGCCGGTACGATAGTGCAGCGAGCAAGCTTACATAATGTCGACTTGATTGTTGCCAAAGATATTCGAATCGGGGACACTGTAGTTGTCCATAAAGCCGGGGACATCATTCCTGAAGTCACACATGTGGTGCTTGAAAAGAGGCCTAAAGATAGTCAGCCCCTTGAAATCCCTAAAACCTGTCCAGCCTGTCATGAGCCATTGACGCATTTGAAAGAGGAAGTGGCGTTAAGGTGCATGAACCCCAATTGCCCCGCTCAACTGGTTGAAGGACTAAGCCACTTTGTATCCCGCAATGCGATGAATATGACCGGTATTGGACCGAGACTGATTACCCAGTTATATCAGGCAGGGTATGTTAAATCATTAACAGATCTTTACCGCTTGGATGAAGAAAAATTAGTCTCATTACCAGGTATTAAGGAAAAGTCGGCAAAAAAAGTCTTAGATGCGTTGAAGGATAGTCGTAAAAGGCCCTTAAATGCTGTATTATTTGGATTAGGTATCCGGCATGTCGGTGCCAAAGCTGCTCGCTTGATCGCAGAGCATTTTGGCACAATGGATGCAATCACCCATGCCACGATGGAAGAGGTTGAACAAATAGACGGTGTTGGAACGATTATCGCGGAATCACTCACAACATTTTTCTCTTTACCTGAATCAATTGAGATGGTGAAAGAATTTGAGAAAATTGGGCTGACTTTGACGCTTAAGAAAGAAGCAGTTGATACGAGTCGTTCAAATGTCTTCAGAAATAAAACCATCGTATTGACTGGGAAACTCGCTAACTATACACGTCCTGAGCTCAAACAACTTTTGACTGATCTAGGGGCGGATGTCACTGGTTCGGTCTCTAAGAAGACTGATATAGTGATTGCAGGTGAAGATGCCGGTAGTAAATTAGAGAAGGCGGAACAACTGAACGTCTCCATATGGGACGAAAAGCAATTAGAAGCCAGATTAAAGGATTTGAATCATGAATAAGATATCTATCAATAACTCCAAACATAACCCAACACACAAATCGACACTCAAACATCAGACACTTACTGGTGTTGTAGCAGTTGCTACAAGTCTCTTATTGGCAGGGTGCTTTGGTCTGGATGAAGTCGGAGAAGATCAAACGACTACGACACAAAACGAGCAAGTTCCTGTTACGACTACCAATAATCAATTGAGTACCGATTACTATCGGGCGTTGATTGAGGACGGCAAGTATAAAACAAGTGCTTCGAGGGGAGCAAGTCTTAGTCTTAACTCTGCCTACAATGTCAAAAATTTTGAAAATGGCTTATTGGAACTCTCTAAATCTGTTTTTCCAACAGATCAATATTATTTCCAAGAGGGTCAATTACTTGATTCAAAAACAGTAAATGAATGGATAAGTCGCCAATCTGATGACAACCCAAATGGCTTGAATCCAAAAGACAACGGGGAAAAAGATGCGAGCAAAAGAGCACCTCTTTACTTAGATCAGATTCTCGAACAAAATTATGTGGTGAAACACGATAATGTTTATGAATTATCTGGTATCAGCATTGGACTTGCGATGAATTCTGTTGATAGCTATACGGTCGATGGAAAAGAAGTGAAACAATCGATCGATGATGGTGCGATGGAAGAGCAGGCTAAGGAAATGGCCGGGACGATTTTGCAACGGTTGAGGGAAAATAATGATTTGAAGGACGTCCCAATCACAATTGGGGTATTCAAAGAATCAGAGCCGGATGATATCGCTGGTGGTGTTTATATCCTGTCAGCAACCTCAACAGAAGGATCATTGATCTCAGATTGGACCAAGATCAATGATAAGATTGTCGTTTTCCCATTATCGTCTGGGGATCCGACACAAGATTCGACTCAGTTCGATAATTTCCGTTCTGAAGTAGAATCCTTCTTCCCGAATCTAAGTGGTGTCACAGGTCGGGCGTTTTATAAAAATGACAAAATGGATAAGTTGCAGATTGATATTATGACACAGTTTTATGGGAAATCAGAGATTATTGCCTTTGCGCAACATGTAACGGATGTTGCTAATAAGTACTTGCAATTTGATGCACCGGTCCAAATCCAGATCAATTCGATCAATGGACAAGAGGCCCTCCTGATTCAAGACCAAAAAGAACAGTCATTTACCTATTATATCTATCAATAAAGCTAGGATGGTTTTAGTCTAGCTATTGTGGTTTTTAATCTATTTACTATAATAAAGTATATAGAGTAGAAGAGAAAAATAAAACAATAGAAAGGAACGTTCTTATGAAATTAACACAAGAAGAAATCAGACACGTTGCAGAGTTAGCACGGTTAGCAATTGGTGACGATGAGATTGAATTATTCACGGAACAAATGCAAGCTATTATCAACATGGTAGAAGAATTAGAGGAGTTAGATACAACTAATGTTGAACCAACTACTCATGGTTATGAACAAAAAAATATCATGCGTGAAGATGTTGCTACTCAAGTGGATAAAAGAGATGAGTTAATGAAGAATGTTCCAACATCACAAGATGGCTATATTCAAGTCCCAGCTATCATGAGTCCAAATGAGGAGGTTTCAGCATGAGTCTAGCAGATAAATCGCTTGTTGAGTTACACGAGGGCTTGCTTCAAAATAAATTTACATCTGTTGACATCGTGAATGATATTTATAACCGCATTGCCGATCGTGATGATAGTGTTCAGTCTTTTATTACCCTGAGAAAGGATGTTGCCTTAAAACAAGCCGAAGAAGCTGATCGTTTGGGTTATAGCGACGACCAACCTTTACGTGGGATTCCAGTTGGTATCAAAGATAATATCGTTACTAAGGATATTTTAACGACGGCTGCCAGTCATATTCTAGATAATTTTGTACCGATTTATGACGCTACTGCTGTTGAGAAGCTAAAAGCAGCTGGAGCTGTGATTATTGGTAAATTGAATATGGATGAATTTGCGATGGGTGGTAGTACAGAAACCTCTTATTTCAAGAAGACAACAAATGCGTGGGATCATGAACGTGTTCCTGGTGGCTCATCAGGTGGTTCAGCCGCTGCTGTTGCAGCAAGTTTAGTACCTGTTACTCTTGGTACAGATACAGGTGGCTCTATCCGTCAACCAGCGGCTTTTAACGGGGTTGTTGGCATGAAACCAACTTATGGACGTGTATCACGTTATGGACTGATTGCATTTGCATCGAGTTTAGATCAAATTGGACCATTGACAAGATCAGTTGCCGATAATGCCTTAGTATTAAGTGCCATCAGTGGTGCCGATGCTCATGACTCGACCTCTGTTGATAAGGAAATTCCTAATTATTATAGAGACCTAAAAGATAAAGTTGATGGCTTAACCATCGGTGTTCCTAAAGAATATTTGGGCGAAGGCATCGATGATGAGGTTAAGGATAATGTCCGTGATGTAATTAAGACTTTTGAAAAGTTAGGCGCAACCGTCAAAGAAATTTCATTGCCACATTCTCGGTACGGAATTAATGCTTATTATGTCATCGCAAGTTCAGAAGCTAGCTCAAACTTGCAACGTTTCGATGGCATTCGCTACGGTTTCCGTGCGAAAGATGCCAAAGATTTAACCGATTTATATGTAAAGACGCGCTCAGAAGGATTTGGGTCTGAAGTGAAACGTCGGATAATGTTAGGAACCTTTTCACTATCCTCTGGGTATTATGATGCTTACTTTAAAAAGGCTGCTCAAACGAGAACCTTAATTAAACAAGATTTTGCCAAAGCCTTTGAAGAAGTTGATGTGATCCTTGGACCAGTTTCAACGTCTGTAGCCTTCAAGTTAGGTGAAAAATTTAATGATCCAATCAAGATGTATATGGCAGATTTATTAACGATTCCAATCAATCTAGCGGGCTTGCCATCTCTGGCAATTCCTAGTGGACTTAACAAAGATAACTTGCCATTCGGCGTTCAATTAATCGGTAATTATTTTGATGAACAAACCCTGTATAACGTCGGTCAAGCTTATGAAAAGGAAAAGGGTTATGAAAACCTACGTCCAACGTTTGAGGAGGAATTATTATGAACTTTGAGACAGTCATCGGATTAGAAGTCCACGTTGAATTAAAAACGAAATCTAAAATATTCTCTCCAGCACCTGTTTCCTATGGTGCGGAACCAAACACTTGTACAAACGTCGTTGACTGGGGCTATCCTGGCGTATTACCGACCATTAATAGAGGTGCCATTGAATATGGTTTACGTGCCGCCTTGGCATTGAACTGTGAAATCAATCAAGACACCAAATTTGACCGGAAGAATTACTTTTACCCTGATAACCCGAAGGCTTATCAAATCTCGCAATTTGATTATCCTATTGGTCATAATGGTCATATTGATATTGTGGTAGACGGAAAAACGAAACGTATTCGGATTGAACGAATCCATCTCGAAGAAGACGCCGGTAAAAACACTCATGGAACAGATGGCTTTTCATACGTTGACTTAAACCGTCAAGGAACACCATTGATTGAGATCGTTTCAGAAGCTGATATGCGGTCACCAGAGGAAGCTTATGCTTATCTTGAAGCTATAAGACAAACAATCCAATTTACGGGAGTATCGGACGTTAAGATGGAAGAAGGTTCTATGCGTTGCGATGCTAACATCTCTATCAGACCGTATGGTCAAGAAGAATTTGGGACAAAAACTGAATTGAAAAACTTGAACTCTTTTACGTATGTTCGTAAAGGGTTAGCCTTTGAAGAAGCGCGTCAAGCTGATATTTTGAGACAAGGTGGGATAATTCGTCAAGAAACAAGACGTTATGATGATGTGAACAATCAAACGACGCTAATGCGCGTCAAAGAGGGGTCCAGTGATTACCGTTACTTCCCTGAGCCAGACTTGCCTGGATTAATCATCTCGGATGAGTGGATTAATGAAGCTCGTTTAGCTATCCCAGAAATGCCTAGTCTCAGAAAAGAACGCTACACCAAAGAATTTGGTTTACCTGATTATGATGCGATGGTATTGACATTATCGAAAGAAATGTCAGATTTCTTTGACGATACCGTAGCAGCTGGAGCAGATCCTAAAGCAGCTTCTAACTGGTTGATGGGAGAAGTTTCAGCTTACTTGAACAGTGAGCGACTAGACTTGTCTCAAATCGAATTGACCCCACAAAGCTTGGCTGACATGATTCGCTTGATTGCGGATGGCACCATCAGCTCGAAAATTGCTAAGAAAGTCTTCCGCCTACTTGCTAAAGAAGGTGGCAACGCGAAAGAAGTCGTTGAAAAACATGGTATGATCCAATTGAGTGATCCTAAGCAACTATTACCAATCATCAATGACGTTTTAGATAATAACCAACAATCTATCGAAGACTTCAAAAATGGTAAAGATAGAGCATTCGGCTTCTTAGTGGGTCAAACAATGAAACAAACGAAAGGAAAAGCAAATCCTGGCGTGATCAACAAATTAATTAAAGAAGAATTGGCTAAACGATAATGTACTACTGAATTAAAAGAGTAACATGTCATGACCAATAAGAAGAAAGAGGAGTTGTCGAATGAGAGCACGTGTCATATATAATCCTACAGCTGGACGAGAAAGTTTAAAAAGACAAATGATTGATATTTTGGGCGTCCTCGAGGCTGGCGGTTATGAAGCGAGCGCTTTCGCAACAACACCTAAACCTCATTCAGCAAAAGAAGAAGCTGTTAGAGCAGCTAAAGCAGGCTTTGATGTGATTATCGCAGCAGGGGGTGATGGCACGATTAATGAAGTCGTGTCAGGCCTCTCGCCATTACGAAAACGGCCAAAATTAGGTATTATACCGGCGGGGACAACAAATGATTTTGCTAGAGCATTGAATATCCCTAGAAACGACCTCGTGAAGGCAGCCGAAGTAATCACACACAATGAAGCCATTGGGATCGATGTGGGTCAATGTAATGACCAATACTTTATCAATATTGCAGCAGGGGGTTACCTCACAGACTTGACCTATGAAGTACCTGGTAAATTAAAAACAGCTTTTGGGTATTTAGCTTATCTCGTCAAAGGTGCTGAGAAACTACCACAAGTTAAACCCATCATGATGAGGATTGAGTACGATAAAGGCGTTTTTGAAGGACTAGCTTCCATGTTCTTTATTGCTTTGACCAATTCAGTGGGTGGTTTTGAACAAATCGTTCCAGATGCCAATCTGACAGATGGTAAATTTTCATTGATCGTGATCAAGACAGCTAACTTGTTTGAACTGATGCAGATTGCGAACCAAATGCTGATAGGTGGGAAACATTTGGATAATCCAAATGTCTTATACGTGAAGACTCGTTATATCAAAGCCTCAGCAATAGACGGCTCCAAGTTGATGATCAATTTGGATGGGGAATATGGTGGTGACGCACCAGCGGTTTTTCGCAATCAACAACAACGACTCAAAATATTTGCGAATCTCAAGGATTATCCACAAGTAACAGCAAATGATGATCGCTTGAAGCAAGTAGAAGAACAATTTAGACAGGGTATGTCTGAATTGAATGGAGAATAAATTATAAATGAAGAAAAACGAGCGTTACGAAACAACTATAGTGGACCTAACGCATGACGGCATGGGGGTAGCTAAAATTGATGGCTTCCCTCTTTTCGTGCATGACGCTTTGCCACAAGAAACAGTCGAACTACAAGTTACTAAATTAGGGAAGAAGTATGGATATGGTCGCGTGATCAAACGATTGACCGATAGCCCTGACCGGATTGAAGCAAGAGACAAATTGGGGTGGCAAACAGGCACCATGCCACTCCAACAATTGGCTTACCCTGCACAATTGGCATTCAAAACGAACCAAGTGCAAGAAGCGCTTAAACGCATTGGTCACATTGAAGTAGACGTTCCGGAAACAATTGGGACGAAAAATCCTTGGGGATATCGCAATAAAGGACAAATACCAGTACAAAATGTGTGTGGACAACTGACAACTGGTTTTTATAAAAAAGGGACTCATACTTTAGTGCCGGTTGAAAATTTCCACATTCAAGACCCAGAAATCGATAAAACAGTGGTAGTCGTTAGAGATTTATTACGACGCCTACAATTAACAGCTTATAACGAAAGAAATCGTTCTGGTGATATCAGACATATCATCGTCAGACGGGGACAACGAACTCAACAGATTATGGTCATTATTGTGACGGCTAAAAAACGAGTGAGACCACTTCAATTGATTGCAGATGAACTGGCTAAGAGAGTAACTGAAGTTGTTTCAGTGATTCAAAATGTGAATCAAGACAAGACTAATCGTATCTTGGGACAAGTGAACCATGTGTTATATGGGAAAGATTATTTTGAAGAAGAATTACTAGGATTAACGTTTAAAATATCACCGACATCTTTCTTCCAAGTGAATACAGATCAAGCTGAAGTATTGTATCAAACGGCACTAGATTTTGCTGACTTGAAAGAAAGTGATACAGTCATTGATGCTTATTGTGGTATTGGGTCGATTTCATTACCCTTAGCGAAGCAGGCAAAACATGTTTATGGTGTCGAAGTTGTCCCTGAAGCGATTGAGATGGCGAGAGATAATGCAGAATTAAATGGATTGGACAATACTACTTTTGTGGCTGGAACAGCTGAAGAAGTCCTACCGAAGTGGGTGGAAGAAGGCTTACATCCAGATGTCATAGTTGTTGATCCACCAAGAAAAGGATTAGATGACGTTGTACGAAAGACCATGATTGAGGTGAAAGCGCCGAAAATCGTGTATGTCAGTTGTAACCCAGCAACCCTGGCTAGAGACTTAGCTGATTTCGTTGCAGCTGGTTATAATGTTGAGAAAGTCCAACCAGTGGATATGTTCCCACAAACAAGCCACGTTGAGACGGTAGTATTGATGTCAAGGGTTGATAAGTAAGAGTATAATAAGATAAGTAAATAAAGGCTTTCCGTGGTTTGAGATCTGGCTTTAAGCTGGAGGAGAATCACGGTTTTTTATGGTTCTACGTCAAATAGTGTTGTTACAGTTAAATCACTTAAGGAAACGCCCCGGCGTTTCTTTTTTTTCTAAATAATTTGGCAGATATTTTGCTG
>NZ_ATXL01000011.1 GCF_000421665.1 Bavariicoccus seileri WCC 4188 | reverse complement strand
CAGCAAAATATCTGCCAAATTATTTAGAAAAAAAAGAAACGCCGGGGCGTTTCCTTAAGTGATTTAACTGTAACAACACTATTTGACGTAGAACCAAAAAAAGTTGTGATATTAATATCACAACCCTTCCCTAAACTTCTTATGCAAATTTATACAACTTTATGCAACCCTATGCAACCTTATGCAACCTTCTCAGGTTATCTTTTTTATGACACAAGAGGTTTCTGATTAGACATCAGCCTAAACGTTGTTTAGAGTCAGCCACCCGTTGCATAGCTTGTCCAATATAGTTGATACATAACATCATAACTAAAATTAACAATGAAGCAGGCATCCATAACCATTGCTTGTTCTCAATGATATCAGCATTATTAGCATAACCAATTAAGGTACCTAAACTTGGTACATTAGGTGGTAACCCAAAACCGAGGTAACTCAATCCAGTTTCAATTCCGATATTACCTGCAAAACTAAGTGTCAAGTTAACGATGATCAACGAACTAATATTTGGCAAAACTTCACGGAACATAATCATGATATTACCAGACCCCAACGTTTTTGAGGCATTGACATAATCTAAGGAGACTTCAGATAACACACGACTACGAATCAATCTTGCTTTACCCGTCCAATAAAAGGCACTCATAATAGCAGTGAACGTCCAAACATTATTGTATGGTAAGATAACAATCAGCACGATAATAATCATAGTTGTCGGTAGAATCATAATGAAGTCGACAACTCTCATCATGATCACATCAGTCATGCCACCAAAGTAGCCACTGATCAACCCATAGATAATCCCAATTAATGAGGTGAAAACGGTGATTAAAAAGCCTATCATGATTGAATTGCGGGCTCCGATGATCAATAGTCCAAAAACGTCACGACCACCTTCATCGGTACCTAAAATAAAACCATCCTGTCCCCAAGGGGTGTAACGACTGAGAATATCAATTTTAGTAACAGAGTCTTTATCTAAAAATAGTGATCCTACGAAAGCCAAAAGTAGAATCAGAACTAGGACCACTACTGAAACCAAAGCGACTTTATCTTTCAAAAATTCACGAACGACAACTTGAAAGCCAGTGGTCGCTAATTTTTGATTATCTTCAGGTTCAGGAGATTCAGGCCCGATTTGTTGTTCAACTAGTATTTCTTGATTACGGTTTTCCATCCTATTCCCTCCCCCTATTGTATTCTGATTCTTGGGTCAACGATACTCATAATGATATCTGATAACAAAGTTCCAAATAGTGTTGTCAGACCAAATAGTAAGAGTAACGCTGTGATAACGGAATAATCTCGCTGACCAATCGAACTAATGAACAAATTCCCCATCCCTGGGTAAGCGAAAATTTGCTCGATAAATACTGAACCAGCAATCAATCCTGTGATATCATAACCCAAGAAAGCAGCAATCGGTAATAGAGAATTTCTGAAAATATGTCTTGTGTAGACTTTGTTTTCAGGGACACCTTTTGAACGAGCAGTCCGCACATAGTCTTGACTTTTAGCATCAATCACACCAGTTCTCAAGTACTGGATTGTACCAGTCGTTGATAGTATTGCCATCGTAAAGGCTGGCAATAGTAAATGATAGAATTTGCTCCATATATACTCCATCGTTCCTGGGACTAATCCTGATTGAACTGAACCCCGTGTTGGGAACCAGTTCAAGTGATACCCAAACCACCATAATAATAAGAGTGCGAATACAAAAATTGGGATAGAGTAAGTGATGAAGGTATACACCACGATAACTTTATCAATCCAAGTGTTTTGGAAACGACCAGCTAGTAATCCTAATGGTAAAGCGATCAAATAAGTCAAGATCAAAGTGACTAAGGATAGCCAAATCGTATTTCCGATACGTTCACCGATCAAACGAACCACAGGAATCTTATAAGTATAACTGCTACCAAAATCACCTTTGACGGCATTACCGACCCATCTCACATACTGAACAGGTAACGGATCATTCAATCCTGCACGTTCCCTCAATGCTTCAATAGCTTCAACAGGTGTATCATTAGTGATCATCCCTGTAAAAGGGTCTCCTGGCATCGCTTGAGCTAAGGCAAATACTAGCACACTTAAGATAATGATTTGCGGAATCATCATCAAAATACGTCTAAAAATTGTTTTCCACATGGCTACAAGTCACCTCCAGCATGAGTCGCTACAAAATGTGTATCAGTTAATGGAAGCAGATCAAAAACGCGACCTTTTTCATCATAATACTTATGATACTCTTCTTGATAAAGTCTTTCGGTTTCTTTTCTTCTCTCTTTATGAAGCTCGCGATTGACTGGATCAATCACTGGGATAGCTGATAAAAGCCGCTTCGTATAGATATGTTGTGGGTTCTTATAAATATCTTCACGCGTGCCTGTCTCAACAAAACGACCATGGTACATGATTGATAAATAGTCACACATGTGTTTCACAACACCCAAATCATGTGAGATGAACAAGAAACTGAGATCATACTCTTGTTGAATGCGTTTCATGTAATTCAAAACTTGTGCCTGTACTGACAAGTCAAGTGCAGAGACTGGTTCGTCTGCAATAATCAATTTCGGATTTGAAGCAATCGCCCTTGCAACTCCAATACGTTGCCTTTGACCGCCAGAAAACTCATGAGGATACTTCAATAATGCTTCCTCAGATAATCCGATTGTTTCTAGTAATTTAATAACTTCTTTCTTTTCCTCTGCAGGAGATAGGCGTTCAAAATTACGGATCGGTTCAGCAATGATGTCGATGATCCGTTTTTTTGGATTAAAGCTCGATAATGAATCTTGAAATATCATTTGAATATTTCGATTGTAATCTTTATAGTGTGAAGGCGCACGTTTTGTCACATCTTCACCGTTATATAAAATTTTACCAGAAGTGGCCTTTTCAAGACCGACAATGGCCTTACCAATGGTAGATTTCCCAGAACCAGATTCGCCAACTAAGCCATAAGTTTTACCGGACTCAATCGTCATATTGACACCATCAACCGCATAGACTTGATCAGTAATACGATTCCAGAAGCCACTTCTTATAGGATAATGGACCTTTAAATCTTCTATTTCAATAATTGCCACTACGCATCCCCCTCTTCAAAATGGAAATGTTTATAGCAAGTACATCTCACAAAATGGTTTGGACTGACTTCATGCAATTCAGGATTTTCTTCATGTGCATCTGCAGGTATCCAAGGTATACGGTGTGCGAAACGACACCCTTTACGTGGTAACTTAGCAAGAGTTGGCACTGTTCCTTGAATCACGTGTAGCTCTTCAGTCGCTGCTTCTCCAGAAATGTCATCGTCTCCTTGAGGAATCGACTTCAATAAAGAACGTGTATAAGGATGTAATGGGTTTGTAAACAACTCTTCAGCTGAGGCAATCTCCACAAATTGACCGGCATACATCACAGCTACACGATCAGCAGTTTCTGCTACTACCCCTAAATCATGTGTAATCAAAATAATACCAGATTCAGTTTCTTTTTGAATATCATTTAATAAATCTAATATTTGAGCTTGGATCGTCACATCAAGAGCAGTCGTCGGTTCGTCTGCGATGATAATTGGGGGTTTACAAGCCAATGCTATCGCAATACAAATCCGTTGTCGCATCCCACCAGAAAGCTCATGGGGATATTGTTTTGCAACACGTTCTGGATTCGACAATCCTACTTGATCCAAAAGCTCTAAGACACGGGCATGACGCTCTTTTTCTTTCATCTTAGTATGGTAAACCAATACTTCTTCGATTTGCTTACCGATCGTCATCAGCGGATTTAATGACGCCAATGGATCCTGAAAAATCATGCCAATATCATAACCCCTGATGCGGTTATAAAGAACTTCACTCAAATTAATCAAGTTTGTATCTTTATAGATGACCTCTCCAGATGTTTTAGTGTTATTTTTATTATGTAGTCCCATTATTGTCGTAGCCAAAGTTGATTTTCCGCAACCAGACTCTCCTACAATAGCAAGTATCTCGTTCTTGTCCAAAGTGAACGACACACCATCAACGGCATCATAATAGTTATCACGGATCCGAAAACCTGTATGCAGATCGTTGACTTCCAATAGTGGCTTGCCATTACTCATATATCTTCCTCCATTCCTACTCTCTCGGTAAAGTAGTACGCTTTCCATTATATAAAAATATGCAATGCATTTCAATCATGAGTTAATCATCTTTTCATCGATATTTTGCCATTCTAACATAACTATCATCTATTTGTCAGTAACAGTTCCGTGATAATCCTTGCTATAGACGATTTCAGCATCCCCAAAATAAAAAGAGGCTGTGACTCTTATTAGCCACAACCGTCATAATTTAAAAAGGTGCTCATCGTAAAAAAACTTATAACTGTAAGGGAGTAGCGCTTAAGCCGATCGACGTTGTTCGTCAATATAATGGGCTGCGTCTCCTACTGTTAGTATTTTTTCAGCATCTTCATCATCGATTTGAAGACCAAATTGATCTTCCAACGCCATCACCAATTCAACAATATCTAGAGAATCTGCACCTAAATCGTGTTGAAAAGTTGTTTCAGGTTTGATATCTTCTTGCTCTAAATAAAACCGCTCAGCAACTAGTTGACTCAGTTGATTGTATATTTCTTCGTATGACATTGATATGCCTCCTTAAATGAAAAGTAACTCTTAATGATGATCGCTCATTTTAGATAATCTCTCATTTTAATAGTAACTTATTGCGTAATTTCATACACAACTATTTTACTTAACTCCTAAATGTTTGTCCATCTTTTTTAACGCTGTCAACAATAGTAGACTCTTTTAAAACATCAGATAGATGAATTTGCAACCGTCAAGGCTTCCTCCACACTAGAAACAATATGTGAGTCTATGATTGAGATTGCCTGTTCAAGCGTAGCAATAACGGTCTCTGATTGAGCAGAACCATGTGTTTTGATGACCGGAGCCTTTAGCCCAAGTAGCAAGGCACCACCGCCCTTTTGATAATCTAAACTACTATCTAGTTGTTTCAAAGCTGGCTTTAATAATAGCCCGCCTAACTTGCCTCTTATTCCGCTCGTTAAAACAGCTTGTTTAAGTTCTTTAAACAAGGTAAGAGCTGTTCCTTCGGTGGTCTTCAAGATGGCATTTCCAGTAAAGCCATCCGTTACAGCAACATCACAAACACCGTTCAATAAATACCTAGCTTCCACATTACCTATAAAGTTCAATTCTTTTTCTTCTTTTAGCAATGCAAAGGCTTCTTTGCTTAATTCATTTCCCTTAGAAGCTTCAGCCCCGTTATTGATTAAACCGATTCTTGGGTTAGCAATCTTCAGGTATTGTTTGGCATAACAGTGACCTAAGATGGCAAACTGTAATAAGTTTTTAGGTTTACAGTCAGCATTGGCACCAGCATCCGCAAGTATAAAGTGTTGATGGTCTTTCGAGAAAGCTGGGATAATCGGCATCAAAGCTGGGCGATCAATTCCCTTAAGCCTTCCAACAATCAACAAGCCACTAGCTAATAATGCTCCTGAATTCCCTGCTGAAATAAAAGCATCCGATTCCCCATCCTTGACCGATTGGGCCGCTAAAACCATTGAGGCGTTTTTCTGACGGCGAACTGCCTTCACTGGTTCAGCATCACTGGCTATTTTATCCATCGTGTGGACGATTTCAATATTGGAATTGGGAGTTAAAAAAGCTTCGATTTGGGTTTGATCCCCAAACAATGTAAAAGTGACTGTGGGGTGAGTCCTTGCAGATTCGTTAACAGCTTCTACTATTGCTTTTGGGGCATAGTCGCCACCCATAGCGTCTATTGCTAATTTCATAGGTCAAGCTCCTTTTCTATCTGGTTTGTCATAATCAAGTCATGCGCACGGTCAGCAGCGGCAATCATCATATCAGCATCATTGATCAAGTCTCCAACTTTAAATTCGGGTAGGCCAGATTGGCGTTCGCCGAAAATCTCACCTGGTCCTCTCATCTCTAAATCCCGTTGACTAAGATAGAAGCCGTCTTGACTATGGCACATGATCTGCATCCGTTCCTTCCCAGTTTCAGTTTTAGGATTCGCAGATAAGATGCAATAGGATTTGTGCTTTCCTCTGCCAACCCTTCCTCTAAGTTGATGAAGCTGAGATAGACCGAACTGATCTGCATTATATATTAACATAATAGTGGCATTTGGAACATCAACACCAACTTCAATCACTGTCGTAGAGACTAACACATCAATCTCATGATTCTTAAACTGTGCCATAATTTCTTGACGCGTTGAGACATCTAAACGCCCATGTAACAACCCTAGTCTAATATGACTCGGAAAAAGCGTCTTCAAGCCGTTAAAAATCGCCGTAGCATTTTCTCGGTCAGAGTTTTGTGACTCTTCGATTAACGGAGAGATGACATAAGCTTGGCGACCATTTTCGATTTCCCTCAAAATAAAGGGATAAACACGATCAAGTTGCTTAGCTCTCACCCACCTAGTCGTGATTTTCTGACGGCCTGCTGGCATTTCTTTCAATTGGCTAACATCCAAATCTCCATAAAGAGTGATAGCTAATGTTCGGGGAATAGGAGTTGCTGTCATCACTAATGTATTGACTGCTTCTCCCTTGTCAATCAATTGTTGTCGCTGCTTAACGCCAAAGCGGTGTTGCTCATCGATGATTGCTAACTGCAACCTATCGAACACGACCTCATCCTGGAAAACGGCATGAGTTCCTATTAGGCCACTAATTTCACCTGTTTTTAGTCCCAACAAGATCTGCCGTCTGTCTTTTGGTTTTGTTGAACCTGTCAATAGGGCAATGTTGTAAGGTGTTCCTTCAAAAAAACGAAGAGCCGATTGATAATGTTGCTCTGCCAACAATTCGGTTGGAGCCATCAATACTGCCTGTCCAGAACTTGTAAAAACAGCTCCCATAACTACAAATGCAACGACCGTTTTCCCGCTTCCAACATCTCCTTGTAATAAGCGATTCATAGGATATGGTGCTAGTAGATCTCGACAAATACTATTGATGATTTGCTTTTGCCCATCTGTTAGTTCAAACGGAATATGAGAGATGATATCTTTTAAACGACTGAGATCATAAGCTACTACCGCAGCTTCATTGTGTGCCTTTTCGCGTTCATATTTCAAGTGCAATAGTTTTAGTTGATAGGTCAGAAACTCATAAAAAACGAGTTGTTCTCTTGCCTTTTTTGCCACTTTATCATCCGTTTTGAAATGCATTTCAAAATAAGCCTTTTTAAACGACATAAAATCATACGGTCGTAAATAATAGCTTGGAATTGGATCTTTAATACAGTCTTTATAGCGTTTGAAGCACTCTATCACTAAATTTTTGATTGTCTGTGATTTGATAGCATTAGACGCAGGATAAACGGCTTCAAAATCCTGACCGTCTGTATCTGACGCCCCACCGACCACTCTAATACCTAATAAGGTTTGTTTGGCAGCTTCCCATCTACCATAAATAGCTAGTTCATCTTGTTGATTGATTTTATCCTTCAAGTAGGGTTGATTAAAAAAAACAACTTGGATAGGCTCATCATTGACGAGCATGCGATAGGCTAAGCGGTTTTTTCGCCTACCAAAATAGCTGACAGTAACATCACTGATGCGCGACCCTTTTAACAAGACCTTATCACCGTCATTTACGGTGGCCAATGAACGTTCCCTAATATCGTTGTAACGAAACGGAAAATAGAGGATAAGGTCTTTTATGGTTGCGATGCCTAGATCATTTAGAGCCTGTTCTCTTTTAGGACCTACACCAGTCAAGTCGCTAACTGAATCATTCAATGAGCCTGTCATTTTTTCACGCCTCCCATTATAAGATAGAAAAGGTCTATGCCTATTAATAGGCATAGACCACCAGCTTTGATCTGATTATTCGACAGAGAACAGATATTGATACACAGGTTGATTCCCCGTATGAACCTCAACTTCGAGATTATCATCTTCTGCTAGTAATTTCTCTGCGACTTCATTTGCGATTTCCGTAGAACCTTGCTCTCCAACGATAATCGTCACGATTTCACTTTCTTCATCTAACATCGCTAATAAGGCAGTTGTTAATGCCTCTTTTTCTTCTGGTACGCTAGCAATAATCGCGCCATCCACGATACTCATAAAGTCATTTTTATGGATTTCAACTGAATCAATCACAGTATCTCTAATGGCAGTTGTGATCTGACCGCTTTTGACATAAGAAATTGTTTCTGTCATAGAGGCAACATTTTCTGCAAGTGTCGCTTGTGGATTAAAGCCAAGCATAGCCGCTAATCCTAATGGAATACTCTTTGTTAAAACGACTTTGACATAATCTCCTAGGACTTCCGCTGCCTGATTAGCAGCCATAAAGATATTCTTGTTATTAGGTAAAATAATGACATTTTTGGCATTTGTTTTTTCGATTTCTTTACAAATATCTTCTGTAGATGGATTCATTGTTTGACCACCACTGATCAAATTAGTGACACCAACAGATTTGAATAATTCTCCAACACCTTCACCACTAGCAATTGCAATGATGGCATATTCTTTTTGAGGTTCTATACTCTTTTCAAGAATTTCTTTAGTAGAATCTTTCTTAATAAAGTCATTATTTTGCAATCTCATATTATCAACTTTAACTTTGACAAGTGAGCCAAAACGTTGTCCATAATTCATGACGTTTCCTGGACGCTCGGTATGAACATGCACTTTGATGATTTCATCATCTGCAACGACTAATAAAGAGTCCCCTAGTTCATTTAAATAATTTCTAAAAATATCATAGTCGAAGGTGTCACAAACCGTCTCACCTTCTCCAATTTGAACCATTATCTCAGTACAATAACCGTACTTAATGTCTCCAGTAGACGCATGAGCTACATCAACAAATTCATGATGTGCCACGGAGGTTAAGTCAACTTTAGTAGAGGCTACCGCTCTAGTAGGACGTTGACCAGTCAATGCTTCGTAAAATCCTTCATAAATAAAGGTCAACCCCTGACCACCTGAATCAACAACACCGACTTCTTTAAGGACTGATAGTAATTCAGGTGTGTGATCTAGAGAAATCTGGGCACCTTTCACTAAGGATTTAACAACAGCAACACAGTCCCCTGTTTCGTTTGCTGCCTTTTCGGCTTCTGCTGCAGACTCACGAGCTACAGTTAAAATAGTACCCTCAACCGGTTTCATCACTGCTTGATAAGCCGTCTCCACACCCTTTTGGAAAGCAGCCGCAAGGCCAATGGCATCAACTGTATCTTTTCCTGCCAAAGATTGTGAAAAACCACGGAATAGTTGAGATAAGATAACCCCAGAATTGCCTCGTGCTCCCATCAGCAATCCCTTTGCAAGATCATTTGCCATATCCCCAACGGTCGTCGCCCCATTAGAAATGACCCGATCACTCCCTGAAGTAAAAGACAGATTCATATTTGTCCCTGTATCACCATCGGGAACGGGGAACACATTAAGAGAATTGACCAACTCTGCATTATCAGTTAGTCTCTCATTCCCCAATTGGATCATATTTTCTAAATCTTCAACTGTTAACTTGTTTTTTACCATGATTGCCTCCCTGCACCACCATTATTGTTCAAGTAACCGGACACCTTGCACGTGAATGTTCACTTGCTCAGCTGCGATCCCCAACAATGTTTCCAAATTATATTTAACTTGTTGCTGAACATTACGACAAATCTCTGAAATTTTCGTACCATACGCAACAATAATATAAACATCAACGACTACGTTATCGCCATCCTGACTGATTACGACACCGCGAGAATAATTTTCTTTTTTTAAGATTTCAATCAAATTATCTCTAATTTGCTTTTTACTGGCCATTCCGATGACACCGTAATTATCTGTTGCAGCTACACCAACTACAGTTGCAATCACATCATTGTCAAGATCGATAATGCCATTATTTGTTTCAATTTTAACAGCCATGAATGTGCCTCCTTATGTTTGCATCTCTATACTAGTTTAGTATAACATATCACGTGCTCTGTCAAACTCCAAGATATTATATCATTATCCCCTCAAAAGTACAAAATGAATCGTTTGCTTGCGCTAACGGGAAAAATATGGTAAATTGACTTGGTATGTGAGTATCTGTTTTAAACCTCAAGCAAAAAGGAGGATAACAATGGCTAAAGAATGTTTCGTTACTGGTCGCAAATCAAGATCAGGTAATAACCGTTCTCACGCATTGAATGCGACTAGAAGAACTTTTAAACCAAACTTGCAAAAAGTCCGCATCTTAGTTGATGGTAAACCTAAAAGAGTATGGGTTTCCGCTCGGGCATTAAAATCGGGTAAAGTAACCCGCGTTTGATTCTTTGCTATACTTTTTGACAAAAAAGCCTCGCTTTCGCGAGGTTTTTTTGTGTTCTTTTTAAGCAGTGAAGTAACAACTAATCATCAATCGTTTGAAGCATCAAGATAGTCCCTTCTTCAAATGAAAGAGTCATCTGTAAAGATTTCTCTGCCCCTTTTTCCTTATTAACTGGATGACTTGGCAGAAACTCATTACTGATCAATGCCATTGGATACGAAAGATCAACATTATCTAACGGATATTTACTTCCATCAAGAGTCAATCCCTTGATAGGGGTTAAACTGATAAAGGAAAGATACTTCCAATTCTTATATTGCGTCACTAGATGGGTTCCTGGTGTAAAAAAGCAACCGATAGCTCTTTGACTTCTATAGTGTAGTCGAGTCAAAATACTGGCAAAACGAGGTTGATAACCAAGCCAGATATTAGACAACGTATGATCAAGTCTTCCCTTGAAGGCCCCATAGAGCATAATATCATCAGAACGATTCATATCTGCAATCATTTTTAAAGCATACTCGGTATCCGTATCGTCCTTTTCAGGCTTAAGTCGGACTACTTTTCTGGCAACTGATGCAATAGTATTAAACTCCTCTTCTGATACCGAATCAAAATCACCGACTGCCAGATCAACTGAAAAGTTTTGATCCAATAACCGCATTGCTCCTCGGTCAACACCAACGACCAAGTCATTTGGACTGAAATCAATCATTGTAAGAGCAGGGTCAGGACCACCTAAGACAACATGAATCATTTTTCAGCCTTCTCTCTTAAGAGGGTGATTTCACGAGAACGATCAGCGGCATTGAAGATAGCAGAGCCGGCAACAAAGACATCTGCATTACTAACAGACTGAATTGTCTGAACATTGATACCACCATCAACCTCTATGAGGTAATCGTACCCATTTGCTTCACGTTCTTTTTTCAACCAGTCCACCTTATTAGAGACTTCACTAATAAAGCTTTGGCCTCCAAATCCCGGATTAACAGTCATGACTAACACCATATCAACACGATGTAAGATAGGATTTAATAGTTCAACTGCTGTCCCTGGATTAATGACCACACCAGTCTTAGAGCCATACTCTTTGATCAGTGACAGATCACGATCTATATGGCTAGTAGCTTCTAAATGAATAGAGATATAATCTGCTCCCGCTTGCGCAAATAAGGGAATCTGCTTGCTCGGTTCTTCGACCATAAGGTGACAATCTATCGGCACTGTCGTAATTGGTCTAATCGCCTCTAAAACAGGTAAGCCAAAACTAATATTAGGAACAAAACGGCCATCCATGACATCAAAATGAAGCCAATCTGCCCCACTCTGTTCAATCATTGTGATTTCTTCCTTCAACACTTTAAAATCCGCACTCAACAAAGACGGGGCAATTAAAACCATTTCTCTTATTTCCTTTCGTAACTTGGCTTTTGATTCTCTATTTCTATTTTCATCTTAAGGTAATGCTCGTATCTACCCGTGTAAAACTGCCTCGTTTTGACAAACTCTTTTACAGCACATTTGGGCTCATGAGAGTGGCTACAGGGTTTGAACTTACACATCGGACTGATTGTATGCCACTCCACAAAACAATCTGCTAATTCTTCAACTGAAATATCAGGCAACTGAAAATCACTAAATCCTGGTGTATCTGCAATAAATGCTTTCCCATAACGATATAGGTTAACTGTCCTAGTAGTATGCTTCCCTCTATTCAAGCTATCGGATATAGGTTGTGTCTCCAGTTTTAAGTGGGGTAACCAGCGATTAACTAAAGTTGATTTTCCAACGCCACTTTGCCCCATAATCACCACAATTTGATTGCTTAACCCTCCAATATAGTGAAACAACTTTGGATCATCCACAAAAAAAGTCTCATAGCCTAACGTTTGATAATCTGTCATCAAACTCTTTATTGTGGCAAGTTGGTCTTGTTTAGCTGCTAGTAAATCGTGTTTACTGATCACAATGATTGGCTTAATATCAAGAGACTCCAAGTAAACCAAATAGCGGTCTAATAGGAAAGTATTCAAGACTGGTAAAACTGCTGACATCACTAAGAGAGCAGCATCCACATTAACAATTGGAGGCCTGACCAACTCATTCTTACGGGGTAATAAGTCAGTAATCGTCCCATCTCCACTATCTGATGGTTCAAACAGAACAAGATCACCTACGAAAGGTTTCTTTTTTTGATTTCTGAATAATCCCCTTGGCTTCGTTCTAATAACATCGCCTTGGTCAGTCATAACATCATAAAACCCACTAATTGCACTGATAATTTTCCCCTTTGCCATAGCTCACCCCTCTCTTGATATCTTCTAATTCCATTTGATAGATTCTTTGAAATTGTCATTAATTGTTTTTGAACTATCTTAGTTTCTAACGTTATTGTTTTCTTCGACTGTCACACCATCTCTAACAACTTTGTAACGACCGCTCTTGCCTTTATCAAGGGTAAAAATTAGTGTAACTTCTGTATTTTCAGTTATTTCTAATTTCTGAGCAACGGTATCATATGAGTTATTATTATCTTCCATATAAATCTCGACATGATTAGCCTGTGTACTACTATTACCCGACTCATTATTTTGATTATCAGAATTATCTGAATCCCCACTGTCTCCATTAGAATCTGTTGTAGATGGTACGTAAGAAACCTTGACAACACGGTTAAATGTTTCTGTCTCTGGCTCGTTTGCACCTAGAGAAATCACAACCGCTAATTCGCTTCCCTTAGCAACTTGTGCACCTGTTTTCGGATTTTGCGAAATCAAAATACCCGCTGGAATCTCATCATTGTTCTCTTCTGTCACAGTCAAAGTTAGTTCATTGGTTTTAGCATAATTTTCAACTGCAGTTTGGCTAAAACCAGACAAGTCAGCTATCGTAATCAATTCTTGTCCCGTGCTAACCGTTAATGCGACAGTCGTTTTGGAAGGATTAACTTTTTCACCCTCGTCAACGCTCTGTGCGATAACTTTTCCAGGAGAGTACTCATCGCTAGCCTCTTCATACCGTTCGACATTAAAACCTAACGCCCGTAAAGCATCTCTAGCCGTCTCGTAATCTTCACCTGTATAATCAGCCATCTCGACTGTTTCGCTACCAGTACTGACTACTAAGTTAACAGTTGATCCTGGTTTGACGTCGACTGTTGCTTTAGGGTCTGTGCTAATGATATGGTCCTCATCCACATCTTCGGATGATTGTTCCGTCACATCTCCGACTTGTAACCCAATAGCTTCAAGTTGACTTTTAGCTTCTGCTTGCGTCAAATTCACCACATCTGGAACGGCTACTTCTTGCTCACGATTATTATAAAAAACTATCCAGATGATAAAAGCAGCAAATATAGCCATCAATACTGCAAAGAAAGTCCAACTGATAATTTTTCGCTTTCGACTTTTTTTAGGTCCAGATTGTTTAGCTGTTGCTTTTTCCTCTAATGGTTCAACTTCTGATTCAGTCGCTTGCAAGTCATGCATGGACTCTTCCAAGTCTTGCTGTCTTTTTGTTTCGGCAAGCAACTCTGGAACAGGTTTTAGCACTCTCGTATCGCCGTTCACCAATTGATTGTTCGGTACGAATCGTTTCTCATACCGTCTATCAGGGTCAAGAGAAGTAGAAATATCTTTTGCCATTTCATCGCAACTACTATAACGATTCAGTGGATCCTTTGCTGTTGCTTTTAAAATAACATTTTCGAGTGCTTGTGGGATTTTAGGATAAATCTCACGAATGCTTGGTAAGTCTTCTTGAAAATGCTTCAAAGCTATCGAAACAGGACTATCTCCATCAAAAGGAACTTTTGCTGTTAAAAGTTCATATAAGACGATGCCTAAAGCGTAGATGTCAGACTTAACCGTTGCCATCCCACCACGCGCCTGTTCAGGAGACAAATAATGGACTGAGCCTAATAACGTATTGGTTTGGGTGATTGTCGTATCTGACAGAGCAACCGCTATCCCAAAATCAGTGAGTTGCACATGGTCTTCCTTATCGATCAAGATATTTTGTGGTTTGATATCTCTATGGATAATGCGGTGTTGATGGGCAAGACTCATTGCTGACAGTAATTGCTCCATAATATAAACTGCCCGTTTGGGATTTAGGGGACCATGCTCTTTGATGTATTGCTTAAGGTCCTGCCCATCATTATATTCCATCACAATATACTGTTGATTATCTTCCTCATCTACATCATAAACTGCTACAATATTCGGATGACTCAGTTGTGTTGCAGATAGTGCTTCGCGCTTGAATCGGCGAATAGAATCACGATTATCCTGGAAATCATACCTTAAAACTTTAACGGCAACATTCCGGTTTAAAATCAGATCTCGAGCTAAATATACATTAGCCATTCCACCGCTACCGATATAATCGATTATTTTATAGCGTCCACCTAACTTATGTCCAATCGTGATCATAAACTTTTCACCTGCCCATTTTGAAGATCACTGGCTAATAACACCGTGATATTATCAAAGCCACCTGCATTGTTTGCTAAATCGATCAACGCAGATGATGCTTCATCTAGTGTTTTTTCATCATTCAAGATATCATTGATCTTATCTAATGGCACGATATCTGAGAGGCCATCGCTACAAAGTAGCACTATATCTTCTGCCTTCACTTTTAAAGAAATATCAGCAACTTGTACATTATATTCTAGCCCTAAAGAACGGGTGATCACATTTTTTTGTGGATGATGCTCCGCTTCTTGTGGCGTCAATTCACCCTGTTTGACCAACTCATTTACTAACGAGTGATCCTCAGTAATTTGATTAGTAGCACCATTCCGATACAAATAAGCTCTACTATCTCCAACATTGAGTACGACTAATGTATCGCCTAATAGAGCTGTAGCTACTAACGTTGTTGCCATTCCTTTGAGCGAAAAATTTTCTTGCCCGTGTTTATAAATAGCAGCGTTATTTTTTTCGATATTTTCTTTTAACCATTCGGTCATTTCCGTTGGCTCTAAAAAAGCGGTTTCTTCCCACGAACGCCCAATCAAGTCAATGGCCATTTGACTAGCAACTTCTCCCGCTTGATGTCCTCCGACACCATCGCAGACGATAAATAACGGTTGTTGTATTTGATTGATAAAGTAGCCAGCACGGTCCTCGTTCAAAGGACGTTTCTGTCCGATATCTGATTTGATGTAAACTTCCATGAGACACCTCTTATAGTTTGTTTCGTTTCGCTAATTTTGCAATAAAGAACCCATCTGTTTCGGCATAATGCGGTAATATTTCCAAGAAACCCTCCGGAGTAAGTGCTTCTTTTAAGAAACTAGGAGAGACACTTTCAATCATTTCAAGTGATGACACCTCAAACTCTGGATGATTCTTTAGAAACGAAAGCACCTGCAATTGATTTTCTTGTTGAGTCAAGGTACAAGTACTGTAGACTAAATGGCCACCCACTTTAACAAGCGGAGCGACTGCCTCCAGTATCTCCCTTTGGATAACAGATAAGGCTACAATATCCTGGTTAGTCTTATGATACCTTATATCAGGCTTACGCCGCAATAGGCCCATCCCACTACATGGGGCATCGATTAAAACTGCATCAAATTTTTCTGGTTCAAATAGCTTATCTGCTTCCCTTGCATCAGCTATTTGGACAGTGACCCGATCTGACAGGTTCAATCGCTGCAAATTGTCAGTGATTAGGTCCTTTTTAGAGTCAGCAATTTCTGTTGCGAACACATGTCCTTTTGGCACTAATTGTGCAATATGGCTTGTTTTTCCACCAGGAGCTGAGCAAGCATCATAGACAATCGCATCGTCTGTTGTTTTAAGACTCAATGCCACAATTTGTGAACTCTCATCCTGAACCGTAATTAATCCCTGATCGAAATAATAGCTGGTTAACAAACTACTATCTAAGCCAATGATACCCGTTGCGACAATCGTACTTTTTTCGACAGGATAGCCGTCAGCTCGCATGCGGTGAATCATAGCTTCTCTGGAGCTTTTCTCATTTGCTACCCTAAAAGACAATTTGGGATTTGTCTCAAATGAGGACAACATTTTTTTAGTAACCGTCAACCCATACTGGATTCTAAAAAGTTTGATGAGTTTAAGGGGGATACTAAACCGCCTACTCAATCCTTTATCGGTATCATCATATGTGAAGAGTTGCACTCTTGCGTCATCACTTGAGCTATCAGCTTCATCAGTCATACTTTCGCGAATAACGTTCCGCAAAACACCATTGACCAACCCACTCGCTCTTTCTTCACCAACGACCTTCGCCATATTGACCGCTTCATTGACAATGGCATGACTGGGCACTCGTTCCAAAAATACGAGTTGATATAAAGCAATCTCAAGAATCAACCAGACCTTATTCGATAAATTGGTGACATTCAGTAATGGCTTAAGACGATCTCTTAACGCATAATGATGTTTTAATACGCCATAAACGAGAGTCAACAACAGGCGTTTATCAACTGCTTTGAGACTCTCTTTGCCGGTTGCCTCCTTTAGCAACTGGCTAGCTTCTTTTTGCTCATATATTACTTGGTACAAGATCCATAGGGCAAGGTGCCTTGGATCATTGGACCGTAGATTTGTTAAATCATTCGTTTGTTTCATCGAATCTATCCCCAGTCTGCCATTTTTTCCCATGACCGTTCAAATAATCTGCTACAGACATTTTACCTTTTCCAGCAGGTTGCACCTGCTTGAGTTCTAAAGAAGTGTTTCTCCCACAAAGAACAAGCCATCCAGTTGAAGACAATTTAACAAAAGTCCCCGGTCCTACATCAGTCTTTGCATCATTTCCAAGAGCTAGTCGTGTTTGCTCAACGGATAAAGGACTTGCCTCCCAAATCTTGAACCGTTGACCATCTAAGAAGGTGTAGGTTCCAGGAAATGGTCTAAAAGCTCTGATTTTTTGGTCTATTTCTTGAGCTGATCCAGTCCAGTCTATACGTTCCTCTTCCTTTTTGATTGTTGGAGAATAAGAGATATAACGTTCATCTTGCTTAATCTCTGTTATGTTTCCAGCAAATAGATCCTCTAAAAAACCAGTGATTTTTAAGCAAGCTAACTGACTTAATTTATCAAACATACTACCGACATCATCCGTTGGTAAAATGGGGATCCGATATTGCTTGAGGATGTTCCCAGCATCCATTTCTTTCACCATTCGCATAAAAGTAATCCCAGTCTCTTTCTTTCCTTGCCAGATGGCATAATGGACTGGTGCACCACCCCGATACTCTGGAAGAAGAGAAGCATGAACATTCACAGCTCCAAAAGTTGGCGTTTTTAATAGCTTTGATGGTAGGAATTGACCAAACGCTGCGGTTACAATCACATCCGCTTTAAGTGCCATCAGTTGTTCGAGCTCAGTTGATTGAGTAATCTTTTCTGGTTGGTAAACATCTATCCCATGTTTTAGTGCCACTTTCTTTACGGGACTAGGGGTCAAAAGACGTTTCCTACCAACTGGTCGATCAGGTTGCGTCACTGCAGCGACCACATCAAATTGTGACACTAAGGTTTCTAGAATTGGTGCAGAAAATGCTGGTGTTCCCATAAATATGATGCGTTTCATAGCTACATTCCTTCCAAGATTGAGAATTTTTCATTGTTCTTTTACTCATTCACTTAATTGTTTCTTGGTCATTTTTTTAGTTATTTTCTTAGTTAGTCTTTTTCTTGTTTTCTTTTAGTGACTCTGTTAATTATTTCTAGTTGTTCTCTCTATAGTTCATCTTGCCACTATTAGAGCTACAACTACATAAAATTCTGGGGTTCTCGTTCCACTTTGACATAAACATCTTGCTTATTCTTAGCCTGAGTGTCTGAAACGATTTTTTTAAGTACCCCTTCAATACAATCGATTTTTTTATATTTTAGCAATATTTGAAAGTAATATCGGTTATTGATCCTTGCAATTGATTTAGGACTTGGTCCTAGTAAAATCATGTCTTCACTAATGTGTTTTTCGATTTGTGCCTTTAACCGGTAGGAGACCCGCAACGCTTCCTGTTCCAGTGGTGCGCTGATACTCAACAAAGTTGTATAGTAAAATGGCGGATATTTGCCACGATAACGTAATTGCATCTCTCTTTCATAAAAAGTTTCATAATCTTGATTTTTGGCTAATCTAATGGCATAGAAACTAGGATCGTAAGTTTGGATATAAACATCCCCCGGTTTATCTCCACGACCCGCTCGTCCACTCACTTGTGTTAATAGTTGGAATGTTTTCTCAAATGCTCTAAAATCTGGGAGATAAAGACCAGTATCAGCATTAATAACGCCAACTAAGGTCACATTAGGGTAATCAAGTCCTTTTGCAATCATTTGTGTTCCAAGCAATACATCAGTTCTATGGTCAGCAAATTCTTCTAATAAGTGTTGATGTTGGTTTTTCTTTCGTGTTGTATCCCAATCCATCCTAGTCACCCTAATGTCTGGAATTAGCTGTTTTAACTCTCTTTCAATTTGCTGTGTCCCGCTACCGACATACCGCATATCATGGCTTCCACATTGGGGACAAACTTTTTGAACTGGTTCTTGGTGTCCACAATAATGACATTTTAACGAATGATCATCTAAATGAAGTGTCAAAGAAATATCACAATTGGGACACATTGGGACATGACCACAGGAACGGCACATGATATAAGAAGAGAAACCACGGCGATTCAATAAAAGAACAGTCTGCTCTTCTTTTTTGAGGCGGTCTTTAATAGCTTTTAAAAGGGGTTGACTAAAGTGACCCTCACTATCTAGTAAAGCATCACGCATATCAACTAAATGGACTTCAGGAAGACTTTGTTTGGTTGGGCGATGCTTCAATTGTAATAGGTCATACACCTTTTTCTGAGCTCTTGCTCTACTTTCAAGTGATGGTGTCGCACTCCCTAATATAACGGGGGCATCATGATACTGACCTCTTCTAATGGCAATATCTCTTGCATGATAATGAGGCACCTCGCTCTGTTGATAAGAAGACTCATGTTCCTCATCCAAAATAATAATACCAATATAATCTAAAGGAGCGAAGACTGCACTTCGAGCACCAACCACGACAGTTGCTTCTTTTCGTTTGATCTTACGCCACTCATCAAACCGTTCGCCCTTAGACAATCCACTATGTAATACGGCTACTTTTTTACCAAAGCGGGACTGAAATCTGGCTGTCATCTGCGGTGTCAAAGCTATTTCTGGGACCAACATCAAAGCTGTTTTTCCTTTTTTTAGTACCTCTTGGATCCATTGTAAGTAGAGTTCTGTTTTACCACTCCCCGTCACACCTTCTAATAAGAAGACGCGGTGTTCATTGTGCTCAATAGTGGGCAAAACACGATTATATGCCTCTTGCTGCTCGTTGGAAAGAACTAAAGGTCTGGTCAAATGATCGCTTTCTATGGGTTTCATCCGTGAAACTTCACGTTTACTAATCGTTAGCCAGTCTTTCTCCTCACCGCTTTTGAGATCAGCTTGTGTCAAGATAGGATAGTTCTTCAGTAACGCTTCTTTAGTGATTGTCTTTGCAGTTTGAAGAGATAATGCCATCACTAACTCTCGTTGCTTTTTGGCATTGGGACGAAGTGACTCAAAAATGTCTTTATATTGGCTTCTCTTTAAAGATCGTGTAACTAGTGTTTCTGTTTTTACCGTTTTTTTGTCTTTAACGATTGTAGTCAAAAGAACTTTGTTGTCTTTTTTTAAAGCTAGCAAAGTCTTGAGCGAATTTGTTTGTTGCGCATCTTGCCAAGTCATTGGTAAATGGATATTTAACTCTTTAACTGGCTCATTATGCCATTCAAAAACACGGTCATAGCTAGATTTAAGTGCATTTGGCAACATGGTCTCATAACACTGAGTCATAAAAGCGAAATAATGATCTGCCATAAAACGACCTAACTGGATTAACTCCTCACTAAGGCTCGGTTCACTATCCATTGGGTACAGAATCTCTTTTAAGGTTTGCTCTTTTTCAGATTGAGCTTTTAATCGAACCACGAAACCCTGAACTTTACGCGGCCCAAAGGGGACAATTACCCGGCTTCCTAAGGCAATCGTATCACTATATTCGGGTGGTATGAGATAATCAAATGGCCGATTGACCTGTCTTGCTTTAACATCTACAATAACTTCAGCTATTTCAGCCATTTCTATTTTACCTCCTACATTAACAAATAGAAAAAAAGAGGTAGACCTTAGCGCCTGCCTCTTTCATTCAACATCACTTACTCATCTTTTGGAATCGTATCTTTTCGAATCTCTAACAAGCCGCTTGCAACTTCTTCTAAAGCCTTCCCGACTGGTTTTACTGATCGATAGTCATCTAACATTGGCATGCTATGCTCTTGTAAATCATGTGCTCTTTTACTAGCAATAGCAACTAATGAATATTTAGAATCAATCTTGGTCAACAATTTGTCAATTGAGGGATATAACATCATTTGCTTTCAAACTCTCCTTTGATTAATTCACTCATTACACGGTTCACTCTTAGATGTTCACTCTTTATAATAGCTTCAATCGCTTTAACAGCATTTTCGACTGTATCATTCACTACTGCATAATCATAATAGGTCATTAACTTGAGCTCTTGCCGTGCTTTAAGCATTCTTTTTTCTATAATCTCTTTTTGGTCTGTGCCACGGTGGACGATGCGAGAATGGAGTTCTGTCAAATCTGGTGGCGTCAAGAAAATAAAGATACCTTCTGGCATCCGTTCTTTGACTTGAAGCGCGCCTTGTACTTCTATCTCCAAAAAAACATCATTACCTTTAGATAACATCTCTTCGACACAATCAAGGGGCGTGCCATAGTAATTACCCACGTATTCAGCATACTCCAATAACTTGTCTGCATCAATCATGGCTTCAAACTCTTCGCGAGATTTAAAAAAATAATCTACTCCATCTACTTCACCATGGCGTTTTTGCCGAGTCGTTGCGGAAATAGAATAAATGAAATTAGGATGATCACGTTTAAATATGGCTGCCCTGACAGTACCTTTTCCTACCCCAGATGGGCCAGATAAAACGATGAGTAAACCTCTTTTAGTCATGGATGACGTTACGCAACCTTTCTGCCTAAATTAATAGTACCATTCTATCACAAAACTGGACCAAAAACCTAATTACTTTTATTCCCGTTAAGAAAACTAGTTAGCTAACACTATTTTTTCAGGCCATCAGGTAGATTCGGATTCTGTCAAATCATTGACCTTCATGATTCGAATCAAATGACCTCTTTCCTCTTCAGTCAACTTCATCTCAATGAATGCAATGGTTTCGTTTAGTTGAGGTATCGCATGATATTCGAGTGCGTTGACACGCCTTCTCGTTCGTTCAATCTCCTTACCAAGCAATTGACATTTTTTTCGATTTCAGCTAATTTCAACATCGGATCCATAGCTTCTTTCAAGATGAGCAAGGATTCATCGATTTCAATATTGGAATTCAAATACCCATACGACCATGGTGACAAAATCCGCCTTTTTCTCCTTTAATATCTCGTTATAGCGCGACTCCACTTGAAATTCTTTTTCTCTTAAGTGAGCTTTATAACGGTCTAAATTATGTTTCTCTTTATCAGCGATTGTTTGGTGATGAACTTGTAAGGATTGATCTGCCTTCCTACGATAGTCTTCCACTAATTGACGATTGGACTCCTTTAAATTGTGAATGTCATCATTGAATGATGACTCTATATTTTTGATGGACTGCTCCATATCATCAATAGCAGCCATGATCTTTTCATCCATTATATGCCTCCCACCTTATAGAACTATTTGTTTCGACAAGACTAGTATGACGTAATTTGTTACCTATTCAAAACATCTTGCAAGAAAAGAGGCAATAAATTTTATATTTAGGTCTAATCAGCGCATTTAATGTGATGAACATCACTTAAACATCACGGCGAACAACTAACATGCTTGCATAATCATAACAAGCACTCGGTATTTTTAGCTAAATTTTAACTAAATTGATGACAGAATCTAGCAAAAAAGGCATCAGACGTATTTTTTATTTTTTTTTGACTTTATTCGTGATTTAAACTTGCTTTAAAGAACGTTTGTTCGTATAATGTAAATACAAACAAATGTTCGGGGGTAAGAAACCATGGAGCAACTAAAAATAACCGATATACCAACACAAAAAACCTTAAAAGATATTATTATGCCACTTCACTTGGTCATCAAACGCATTAACAACGCTTGGGAAAGCGACCTTCCAGTAAAGGTGATTGCCGAATTCAAAGACTCAAAAGGTTTCGTTTACCAATCAGTCATCAGAGGTAGAGTAAAGTCTAGTGTGCGATACGACCGAACGACTATAATAGAAGATTTGGATACCCGTGTGGAATATATTATTTCGCTTGATCAACTGTTACAAGTCCATTAATCAATCTCTTTATAAACCATTTTTTCAACTATATAGCCATGATATCTATGCCAATAACACTAATTGAAACAGTCGTCTACGCCAAAAATTAGATTTGGCAAATGACGATTAATTAATAGAAAAAATAAAAGAAGCATTGCTACTCATGATTGATCTACAATCATCAGTAGTAATGCTTCTATATTTGTTGTTATTATAGGCTTTTAATGGTTTTATTCTTTATAATATTGGTGAAAATAGTCTGGAGAAATTTTGCTTAAACTTACGCCAGTGAGACTGTTGCTTAAAATAGTAGTGGTCAGCAATACGGCAATACCTACTATCGCGGATAAAAACATTAGCTAACTCTTTGGTCACCTTTAAATCATAGATAAAAGTGTTGACTTCAAAATTAAGTTTAAAGCTTCTAACATCAAAATTAGAAGTCCCAACTGTAGCGATTTCACCATCAACCACCATCATTTTACTGTGTAAAAACCCATGCGTATAAATGTAAATTGTTGCACCGGTTTCTTCTATCAACTTAGCATAGTATTCAGTTGCTCGATAAACGATAGGATGATCCGGCTTACAAGGAATCATGATACGAACATCAATTCCAGAATAAATGGCAATCCTTAGAGCCTCTAACAAGGATTCATCAGGAATAAAGTATGGTGTTTGGATATAGATATATTTACGGGCCATTGCAATCATTTTAATCAGACCCATTTTGATTTGTTGTTTTTCAGACTCCGGTCCACTAGTAACAATCTGCATGGTACTATTTCCTATTGGTTTAGCAATTGGAAAATACCGTTTCTGATAGTCCCTTTTGTCTTGGTGAGAAGCTACAGCATTCCAATCAATAAAAAAACGACTTTGAAGCGATAAAACACTATTCCCTTCTATTCTTAAATGAGTATCCCTCCAATAACCCAATTTTCCTATTCCCAGATACTCATTTCCAACATTAAATCCTCCTACATAACCAATTTTTCCATCTATCACTACTATTTTTCTGTGATTACGATGGTTTAAATGAAAGTTGATTAAAGGAATTTTTGACCCAAAAAAAGCAATGGACCTACCACCAGCTTTATGGAGCTCGTCAAAAGATTTATCTTTTGTTTTAGCTGAACCCCATGCATCATATAATACCAAAACCTCGATACCAGCTTTTGCACGTTCTGTTAGAATGCTGAGGATATCCTCCCCCAAGCTATCATCGCGAAAAATATAGTAGAGCATGTGAATATGATCCTTGGCTTGCTTTAAATCTTCTTTTAGGGCTTGAAATTTTGTTTTACCATCGTAAAAAAACTTGATTTTATTATGTTCAGTTAATATAGACTCATCACTTTGTAAAAACAAAGTAGCTAGATCTTGTAAATAAATATTCCCATTAAATTGATCTAGAGCCCTATCGTCAGTTAGCAATGCCTGTTGAACATCGACTAACTCTTCCATCCCTAAAGCTTTTTGAGACTTCATGTCAAAAATTCTTGTTTTGGTCATTTTTCGGCCAAAGAAGAAGTAGAGGACTAACCCAAAAACCGGAAATAGGATCAAAACTAAGAGCCAAGCCCAAGTTGCAGCAATATCTCGAGGCTGCCTAAATATGGTAATGATCGAGACGACTGTACTGATCACGGTTAAAATAAGAAAAATCTGTTGTATCGTATCCCACATATTACACCCCGATTTTTTAATTGACAGTTTTAGTGTTTCTGAGTGATTCTCAGTGATTTCCAGCAATTCTAAGTGATTTAAAATTAGAAAAGAATGCATTTATCATTATGCCTTATTCTATCTAACTCAGTGTAACACTAGCAAGTACTAACCCCAATAGATTTAGACGTAAAAATAACTTTAGGGGCACAAAAAACCATGATTACATGCTAGCTTAGCTATATAATCATGGCTCACAGGTCACTTTCAACAAGCACACTCTAGAAACAACCTATTGAGGTCCTCACTGATAAGTCCCTAAATTTTATCATTTCTAAAGCTGTAGTTTTTACTGTTTATCATTTTCTAAAGCCTATCGTGACTACTGTTTATCATTTATTTTAGTTTATACAACTATGAAATAACCACAAAACAACCAATCTAGTCATTCAATAAGCTGGATCTTTCTCTTCTCGACAAATGTCTCGTAAATCTCGGAATCAGTCCTGTTGGCCACCATTTGATCATTACAACGAAAATAATGGCTCCTATTAACCATGTGAACAACGTGCCTAAGAAAACACTTCCCCAGCTAGTAGCTACGACATTTAAGGTATGTTGCAAGGTATTCGCCAAATCTGCATTTGATGTAGCTAGTCCTGCAATAATGCTTATTAATAGAGAGGATAAAAACGTCCCCGTCATCACATTTAAAATAGTGGAAGTGGTTTTACGATTAAATAACGTTCGAATCGTAAATTTGGAGAAGAAGCCTGGAATAGCCCCAGAAATGAGTAGCAAAAACACAACAAGCAACAATGAAACAATATCGCTACTCCACTCCCCATGAGCAGTTACAACCACCACACTACATATGAGTGCCAGAATGACAGTTGGTAACACACCCCTCCGAAAGCTATACCACCACAACGGAATAACCATTGTAAACAATCCTAGTGTTGTAGTAGGACTTGGTACGAAACTCAACGCAACTACTAACACTAGAACTGTCATTATTTCAATCAATAATTCTGTATTTTTAGACATTTTTAGTTAACTCACCTTACTTTTTATAATTGGACGCTTCCATAATGATTGGTAATACAACAGGGCGGCGTTTTGTTTCTTCAAACAGATAGCGACTAAGTGCTTCACGAACTTGTTGCTTTAATTCTGACCAATCAAAATTAGGTTGTGACAGATAATCAGTAACCACTTTTGTCACAATCTCTTGACTCTCTTCCAGAAGGTCACCACTTGTTTTCATATATATAAAGCCACGTGAAATAATCTCAGGCCCTGAAAGAATTGTTTTTAATCTTCTAGAAATCGTCAAAACGGCTACAAAGACACCATCCTCAGACAATATCTTACGGTCTTTTAAGACAATATTCCCAATATCACCAACGCCTGATCCGTCAACTAACACGTTTCCTGCTGGAACCTGTCCAGTCAACCTCATACGCCCTTTATCAAAGGAAATAATGTCACCATTACTTGGAATATAAGAATGTTTTAGGTCAATGCCAACCTCTTTCGCAAGTTGGGAATGGGCGAGTAATTTACTATACTCACCTTGTACAGGAATAAAGTATTTTGGTTTTAATAAATTAATCATCAGTTTAAGCTCATTAGGCGTTCCGTGTCCTGATGTTTTGATACCATCTGACAATTCAGCAACTTCGGCTTCTGCACGATAAATCATATCTTTTGTTCGAGCTAACCATGTTTCCATCGCCACTGAAGGTGTTGTTGCTAAGAAAACAAGATCATCTGGTTTCAAATTGATTTCCCGATGACGACCCTTAGCCATCAATTGAAGTGACTTGATAGGTTCACCCATTGCCCCTGTTTCAAGGACTACCAACTCGTTATCTGGAATTGATTTTAGTTGCTTTGCGTTAACAATCAGATCTTTACTAGGAATAGTGATTTTATCTAAGCGAAGTGCTTGGTCAATAATTCGTTCGAGCTTGTCACCTGTTAAAAATATTTTTTTGTTAGTCGCATAGGCCGCATTTAATACCTGTTGTATTCTTTGAATATTGCTCGCAACAGCAGCTACGATTACGCGTCCAGGAGCATTCAAAAGAATATCTTGTAATTCCTCAGAAATCGCCCGTTCACTTGAATTTTCAACAGGACTCTCAGCTTCTCTAGAGTCGCTCAACAGAGCTAAAACTCCAGTTTCTCCGACATCCGTCAATCGACCAAACTCTGTTTGGTATCTTTTATCAGCAGATTGATCTAATTTGAAATCTCCTGTATAAACAATGGCACCATCTTCAGTATTAACAGCCACCGCCACAGAATCTGGAACCGAGTGAGTCGTTTTGATGAAACTAATCGTCACGCCATTCTTAAATTCAATTTCCATATCTGGATCAATGATGTGATAGTCGTTAAATGCGACATCAACATGTGCATCCTCAACAAACAATTTTGCCAGCTCAATAGTTAATTCAGTTCCAAATACCGGTACTTGTACCTTCTCTAAAAGGTATGGCAAAGCACCTACAGCATCCGCATGCCCATGTGTTAAGAAGATACCTTCAATGCGGTTTTTATTCTCTTCTAAGTAGGTGAAATCTGGAATGACAACATCGATTCCTAATAATGCATCATCTGGATAAACTAATCCACAATCCAATACAAAAATAGAATTATCTACCTCTACTACAAAACAACTTTTTCCAATTTCTCGTACACCACCAAGTGGTATTACTTTAATTTGACTCATTCAAAAATCTCCTTGTTTTCTCAATTATTCTGGCTTATTTAACCTTTATTTATTTGGCACTTTTTTCGTTCTACTTGTCTCATATTCATACTATTCTTTAGATTTCTTCTGATATTTTTCTTTAAGCTGTTTGACACACTTAAATTGCAGACAGCCTTTTATAAGCCATCGTTTGTAAACTGTTTTTATAAGCTGCATTTTATGAACTGTTTTTATGATCTTCTTTTATGACCTTTTCTATGAACTGTTTTTATGACCTGTTTTTATGATCTTTGTTTATGAGCAATCTCTAAAACAGTCTCTAATAAATAATCTAAAGTACAGTTTAAACACAGACCGAATATAGTCCAAAAATCTGATAATAATAAAAATTAGCACACTAAATAATTGACTATTTTTTGTTACTTGAAACGATTAAGTTTTTGGGTTTAATACACTAGTTGACATATAGTGCGTCATACTATGATTTTCCACATCATATGTATACAGATTTTAGTAATATCATTCTATGGAATGACTCTAATTTGATCAAACTTGACATCGCTATATTGATTATAACACAGAAAGCGACTGAACAAGAATGTTCAGTCGCTTTTAAGGTATATCAATTTTCTAAGTCATGACTCATTAAACATCACTAGTTTTATCTATGACGTATGTTCGCTAAAGAGTAATGTTCTGGCAATGATCGTTCTTCTAGTAGAGATTAATAGTAGAGATTAATCTTCTAGAATTTTGTGAGATAAGTTAATACGATTGCGATTGTCAATTTCAACAACCTTGACACTTAACTCATCACCAATATGAACTACATCTTCTACATTAGCCACACGTTCTTTACGCAATTGAGAGATATGGACTAAGCCATCTTTTCCAGGTGCTATTTCGACGAAAGCACCAAATTTCTCAATTCGTTTTACGGTACCATTGAAAACTTGTCCAACTTCAATATCACGCGTCAAATCTTCAATAATTGTTTTGGCTCTATCAATCATCTCTTTATCGGTTGAAGCTATGGACACATTACCTTCTTCATCGATATCAATCTTAACACCAGTTTCATCGATAATCTTGTTGATGGTTTCACCACCACGACCAATTACCACTTTGATTTTTTCAGGTTTAATCGTGATCAATTCAATTTTTGGCGCATATTGACTCAATTCATGACGTGGCGCAGCTAATGTAGTACTGAGGTGATGTAAAATCTCAAAACGTGCTTTTTTAGCTTGCGTCAAGGCTTCTTCAAGAATCTGTCTAGTAATACCCTTGATTTTAATATCCATTTGTAGAGCAGTAATACCATCTTTTGTTCCGGCAACTTTAAAGTCCATATCACCTAAGTGATCTTCTAGTCCTTGGATATCAGTCAATATTGTGTAATCCTCGCCACTCTTAACTAATCCCATTGCTATCCCTGCAACAGGAGCTTTGATTGGCACCCCAGCATCCATTAGGGCCAAAGTCCCCGCACAAATACTAGCTTGAGAAGATGAACCGTTTGATTCTAAAACCTCTGATACTAATCGAATGGTATATGGAAAATGTTCAGGACTTGGAATGACTTGCTTCAATGCTCTTTCGCCCAAAGCTCCGTGCCCGATTTCTCGTCTTCCAGGACTCCCAGCACGGCCAGTGCTACCAACAGAAAATTGAGGGAAGTTATAATGATGTATAAATCTTTTCCCTTCTTCATGTCCCAGACCATCGATTACTTGATACTCCCCTAACGGTGCTAACGTCGCTACTGTTAGAACTTGAGTCTGGCCTCTTGTAAATAGCCCTGAACCATGTGTCCTTGGTAAAACTCCAACCTCTGAACTCAATGGTCTTATTTCATCAACCTTACGCCCATCAGGTCTCACTTTATCTTGAGTGATCAACCGTCTAACTTCGTCTTTTTCTAGGACATTGACGATCTCTTTGACCTCTCTTAATACATGGTTTAGATTTTCAGCTGATTGATATTTTTCTTCATAATCAGCTAAGGCATCTTTTTTGACTTGTTCAATGTTTTCTTCACGTTCTAACTTATCAAATGTTTGAATAGCTTCGATCATGGCTTGCTTGTAATCAGCAGAGACAATAGCTTCTAATTCAGGATCAAGTTGCAACAAATCAACCGTCATTTTTTCTTTGCCGACTTCTTCGACGATTTTATCTTGGAAGGCACATAATTCCTTGATGACATCATGGCCAAACATCAAAGCAGACAACATGTCTTCTTCAGATGCTTCTTTAGCTGAACTCTCCACCATATTAATGGCTTCACTTGTACCTGCAACTGTCAGTTCGATATCCGACTCTTCTTCTTCAGCAACAGTTGGGTTGATAACGAACTTACCATCAACACGACCAACATTAACTCCCGCGATTGGCGCATCAAATGGAATATCGGATATGCCCAAAGCTAAGGAAGACCCAAACATAGCAGCAATCTCTGGGGAACAATCTTGATCTACAGACAAGACGGTATTTGTGATTTGCACTTCATTACGGTACCCTTCAGGAAACATTGGACGAATCGGACGATCTATTAAACGAGCCGTTAAAGTCGCCCGTTCACTAGGTCTACCCTCTCTTTTGATGAATCCTCCAGGAATTTTCCCTGCGGCATACATCTTTTCGTTATAGTTAACTGTTAGCGGAAAGAAATCTGCTCCACTTGACTCTTTGGATCCCACCGCTGCGGTCAAAACAACCGTGTCTCCATAACGAACTAGCACAGCTCCGTTAGCTTGCTTAGCCAATTGCCCAATTTCGACTTGTAATAAACGTCCTCCAAGTTGAAAGCGATAAACTTGTTTTTCTGACATCTTTTTTCTCCTTTTCAGACCGTTGACTACTAAACAAAAGACAACCTTACTTGAGACAACCTTACTTGCTGACTTTATTACTTTTTCATCTCTTTATCTCTATAAAGGTTTCTCTATAAACTTTTCTCTATAAAGTTTTCACTATAAGGGTTTTTATAAAGTTTTTATAAAGCTCTCTTTTATTTAGTAGAATAGCAACGGTCAATTAAATTTTGTAACCATTCCGACAACTGCGTATAAGTCAATGAATACGCTTAACTTACCTACCATAATGATAACATTCTCTTCAAAAAAAGCGAGACCCAATGATTAGGATCTCGCAAGATTAAAACGTTTTGATTAACGACGTAATCCGAGACGTTTCACAAGTTCACGATAACGTGGAACATCGTTAGCACGTAAATAAGCTAATAAGTTACGACGATGCCCGATTTTCTTCATCAAACCACGGTATGAATGAAAATCTTTCTTATGAATACGGATGTGTTCATTCAACGCATTGATATCAGCAGTCAAAACTGCGATTTGTACTTCTGGAGATCCAGTATCTCCTTCGTGTGTCGCGAATTCAGCGATGATTTCATTTTTGCGTTCTTTTGAAATTGCCATATTGATTCACCTCTCTTTGTATAGTCACCATGATCAGAGTTTGCCGTCGGTGAAACAAACAACTACGACCAAAGTCTGTGCTCTAAGCACTTTAATGATTTTACACGATATATGATTTAAAATCAAGTAACAATACTTATTAATAAAACTGTTATGCATGAGTTATTATTCAGTTGCTGTTCAGTTACCATTCAGTTATTAAACAGAAATTAAACTACTACCAATCATAATCATCAGCCAGATTAATCTTGAAAAGACTACAATCGAAAATGAGATTTCAACTCTAAAATGATATCTCTCATCTCAGCTGCCTTCTCAAAATTCAAATTCTTAGCGGCTGCTCTCATATCAAGCTCCAATAATTCGATAGCTTCTCTTCTTTGAGGAACTGTCATCTGTTCGTATTGATCCGTCAGATTAAGCGGTTTGTCGCCTTCCATTGCTGGATGAGAAATAGAAATCAAGTCTCTAATTTCTTTTTTGATTGTGGTTGGTGTAATATGATGTTCCTCATTGTAAGCGAGTTGGACTTCACGTCGGCGATAAGTCTCATCTATAGCAGATTGCATTGAATCTGTTACATGGTCTGCATACATAATGACACGGCCAAATTCATTTCTAGCTGCTCTACCAATTGTTTGGACAAGTGACCGTTCACTTCTTAAGAAACCTTCTTTATCAGCATCTAAAATTGCCACTAAAGACACCTCAGGAACATCTAACCCTTCTCTCAACAAGTTGATACCAACTAGCACATCAAACTCGCCTAAGCGTAAATCACGAATGATTTCAGTCCGTTCAAGCGTCTTGATATCACTATGGAGATATTTGACCTTTATACCAGCTTCTTCTAAATAATCCGTTAAATCTTCTGACATTTTTTTCGTCAATGTGGTTATGAAAACACGCTCGTTCTTTTCAGTACGCTTGTTGATTTCACTAATCAAATCATCAATCTGGCCTTTGATAGGTCTCACTTCTATTTCCGGATCTAATAACCCAGTTGGCCTGATGATTTGCTCAACGACTTCCTTCGTTTGATTCAGTTCATAATCACCTGGTGTAGCTGAAATATACATGATCTGTGGCACGTGCTTTTCAAACTCTTCTAACCTTAATGGCCGGTTATCTAGAGCGCTTGGTAAACGAAAACCATAATCGATCAATCGTTGCTTCCGTGAACGGTCACCATTATACATTCCTCTTATCTGTGACATCGTAATATGCGATTCATCAATCACGAATAAAGAATCCTTTGGAAAGAAATCGAGTAAAGTATAAGGTGGTTGTCCTTCTTTACGACCATCCATATGCCTTGAATAATTCTCGATACCATTACAATAACCCATTTCAAGCAGCATTTCGATATCGTAATTCGTCCGTTGCTCCAACCGTTGCGCTTCGAGTAATTTATTCTGGTCATTTAATTCCTTTAAACGACCGGCTAGTTCTTCTTTTATCGTCCGAACTGCTTTTTGGATCGTATCTTCATTAGCAACAAAGTGAGTTGCTGGAAATATCGGAAAATGTTCGACATCATTCTTGACTTCTCCGGTCAGGACATCGACCTCTCGTATCCGATCAATCTCATCACCAAAAAATTCAACTCGTATTGCCGAACTATCTCGACTGGCTAGAAAGACTTCAACAACATCTCCCCTTACCCTAAAGGTACTCCGTCTAAAATCAATATCATTGCGTTCAAATTGCATATCTACTAGTCGTCTCAAAAACTCGTCACGAGAAATAATTTGCCCTTGTCTAATAGACAAAACATGCTCAGCATAATCTTTTGGATTGACCAATCCATATATACAAGAGACTGAGGCAACTACTATAACGTCTCTTCTCTCTAGCAATGCACTCGTAGCGCTATGGCGTAACTTATCGATCTCATCATTTACAGATGCATCTTTTTCGATATAGGTATCGCTACTTGGAACATACGCTTCTGGTTGGTAGTAGTCATAATAACTCACAAAATACTCAACCGCATTTTCAGGAAAAAACTCCTTCAACTCACCATACAATTGACCAGCCAAAGTTTTATTATGAGCTAAAACTAATGTTGGTTTTTGAACCTGTTGAATCACGTTTGCTGCTGTAAAAGTCTTACCAGTACCCGTTGCCCCGAGTAAGGTCTGAGCTTTCTTTCCTTCGTTAAGACCCTCGACCAACTCTTTGATCGCGGTTGGTTGATCTCCTTCAGGCTTATACTTTGATTTTAATTTAAATTCCATCAACCTCTCCCTTTCTATACTTAAATGACCACATCTATCACTGAGCTATATATTATCTACCACCTGACCTAAATATTATCTATTTCTAATCAGTCAATGACTAGTCACAAGAACGTACGTTCGCTTCTTTAGATTATAAGCGTTTTGTTCGCCATAAACAAGTTTAACACCCACCTAGGGCCTCACTTTAAACAGTCGAACTGTTGCAATTCATAAAAATCTCGGATATAATAAGAAACGTTCGAATTCTCTGTGAGAGTAATATAGACAAGGAAAGTGAGGTGCTCCCATGCCTAACATTGCATCAGCTATTAAACGAGTTAAAACTAATGGAAAGTCTAACTTAAGAAATAACGCTCAAAAATCTGCATTACGTAATTCAGTAAAACGTTTCGAAACTGCAGTTGCTAACGGCGAAGAAAATACTGTTGAATTATTGAAAGAAGCTCAAAAGGCTATCGACAGCGCAGCTAGTAAGGGGCTTATTCATAAAAATAAAGCCAACCGTGATAAAGCACGTTTAGCTTCAAAACTTAAATAATAAGCCAAAAAATAGCACTGAGTGCTATTTTTTTTTGCCCTTAACAACAGCTGTAAAATAGCGTTTTTCATAGTTAACTAGCTTTATCTCTACAAAACCGGATTAGCATTAATTCAAGGGCAATTTCTGGTTTGACCCTGCCAGTTTTAATATCGTAATCCAACTGATTCAACATGACGACCACTTCTTCTAATAGTCTTGTACTATAGCGTCTCACCGATTGTTGAGCTAGCTTTAAGCGATATTGGTGAACCTTCAATGCTTTTAATAGATCAGGTGTTTGGTAACCAGATCGTTGGAGATAACTCACTTGCAGTAATAATCTAAATTGACTCATCAAAAGAGCTAATATTCTGATTGGTTCTTCTTTTTGACTCAGTAACTCTTGATAAGTTTCAAGACAATCAACTAATTTTCTAGCCAACAATTGATTAACTAAATCAAAGACACTTTCTTCTGTCGTTTTTGGTACTAATTCTAAAACCATCTGTGTCGTAATCTTTCCAGAATCATCTGTTGCCAAGTTTAATTTATCTAATTCATTGATAGCCTTATCCAAAGAGAAGTCCGTTCTTTCGACAAACAAATTCAAACTTTCTTTAGTAAATTTAAGTGTTGCATTATCCGCCGAACGAATCACATAGTCTCTTAACGTTTTTTCATCTAGAGGGTGGCAATCAATTACTATTGCGTTTTTTCGGAGGGACTTCACTATTTTTTTCCGTTGATCTAACTTTTCATAAGGAGCGACTAAAACTAAAGTTGTATCCACCAGTGGATTTTTTAAATAGTTCTCCAAATAAGACACATCGTGTTCAATAGATGATTTAGCTTGTTGCCCCGTTAAAAAAGAACAGTTAAGTGCAATAACCACTTTTTTATCGCCAAAAAACGGTAATGTCTCTGCTTCTTTTACAGCCGTTTGGACTGATTGTTGCGTCATATCTAAAGTAACAACATTTAGCGATTGATCGTCTTTATTCACCACTTCATTTTGGAATCTCTTGGTCAAATCTTCAACAAAATACCTTTCCGTACCATATAAAAGATAAACCGATTTTACATCACCGTTTTTTATAGTCATTAATGCTTCTTGATAGTTCATTCAACCCACCCTTTACTGTCTTTTTTATTCTAGCACGGACTCCTAGTAAAAGATATATTCTAATCATTTGCGTTAGACTTCTCCTTGACTACTTCTAAGACAGATTGCTGATTAGGGTAGGTATCCACACGGACAGCACCATCCTCAGAAGTTTTTAAAACAAGTTCGCTGATTCTCAATAATCGTTCTAGCACTTCTTTGTTTGGATGACCATATCGATTATTTTTTTCAACTGATATCAAGCTTATTTTTGGGGAAGCCCAGTTTGCAAAAGCTTCTTGTGTCGAAGACTTACTGCCGTGATGACCGACTTTTAAGACATCAACTGGTAAATTGGGATAAGTTGTCATAATACTTTTTTCAGCTTTCTCCTCAGCATCACCCATCATTAACCAGCTCATCTGAGCAAATTTTGCATAGACAATGATGGAAGATTCATTTTTAGAATCATACTCTCTAAGTGGACCAATGATCGAATAGTGAAGTGCATTTCCTTCATAACTGTTTCCGATTTGAACTGACTTAACTCTTGTATGATAGCGATTTGCAGTCTCTAATATTTCTCGTGCTAATTGATTGCTCTTCTCGTCACCACTTTTAGTTGTGGGAACATATAATAACTCCTTGACTCGAAACTCTTTCAAAATAGTTTTAGCGTTACCAACATGATCAAGGTCCCAATGTGTCAAAATGAGTTGATCAATTCTTTGTATCCCTTCAGATTTTATAGCAGGCACTACTGAGTAATAGGGAAATTGCTCATCTACAGTTTTATCAAAAAAATTATATTTACCACCAGTGTCAATCAAAGTTACCCATCGTTTCCGCCTGTCAAACATCAATAAAGAATCTCCTTGAGAGACATCGATCATGACCACGGAAGCTTTAGCATTCCACCAGTTATAACTGAGACAAGCGCCTATAATCATCAGCATAATGACTAGCACAATTCTATACTTAGTGATCCTAGTGACCACCAGGTTATGTATACCCTTTATAGTATGGGGACCTATCGTCCTTTTTTGAATACCTTTTTCGTTTAATTGAGTTGACTTGATAACTATTTTTAGAAAAACTAATAAAGCTATTATAGCAATCATCTGAACCACTGCCGGAAGCCTACCAACCACTATTTTTGCAAATCGCCACTCATTTAAAACTTCAAGTAAAAGAAATAGCTGGTTTAAAATCAGCTCCATTATAGTACCCACTACCGTTAACACTAAATCATATCCCTTGAACATAAGACCTATTAGAGACTCTGACTCCAGAATTATTGGCCTCAAACCATAACCCATCAAAAGTAAAAAATAGGGAACTAAGATAAACGCAAAAAAACTAGCCATCAAATAGCTCCAGAGATTTGCTAGTAAATTCACCTCAAAAAAATAATAGCTCAAAATCATCGTAGCGACAAGCATCATTAGTAGGTTCCTAGTGACTATAGTCCTCAATCGATTGCCCGCCAGTACTTTGGCTAAAATAAAAGTGGTTGTAGCTAACGCAAAACTTAATTGAAAGCTAACATCAAGTACAACATAAGGGTTAACACAGACGATCACGACACCACTACATCCCAACCCATCTATACTATCAGTCATCAATCGACTAGCTTTTAAGCTATAAGCTAGGAAAGCTCTAACGATACTAACTGGCCAGTTTGCAAGATAACAATAGCAAAGTAATATCAAAAAAATCAAACTAGCGGTAGTTTCTCGACTAATATTCAAACGATAGGCAAGCTTTCTCAAAAAATGAGAGAGGATAGTCAAATGTTCTCCTGATAAGGCAAAAAAAGCCAGTAACCCTAACCCTGTTATCGTCTGTTTAAGAGAGCTATCAATAGTTTGTTGTTGACCAAACAATAATGACATCATGAGTTGCAAACTTCTGTCAAAGGGTATCTTTTCAAGATGAGAGAAAAAAGAAAGTCTCATATTTTGAAGACTAACAGTCCAATCCTCAGACTGTTGAACCACTTCTATATGACTGACATCCGATATTTTGAACACATGTGTCATTTTTTTACTATAATAATAGGACTTGGCATCAAATCCAGCAAAGTTAGTTTTCGTCTCAAAGTCTTGCCAATTACCCGTCACTTTTAGTCTCACCACTTGGTTTTTCGGACCCGTCCAAGCATGATTATCAGACAGTTTTACTCTTGAGCCAGAAAAGTTCTGACGCTTTGATGCTGAACTTTGTCTTCCCTCCACAAAATCCGTTATATCAACTAGCGATCCAATTGCTGTCCAATAGTCACCATCAGTTTTCAGATCAATTGGATCTATTGTGACTATCAATGAACTCTCCTGCCCGTTTTGTTGGGACTGTTCGATTTTAGTAGAGAAATCAGTCAGCTCCCCCCTATTGATCATCATCATTACAACACAGATGCCAACTGCAAGACCCACTTTAACGACCAACAAAAGTGACCGGTAACACATCAGTCTAGCCAAAAGTAGTAATAACACCAAAAAACTGATCCAATGTTTCGAGAATAAGCAACTCATTATGGCAATCTGGGTTCCAAATATAAGGACCCATTCACCACTAGTCGACTGTGATATAAGCCTCAAGCTTTTCAAATATTTTTTCACCAATTCCAGGTACATCCATCAACTCCTCTATGTACTTGAATCCTCCGACCTCTTCACGATGTGTGATTATATCTAGGGCTTTCTTAGGACCAATACCAGGAATAGTTTCCAATTCTATTGGAGTCGCACTATTTAAATTGATCAATGGAGGCAAACTATCCGTTTCAACTGCATCCTTAGTGGTATCAGCAGCATTTTCTGTCGCAATAGCATTGACGCCATCGCTTACACCAAATGGCAAGTGTGCATAGAGTTGTTCTGCGCCATCTGTCTCTTCTTTGTGTTCTATAACTTCGTCGTAGGTTGGAATATAAACAATACATTCATCAATCAGCAGTTGGGCTAAATTGACTGCAGTCGTATCACCATCACTGGTCACACCCTCAGCAAGCCTTAACAAGTCATAAACCCGTTGCCCATCAGTCACTTCATAGATACCTGGTTTCTTGACGGCCCCTTTGATGTCCACAACAATTAGATGCTCTTCTTTAGTGGCTTCATCCTCTTCTTGCTCTCTCTTTCCTTTAGTTTGATTGCTTTGGCTAATTTTCAGATCATTGCTCTCTTTTGGGTCTTGGTCATCTGCACTACCATCATTTTCTATAGACTCTTCTGTAGTCAATGCAGCACTTTTCTCAAGCCCTGACACTTGTATTCCCTCTTGCTCGCTGCCAACAGGCATTGAAATCGAATCGCTAAGGGCACTGATTCTATTGCTGTCCACTTCACGCTTATGACTCACCACTGTAGCAAGTAAGAGGCTTGTGCCGATAACGGTGAAGATTATAGACAGTAACATCACAATTCTGCCATTTCTCCTCCTAACTATTGAGTTAGAGCTTTCTTCCAGTTTCATGTCTAACCCGCTAGAATATTTTGTGGCAGGTCGCTTTCCTTTTCCTAAAAGTTGAAACTTTTTTATAAGATCACTCATATAATCGCCCCACGAACCTGTTTGAATAGCGATATACTTGATCAAGTTCATCCTCATCACCTCTGTCTTAAAGGACGCACTAAGCAACTAAAGTTACTTTATTGATCACCCGATCGAAAAGCCACCCTGAGTAGGGTCATAAACAGGCCGTCTACTTAACAAATGAACACAAAAAAGCTGAAACACAATTCAATTGCGTCACAGCTCTCGATTATTAGTGGTAAATCAGTCTTATAGAGTTGTTATTAGTTGGTAGTCTCAGCCTTTAACTCATTCAAATATGACACAGCATCTTGGAAGGTTTTAACTGGGACGACCACCATATCTGAGTCAATCTCATCTCTTGTTGCCACAGCCTCTTCATAATTCGTTTTGATTCCTGGATTAGCTTTTTTCATAGCATCAGTGATCTCATCGTCTGGCGCAAAAAAATACTGTGCTTTCGCTTTATCAGCGGCAATAATTTTCTTATCGATACCACCTATACGGCCTACAGTTCCATCAAAATTGATAGTCCCTGTTCCAGCAATCAATGGTAATTGGACCTTATCTTCTGTCAATGTATCGTATAAATACAATGAGAACATCAGTCCAGCAGAAGGTCCACCAACACTTTGACTATCAAAATCAATAGCGACAGGGCTAGTAATCGATTGTCTTGGCGCTAATATGATTCCAATTCCTGTCTCACCACTTTGTTTCAAGGTTACAGGCTTTCCAGTTACTTCTGCCGTCTCATCCTTTCGCTGAATAGTCAACGTGATATCCTTGTCTTGCGGTATCTGTTTAATAGCATTTTGCATACTGATTGTATCTGGAAAACTCTGTCCATTCACCTTTGTGATAAGATCACTAAATTGCAGTTGATCTTTAAACTGGGATTCCTCTAACACTCTTAGAACTTCAATTCCTTCAAAGTGGATATTAAAGGGAAGATGTGCAGCTTCAAGGGCGACTTTTTTGGAAGATTCAAATGCATTGATCATATCCAGTTCATTTAGTCTATCAGTTACTTTTTCGTCACCTTCAGGATAAACAACACTCTCGTGGACAATTTCATTATGGGGTGCTAAGGCTGACAGTGCTAAAAGAGGTGTTGCCCTAACAAAGTTGACAGTCGTCATCCGAAAATCATTCGGAGATTTATCGTAATCCGAAACCGTTATAAAGTCCCCAACTGGGGAAGCATTCCCTGGTCGTTCAATAAAATACGGTAAGGGCAGAAATACTATCGCGACAGCTATTAAGGCAAGCAAAAGAATTCTAAAGATTTTTTTCATGGAATCACTCGTTCTGATAAATTTGTTTTAGTGCTTCAGTAACCTCATTTGGCACTAATTGGGAAACATCACCCTTAAACTTCGCAACTTCACGTACAATTGTTGAACTAATAAACTTCTCTGACGCATGCGGTAAAAAATAGACTGTTTCAAGATTTGGAGCTAGTCTCCGGTTCATCTCTGCAATACTTTCTTCATATTCTAGATCAGTTCCATTTCTGATTCCCCTGATCAAACAATCTACTTTTAACTCATTGGCCACATTGACAGTCAAGTCATTGTCAAATCCAATGACTGTAACACCTTCAATGTCGTTAAAGGCAGCTTTAACTAGTGCAAGTCGTGTGTCAAATGGAAAAAGCATTTTTTTGCTCTGGTTTTGGGACACGGCAACAACGACGTGATCTAACAGACCTAAGGACTGTGTCACAATAGAAACATGTCCATTGGTAATGGGATCAAAAGTACCAACTAGTAGTCCTTTTGTCATAAGTATCACTCCTCGAATCGATAAAACGTTAATGTCGTATTAGGATATTGCTTTTCCTTTATAAAAGAAAAACCCGGTATTTCAGTAGGAATCGCAAACTCTCTACTGGTTTCATAACATACTATTGCCCCATCTACTAGCACATCACTACGTTTCAGCAAGACTAAGTCCTCTTCTATATTCGTCAATCGATAAGGAGGATCACAATAGACTAATTTAAACCGTTCTTTCAATTCTCTAACACGGTGATGAAAATCATCATTATAACTTGTCATCAAATCAGTCGCTTGTAACATGGCAGTATTTTCAGACACAATCTGATAGGCTTTGTTATTTTTCTCAATGGCTACCGCATGGGTCATCCCCCTTGAAAGGGCCTCTAAAGCCATTGCTCCGCTACCAGCATAGCAGTCGAGAAAAGAACCACCCTCGTAATAAGGACCAGTCATCTGAAAAAAAGCCTCTTTGACCTTATCCGAAGTCGGGCGTGTTGTCTGGTCTTTCATTGTTTTTAAGCGTCTGCCCTTAAATTTACCTGAAATAATTCGCATCTTTTTGGCTAAAACTCCTTACTCTTATTCCTCCATAAATGTGGAGGCATGACGGAAAAATCGCCATTGATTATCTGGTGAGTCTTCAGTTTCATTTCTGAGGTTTTCTAATACTTCTGAAAAATCAGTACTTAATTTGGCTATGGGACTAATTTCCACAGATCTCACAAAGTGTAATTTTTCCAATTGATTTTTAACACGCTTTGCTTTGTTAGCATCATTATACAATATGGCATACTTCATTTTTGATGAGACATAGTATACAATGCCGTAGCGCTTTAATGTATTTACTTTTTTTGTACTATATAAATGAACGATCAATTCAACACGTTCTGCAACAGAGAATGTCATTTAGCTTCCTCCTAGCTTGCTTAAGACTAAATTTGCTATTAGCACTTTATAATCAGTGCTACTCTTTTACCGAAAGCTCCTCACTAGCTGAGCCTTGGTCAAAGAAAGAAAAGAATTGTTGCCCATCATAATAGATGCCAACTTCAGTCAGTGATGGATCAAGTATGGTCTTCATCAGCTTAGGTTCCTCAAAGACATAGGACAATAACTCCCCATGGTTGGCTATTTGATGATTATAAATATATTGCCACTGATTACCAGTGATTTGTTCACTGACGTAGGACCTGATCATTTGTTCAGACAGTAAGACCGAAGGCATATAAGTCTCTTCCCCTTGGTTGATGATTTGGCCTGCCAATTCGTCTAAAGGCAAACTCTCAGACAGAGGATTCAAGTCATGACTTTCACGAATAATATTAACCATTGCCAGCCAAATTTGAGCAAAAATAGGATTATTAACCGCTATTGGTTGCTCAGTGTTTTGGGGCAAGTAGGCTTGATTGCGTTCGTAAATCGTCAATTGTGACAAGGTCCAAGCATCAACAAAAAACATACCTTCCTCTTTCTGGTTAATTGGATTGAACCATAATATGGCATAGGTTTCATTATCAAATGAAATGATTGGGATTGTCAGTAATTGATGATCTGTCAATGTAAATGATAAGGTGTCATCCGTTTGCTCGTCTTCTGAGAACGCAAAAGGAATTTCAATTTTCGCCATAGGATCAACTTCATCCCGTAAATTATCGATTGTCATATCCATCGTAAAAAAGCCGGAGGAGTTTTGACTTCCCAAATTAATTAAACTTCTGACGACATTATCGTCAACAGTCACTTGCATATAATCCGTCGCGTCATTTCCAAACTGATAGAGTTTCTCGTCGTTTCCAATGTCATATTCAGTAGTTGGCTCTCCAAATTGGTCTTTGAAGGTCTTGAACGATTGACCAACGTAACGTTCTAATCCAATCGCAGGAATAGTATTTGCCTCTGTTGTTGACAACGGTACTTCAGTCTCTACCTCATCAGTCGGTATGGACTCCGGGACATCTCCGAACTGAACTGGTAAATAGTAGATAACGATCACCCATATCACTATACCAATAAGTGTTTGTAAGCTAAATCGTTTCACTTTATTTTCCATCCTTCATGATGAGAGAACGTGTAAACGTTCGTTGTTTTTCAGAGACATTTGCTAATCCTAATTGCTTATCTTCATTATCCAAAGCCGTAAAGGCCATGCCAATCGCAATACTAGATGCCATCAAACTAGAACCGCCATAACTAATAAACGGTAAAGTAACACCCGTCAATGGTATTAATCCTATTAGTCCACCTAAATTAATAAAGGACTGTACTAATAGCATGCCACCAACACCAGTCAATATATATTTAGTACTTGTTAGGGTGGCTTTCAATGCTCTAATAAATATTCGAGTGATTAAAATAGTCAATGTTAAAAATAACAACAAAACACCTATCAAGCCATATTCTTCAGCAATGATGGCAATGATGAAGTCTGTGGTTGCTTCTGGTAAATAACCTGCTTTAAATTGACTAGCACCTGGGCCTTGCCCAAAAATACCACCTTGGGCAACAGCCATATAGCCTCTGACGATCTGGAATCCTTCATTGCTAGCTGCATCGAAGGCATCTCGATAGGCGACAATTCGGGATACAATATGACTTGGAAGAAATCCCAGTAAATCAATTGGAAAATAGTTAAATAGAATAAATAGTAGGACTAACCCGGCGACGCTAATCAATAAACCATGTGGGATTCTACCCGCAACCAATAAAACAATCCAGATTGTCATCATGATCACTAAGGCTGTACCAACATCTGGTTCCATGAATATCAGCAATAGTAATATCCCAGGCAAGCCATACAAAATCATGGCATCAAAATATGGTGGGAGCTTTCTTTTGGTAAATGGTCTGACGAATTGAGTGATTACCCTTTTATTTTTGATTAAATCGGCTAACAGAACTCCAAACCACCAGATCAGAAATACCTTAACAAATTCAGAAGGCTGGATTTGAATCGGGCCTACCGTCAAACGGCTTTTTGCACCAAGTGCCTCGTCACCAAACAATCGTACCATGATCTCGAGTAATAATAAGATACCCATGGAAATCGTTAGAAAATAGTAGCTATTTCCATACTTATCCAATACAAAATAGGAAACGACCAAACTGATAAAGCTAAACGCAATGAATGCTAGTTGTTTGACTAAAACATTTGACTGCTCACCAATCGGAGTGACCGTTGTTGTGCCAGCAGCACTATAAACTGCTAGGAAACCAATCAATACTAATACGATATAGGGAATCAAAATCAACCGGTCTAAATTTGTAAAGCGTTTCATAAATCCTAATTTAATCAGTTGTTTTGGTTGTTTCATTTAATTTTTCCTTTTTTATGATTTCATGACTTTCTTGGTAGACTTCATTCAATGCTTTTTCTAAATGATTCAGTATCTCATGACTCTTATCCTCATCTATTTTTCCAATTTGCACTGCAAAATCCAGTTGTTTTGATAGACCGAAGAGTTGAGTATCGATCACTTCTTCAAATGCCGGGCATTGAGCTAAGCAGAGATGCTCTTTCTGCCGCAGAATAAGTTGATAAATGTTGTCAGCGTTTTTTTTCAAAACGCCTACCGTCTTACTATCATTCATCTTGCAACCTCCCTTGGTCAAGCTTTCGCTATATTATAGCACAAAAATGGGTATTATAAAAAAAGTAGACAACCTCAGTTGCCTACTCTATAGTTACTTTTAATTAAAGATTATTGATCTATTTTTTTCTTACGTTTAGCCGCTTTTTCACGCTCACCCTTATTAAGGATTTGCTTGCGTAACCGAATATTCAATGGCGTAATTTCACAATACTCATCGTCACCCAAAAACTCAAGAGACTCCTCTAGAGACAAGTGACGAGGTGTTTTAATGACACTTGTTTGGTCTTTGGTTGCTGACCGGACGTTAGTTTGTTGTTTAGCTCTCGTTATGTTGACTGCAATGTCATTTTCGCGAGAGTTTTCACCAACGATCATTCCCTCATAGATATCTACTCCAGGTTCGATAAAAATTGTTCCACGATCTTCAATTCCCATAATACCGTATGTCGTCGTTTTGCCAGTCTCAGTTGCAACTAACGCCCCATTACGACGTCCACCAACAAAGCCTGTTACAGTAGGCAGATAACGGTCAAAGGTATGGTTCATGATACCGTAACCCCGAGTCATAGATAAGAATTCAGTACTATAACCAATCAAGCCACGAGCTGGAACCAAGAATTGCATTCTAACTTGGCCAGCACCAGTATGTGTCATATCTTCCATTTCACCTTTTCTAAGACTCAACGATTCAATAATACTACCAGTATATTCTTCTGGGGTATCAATTTGGACGCTCTCAAATGGTTCACATCGTTTGCCATCCACTATCTTTTCGATAACTTCTGGTCTTGAAACTTGTAATTCAAAACCTTCACGACGGATTGTTTCAATCAAAATGGACAAATGGAGTTCGCCACGTCCAGAAACAATCCAAGCATCCGGAGATTCAGTTGGGGTAACGCGTAAAGAAACATCTGTATGTAATTCTCTCATCAACCGTTCTTCAAGTTTACGAGATGTTACAAATTTTCCTTCGCGACCAGCAAATGGTGAATTATTGGTCAAGAAGGTCATTTGTAGTGTTGGCTCATCAATATGTAACAATGGCAATGGATCTTGATGGTCAACCGGTGTGATCGTTTCCCCAACAAAAATGTCTTCCATACCAGAAACAGCGATTAAGTCTCCAGCTTTGGCTGAATCGATTTCTTTGCGTTTCAATCCAAAGAAACCGAACAATTTTGTCACTCGGAAGTTCTTGATCGAACCATCTAGTTTAATCAAACTAACTTGATCCCCAACTTTGATTGTTCCACGGAATACACGTCCTATCCCTATACGACCAACATAATCGTTATAGTCTAGTAAAGCTACTTGGAACTGTAATGGTTCATCTGAATTATCAACAGGCGCTGGAATTGTGTTGATGATCGTATCAAATATAGGCGCCATCGTTTTTTCTTGATCTTTTGGATCATCCGATAAGCTTGATGTCCCGTTTAATGCGGATGCATAAATAACTGGAAAATCAAGTTGGTCTTCATTAGCACCTAGTTCGATAAAGAGGTCTAACACTTCATCCACGACTTCCGCAGGACGAGCTGCATCTCGGTCAATCTTGTTGACAACTACAATAGGTGTCAAATGTTGTTCTAAGGCTTTTTTCAAAACGAACCGTGTTTGAGGCATCGTTCCTTCATAAGCATCGACAACTAAGACAACACCGTCAACCATTTTCATTATCCGTTCTACTTCACCACCAAAATCCGCATGGCCTGGAGTGTCCATGATATTGATTTTGGTTCCTTGATAATTAACGGCAGTATTTTTAGCTAAAATCGTGATACCACGTTCTCGTTCTAGAGCATTTGAGTCCATTGCACGTTCTTCTAATTGCGTTCTTGCATCTAATGTATCTGATTGTTTCAATAATTCATCTACCAATGTCGTTTTACCATGGTCGACATGGGCAATAATAGCGACATTCCGAATATCATTGCGTTTTTTCACGATAGTTCCCCCTATAGCAAGTTTACCTGTTGGCTATATCTCACTAAATAAATTTTGCTCTCAAAAAAAGACCCAGGTGGGCCTTTTTTCACACTTTAATAGTTTACCACGAAACAGCGACGTAATAAACAAAATTATACCATGTTTTGGTTGCTTTTACACGTTTCTTATCTTTTTTTCACATTTGCCTTTTCATAATCCGTTTTTTCCAAAGTTGTGGCTGTCTATCATACACACTCTCAAACGCATTCTCAAAGTCAAACTAACTCCATATTTATCCTAATTTTAATCGTTTAGGATTGGTCTTAGCAGCTTTAACTGCTTGATAGAGGGAATAGCCACTTGCTTTTTCAAAAACTTTACCTAACTTTTTTTCTTCGCCAATAGAAGGAACAACTTCTTTAAATTTTTTATAGCCCTTCAGAAACTCTTTAGTGTCTACTGTTCCTTCATAGCTTTGTTCCACTAGTTGTAAAAAATCAACTACTTTTACAATTTCTTCCGTTGACCATTCACTGTCCAAGGGATAAGAATAATTCACTTTGATCACTTCCTTAGCTGACTGATTATATCAATCTGTTTTCAATTTCCGATTCTCAATTTTTGCTTATTCTTGATAGGTCATGTTGGTTGGTATTGGCTCTTACTGATTCATATTGACTTTTATAGCTCTGTCTTTATTTTTATTGGTTCGTACTAGCATACATGCATAACTAGAGCACATCACAGTTGTTCAGACTGCATTTGGTACATTTCGTGATACGTTCCCATTTGGTCTAAAAGAGTTTGGTGGGTCCCACGTTCAATGATCTTTCCTTTATCCAACACTAAAATTTGATCGGCTTTTTGGATTGTAGACAAACGGTGAGCTATCATGAAAGTCGTCCGGTCTTTTTGCAACACATCCATTGCTTTTTGAATAATGGATTCAGTTTCAGTATCAACATGACTAGTAGCTTCATCTAAAATCAGAATTTTAGGATCAAAGACTAATGCTCTAGCAAAACTGATTAGCTGACGCTCGCCACTTGAAAGCTCGCTCCCCTTTTCAACAATTGGATGCTCGATACCATCTTTATAACGGTCAAGTAAGTACCCTGCCCCGACCTGCTTTAATGCTGTAATAATTCTTTCTTTACTAATAGAAGGATCGTTCAGACCAATATTACTCGCTATTGTGCCAGTGAAGAGATAGGGATCTTGCATTACAATTGCCATATACCGCCTAATACTATGACGATCGAAAGACTCAATAACTTGATCATCTATCGTGATTTGACCCGACTGAGGGTCATAATAGCGAAAGAGTAGATTTAAAATACTCGACTTTCCAGATCCCGTATGACCAACGAGAGCTAACGTTTTACCTGCTGGTACCTCAAAATTGATATCCTCTAACACGATTTGCTTTGGATCATAACCAAATGTGACATGATCAAACGACACTTTGCCCTCAGAAACAACCAGTTGTTCTTTTTGTTGTTTCTCGACAGGTTGGTCTGCAAATTCAAAAATTCGTGTGCCGGCCGCTAATGATTGTTGTACATTCGCAATCGTTTGTACCAAACCTTCGATTGGATCATATAACCGATTAATATAGTCGATGAAGGCATATAATAAACCTGCCGAAATCGCGAGTTGTTGATTCAAAAATAAAGACGCTAATATGGTGATCAAAATCAGTATTGTCCCGTTTCTCAGGAAATTTCCTAGTCCCCAAGCAATTGACGAGTCAAGAAGTAGTGATTTGCGACCAACATCAAACCATTTTTTTACGGTGAGCTTAAATTCGTTTAAGAGTTGCTCTTCTCTTTGAAAAGCTTGAATGATCGCCATACCTTGAACAAATTCATTGAGTTGTCCACTAATTTGAGAAATATACTCACGCATCTCCACGTTATATTTAGAAGCGTACTTTGTATAAAAGTGTTGCCACACTCCTAAAATAGGAATCAATAATAGCATTGCGAGCCCTAGTTTATGATTCAGGAGAAAGATGGCGATAAAGGCCCCAATGATCTGCATAATGTTACTCAATAAGTTGCTGATGACGGTAACATAAAAATTAGATCTCAGAACCTCAGTATCATTAGTGATTCGTGCAACAACTTTACCAGCTGGTATACCATCAAAATAAGATACTGGTAGTTGGTGCATATGGTTGAATAACTCATCACGCATTTGCTTGATGATACTATTTGACATTTTTCGCAGATTTAATAGGCTGATATACCGAAACAATGAACCGACTAAATTAATAAACAGATATAATGCTAATAATTGAATCAACAAACTGATGTTTAAATTACCGTCAGATACAGACGGACTCATCACATTATCAATCAATTGCTTTGCAATCATGGGTGAATACAATTCAAGGATAGAAGCCAAAAGTAGTAAGCTGGCTCCAAGCAAAAATGCTTTTTTATAGTATTTAATATAATCTAATAGTTGCTTAATTGTTGAGAACATCATCGTCCTCCTTTAGTTGTTGATGATGATATTGTTCTTGATACCATCCAGGGACTTGAATCAATTCGTGATGTGTTCCAGACTGGGTCACTTTCCCATCACTGAGAACGATAATGTGATCGGCTTCAGTAATGGCCGACAACCTGTGAGTCACGATAATCGAAATGCTAGCATCCGTCCGTTGTTTTAAGTTGGCAATGATTTCTTGTTCTGTCTTAGCATCAACAGCTGATAAGGCATCATCTAGCAATAAAATCTCACTATCTCGTAAGAATGCCCTTGCGAGTGACAAGCGTTGCTTTTGACCACCAGATAAGGAAACACCCTTCTCACCGACTAGTGTCAACAGACCATCCGGCATCCGTTTAACGTCCTCCTTGAAACTGGCAAGATCAAGAGCATGCCATAACTCATCATCTGTTGCGTCTTCCTTACCAAAAAGAAGATTTTCTTTGATTGAGCGCGAAAAAAGAGTATGTTCTTGAGGTACTTCTGCAAATTGTGTCCGAACCTGTCTAACCTCATATGATGTTGCTTTCTCTCCATTTATCAAAGGTATTTCATTTGAATAAGGGTATCGATGTCCAAACTGTCTGAGAAGTGTTGTTTTACCACTTCCTGTTTTGCCAACAACACCAATAACCTCTCCTTTTTTGATAGAAAGATCGATACCGTCAAGAATTAAACGGTCAGTATTAGGATATTTGAAATGATAATCTACCATTTTTATATCGTCTATGGTCTCAAGGCTCTTCTTACCATCGGGCTCTAGTTGGTCTCCCGTTTGCAATACCTCATTGATTCGCCGCCAGGAAGCCGATCCTTGTTGCATCACATTAACGAGATCGCCAGCTGAGATCATTGGCCATACGACCATGGTCAAATAGACCTGAAAAGATACCATTGCACCTACTGTAATGGTTTGGTTAGCAACCAGAAAAGCTCCTGCACCAAAACTAAAAACAAAACTGATTGCTAAGACGATCGTAATTAAAGGAGCAAATCTAGAATCGATCTCAGACACATGGTCATTTTTAAGCTTCGTTTCCGTTGTTCTTTGGTTAAACTGTTTGGCAGTAACCTGTTCTAATCCGTAAGCACGGACAACACGAACCCCATCGATAATCTCTAAAACTTCACTATTCATTTCAGAGACAGCATTCTGAGCATCCGTAAAAGCACGATCAACTTCTGATCCCCACTTAAAAATGTAATAGGCTAAAAATGGCATTGGTATCAGAGCAATAACCGTTAAAAGTAACGATACCGTACCTGCCATTGCAATGATAATAAAACCCAGATACAAACTAGTATTCAAAAATACCATTAGTCCGTATCCTACTGTCATACCCATTACTTGAACATCATCACTCGAACGAGTCATTAAATCTCCTGTTCGAAAATGATGATAAAAAGGAGCACCCATTTTGAGGAAATGTGCCATTAACCGTTCCCTTAATTGTTTTTGAAGATCATATGAACCAATAAAAAGATTATAAGTCCAGATAAATTCTGAGATGTAACCTATAACGATGGCACCCAAAAAGAGAAGTACATAACGCGTCAATGTTGCTGCAGTAAACTCTGATTGAACGATTGCGTCGATAAATAATCTTAGAATATAAATCGGCGCGACATACATTGCGCTAGCTATCACGATGAAAATAAAAACGACTAAATAGCGTAGCCTGTGTTCATTAAAATAAATTCCAAGTTGCTTGATAATATATTGCATGTGGTCAGTAACCTCTCATTCTGTAAAAAAATGCACAAAAAAACTCCGCCCTTTTTTCCAAAAGGACAGAGTATACCATCTATCTAGATAGGCACTAACTGCGCTATAAGGATTGTAAAAAAGGGATTAATCGTTTTAAATTAAATACTGCTAAGTGTTGTGTAAAACTTACTGATTTGATTTGCATCGTAATCCCTCCTTCTCCCTAAATTTGTTTTTTTACTACGAAATTAAGTATACCCATTTTCACTATCATAAACAAGAACTTTATTTAATTTCATATATTATTTTTAATGTCTACTTCTTTCTACATCTCTGATCATTATTCTTGTTCAAAAGATTTAATGACTAGCGTTATTCCCTAACAAACACTCCATAGGTCTTTCCTAACAATTACTTTGGCGTTTTTTCCTCGCAAACCCTGTGATATCTGTTCATTATTTGGATAGCAAAAGAGACTATAACAAAGTTAACTTTGCTATAGCCTCTACTTGTTAGTCGTTGTGTGTTGGTTCAACACTAGTCATGATTAACATAACTGACGCGACTATTCATCTCATTTTAAATTAAACGTGGATTGGTAATCCAAGTGCCAATTCAGCATCGTCCATAACCGTTTCGGCTAATGATGGATGTGCATGGATTGTTAATGCCAAGTCTTCGGCATTCATTCCAGACTCAACTGCTAGGCCAAGTTCAGCGATGACATCACATGCATTGACACCTGCAAATTGAGCACCAACAATCGAATTGTCCTCTTTAGTGGTTACTAGTCTTACGAACCCTTCTGTTTGATTAAGGGATAAGGCACGGCCATTTCCTGCCAATGGGAACTTAGAAACTTTGACATCTAATCCCTTGTCTTTAGCTTCTTTTTCAGTTAAACCAACAGAAGCTAATTCAGGATCAGTGAAACATACAGCTGGCATTGCACGATAGTCAACAGCAACCTTTTTCCCTGATATTGCTTCAGCAGCAATTTTTGCTTCATAGCTTGCTTTATGTGCTAAAGCTAAACCAGGAACAACATCTCCAATAGCCCAGATAGATGGTACACTTGTACGACCTTGTTCGTCTACTTTAATCAAGCCACGATCTGTCATATCTAAGTGAAGAGTGTCTAACCCCATGTCATCCGTATTTGGACGGCGACCAACAGTTACGAGAACATAATCAGCATCGATGGTTTCTGCCTTGCCATCAACCTCATAAGTGACACTAACACCCTTATCAGTTTCTTTTGCTTCTTTAGCCATAGCACTGGTATGGATATCGACACCTTTTTTCTTAAAGTTATCAACAACAATTTTGACCATATCTTTATCAAAGTTACTCAAAATGCTGTCCAAACCTTCAAGAATAGTGACTTTAGATCCCATATTAGCATAAGCGCCAGCTAATTCAGATCCGATATAACCGCCACCGATTACAACCAGGTGTTTAGGAATCTCTTTCAGATTTAAGGCACCCGTTGAATCAAGCACACGTCCACCGAACTTAAATCCTTTGATTTCGATTGGACGACTCCCTGTTGCAATAATCGCATTGTTGAAAGTATAAGTTTGAGCACTATCAGGATGCATTACACGTAGGGTATGTTCATCCACAAAGTAAGCTTCACCCTCAAGAATTTCAACTTTATGCTTCTTAAGCAACATTTTAACGCCGCCGGTCAATTTAGCAACAACTTGTTTATCTTTCCATTCTTGAGTTTTGCTAAAGTCGATTTCAACATCTTTAGCAGTCACACCAAACACTTCTGACGATTGTGCTTCGTGGAAGCGATGACCTGCAGTGATCAATGCTTTAGAAGGAATACAGCCCACATTCAAGCAAACACCACCAATGGCCCCACGTTCAACCACAGCTACCTTTTGACCCATTTCAGCAGCACGAATAGCTGCTACATAGCCTCCAGGTCCTGAACCAATGACAACTGTATCTAATTCAATCGCGAAATCTCCTACTACCATTTAGAACACCTTATCCTTCCATCAACAATAATTCTGGGTCAGCCAATAAACGTTTCAATTCGTTCATTGCTTTTTGAGCAGTTGCACCATCGACAATACGGTGGTCAAAACTGAGAGATAACTTCATGTTACGACCAACAACAATTTCACCATCAGCATTTACAATTGGTTCAGTAGCAATTGTACCAACACCTAAAATAGCAACTTCTGGATAATTGATAACTGGTGTAAACCAAGATCCACGAGCAGAACCAATATTTGAGATTGTAATAGATCCATTACTCATTTCAGGGTTAGTCAATTTACCTTCATGTGCTTTCGTAGACAACTCAACGATTTCTTTCGCAATTGCAAACATACCTTTTGATTCGGCTTGTTTAATGTTTGGCACAAATAAGCCATTTGGAGTATCCGTTGCAATTCCGATATTGTAGTAGTCTTTATAAACAATTTCTTGAGAAGCGTCATCAATAGAAGCATTTAGTACTGGGAATTTACGAACAACAGCAACCAATGCTTTAACCACATAAGGTAAGAATGTCAATTTGACATCTTGTTCAGCAGCAATTGGTTTGAACTTCTTACGATGATCCCACATCTTAGATACTTCTACTTGGTCAAATAAAGTAACATGTGGCGCTGTGTGTTTGCTTCTAACCATTGCTTTGGCAATTGCACGACGCATAGGTGTTAATTTTTCGCGACGTTCTTGATCTGAATATCCAGACTTGAATGGTTTAGCTGGTTCACTTGCTTCGCTAGTTGAAGCAGATACAGCCTTACTTTCTGGAGCTTTTTCTGAAGTAGCTTCAGCTGGTTTAGAACCACCTTGAGATTTATATTGATCAATATCTTCTTTTGTCACACGACCATGTTTACCAGTTGGTGACACAAGAGAAATATCGACATCTTGTTCGCGCGCATATTGACGTACTGAAGGCAATGCCAATACTTGTTTATTAGGATCACTCGTTTTAACAACGCTAGCGTCTGATGAAACGCCTGCTGCTGGATCAGTTGCTGACTCAACTGCGGCAGGATGACTAGCACCTTGTTCTTCCGCAGGAGCTGACCCTGCAACTGGTTCATCTGTTTCAATCTCAACGATGACGTCACCAACTTTCGCAACTGTACCTTCTGATACATTTACTTTAGTCACTTTACCAGTCACTGGAGAAGGAATCTCTTCGACTGATTTATCATTTTGAACTTCAACTAG
>NZ_ATXL01000010.1 GCF_000421665.1 Bavariicoccus seileri WCC 4188 | reverse complement strand
GTTAAAGCAACATCGGCGATATATGAGTCGACACAATAATATTGCACGAAAAGTATTGGGATTCTTAAGCCCAAATCAAATGGTTGAAAAGTATTACGAAAATAAGTATAACGAAGCTGCTTGATGTGTCCACTGATTTTATATTTTTATCGTTTGTTGTCAAGGATCGTTTCACTTTCCTCCTTGACAACAAACTCAAAAAATTCGTTTTGGTGGACAAGACATCAAGCACCACTATTATCAGTTCAGGTAACATATGTTTGACAACCCTAGAGTATGAATATAAAAATATTCTGATAACTATTGTATTTATCAACCAAATGGTTTATAATATTATTAGCGTATCCTTGGAGGTGCTGTATGACTACGGCAGAAATGATTAAAGAACTGTGTGAGCAAATGAATATAAGCGTTTCCGAACTCGCTAGACGTATTGGCCAGACTCCACAGAATTTCAATAAGAAATTAAAGCGGGAAACGGTAACCTTGGATGAGTTGAAAGCCATCGCTGATGTGCTGGATGTCAAGTATGAGCAGGCTTTCATTTTATCGGATGGGAATGAGATTAAAATATCTAACGAATAAAGGAGACGGTCTAATATGATGATTGGTCCGGAAAGTTACTATTAAGAGTATTTCAAAGGAAAAACCAAAGCAGAAATAGTAACCGCTATCCGAGGACTTAAGTAAGAAATAGGCCATCTAAAAAAAACAATGGAAAGTCTAGGCTAGGGCGATAATCTAATAAGAATTCCACATGAATTCACTTGCATTTACTAGACTCATGAATACTTGGAAATAAATAAACAAGTCCCAAAATAAGTTATGAAAGGAGTATCTGAATGTCGAAAAAGGATTCCAAGCAAGATATAAGAAAAAAACTCTATAATCCTTCCTCACACATTCATCATCACAAACATGAGGCAGGTTCACAGGTTTCATGTATCAGTGTTGTTCCAATCTTTAATCATCTAGAAGAAGAACAGATGGAAGAAATTATGAAAGTCATGAAGTCAATTTCATATAAAAAGGGTGAAGTGCTTTATCGAGAAGGAGATACATCTAATGTCTTATATGTTGTAAGTAATGGTAAAATTAGAATCTACCGTTTATCTGAGTCTGGAAAAGAGCAATTATTGAGAATTTTAAATCCAGGAGATTTTACAGGAGAATTAGCTCTGTTTCGCGAATCAATCCATGAAGCGTATGCAGAAGCGATGATTGATACCGATGTATGTATGATTAGTAAAAATGACTTGCAAGAATTTTTATTAAAGTACCCTACGATATCTTTGAAGATTTTAGCTGAGTTTTCTAACCGACTGGAAATATCAGAAAAACAAACAACTAGATTTGTCACCGAGAAAGTGGAGGCTAGATTAGCGTTGTTTCTTGCAGAGTGTACAGATGGCGGAGATAGTCCAACAGAAATTGAATTACCAATGAGTAAAAAGGATTTAGCCTCTTATTTAGGAACGACACCAGAAACGATAAGTAGAACGTTGGCTGATTTTGAAGAGGCAGGTTATATAAAGCAAAAAAGAAACAGAAAGATTGAGATTTTAGATTTAGATGGTTTGTTGCTGATATAGCAGATAATCTTAAAATAAAAAATAGAACAGTTGGCATTAATTTAAAAATACCAACTGTTCTATTTTTCTGCGTAAAAAGAACAAATTTGATGTAGATCAAGTTAATATCTTTTAATCCCTTATATAATGTAGTCAACCCAAAGAAAAAAAGAAAGAAGGAAAAAAACATGTCAAAAAAATTAGATTTTAATCAAGTTAAGGAAACACATTTAAAAACATTAGCACAGTATGTACCAGTTGTAGCACGAGTTCATGGCGGCAATCATCCAGAATTTCACCAAGTTCGTGAAGTATATGATAAGCTTGCAAAAAAATTAAAAGATACAGGAAGGGGAAAACCTGACTTAGTAGATGAATTTGTAAAGTTACGTAAAATTACAGACAATTATACAGTTCCAGAGGATGTTTGTGAAAGCTATGAAGCAGTATATAACCTGTTGGCAGAATTAGATAAAGCATACGAATCATAAAAGAAACAAGTGATACAATTAATAAAAATCATAATAGGAAGGAGTATGAATATACAAAAATTAATTTTAGGAAGAAAGAATCATATTACAATAGTAAGTGCAATTTTAATAATAATTGCATATGTTAGTAAATTAGGATTTCAAAACGAACCTATAGCCATATGGTCACTAATAATTGCCTCTGTTTTAGGAGTTATACCGATTGCCATCCAAGCGTATCAAGCACTCAGAGTTAAAGTAGTCAGTATTGATGTGTTAGTGACCATTGCAGTCATTGGCGCGTTTCTAATTAGAAATTATGAGGAGTCAGCAATTGTTACCTTTTTATTTCTATTTGGAGCTTATCTAGAACAAAGAACACTGAATAAAACACGTTCTGCAATAAAAGAATTAACTGAAATGGCGCCTGAAGTTGCTCTAAAGCAACTGAAAAATGGTGAGTTTGAAGAAGTAGAAATAGATGAAGTTGATGTAGGAGATATTTTGCTTGTTAAAACGGGTGCAAAAATCCCAGTTGACGGTACAGTGTTAACAGGAGAAGGGCATATTAATGAAGCAAGTATTACAGGAGAAGCGGTTCCTGTAAGTAAAAAGAAAGATTCGGGGGTATATGCCGGAACAATTTTAGAAAATGGAACTATTCAAATCACTGCTGATCGTGTAGGTGAGGATACTACTTTTGGTAAAATCATTGAGTTGGTTGAAGAAGCACAGGATTCAAAATCAGAAGCAGAACGTTTCATTGATAGATTTTCTAAATACTACACACCAGCTGTTTTAGTTATCTCTTTTATTGTATGGATATTTTCAAGGGATATTGAACTTGCAATTACAATATTAGTTTTAGGATGTCCAGGAGCATTGGTAATCGGTGTACCAGTTTCAAACGTCGCGGGGATTGGCAATGGAGCACGTCATGGAGTCCTTCTAAAAGGTAGCGAGGTTATTAGTGACTTTAGCAGACTAGATACCATGGTATTTGACAAAACAGGTACATTAACAATAGGAAATCCCAAAGTAGCTGATAAAGAAATTTATGCAGATAATGTATATGAAGTATTAGGGTATCTAGCAAGTGTTGAAAAGGAATCAGATCATCCATTAGCAAAAGCAGTTGTAGAGTATATTGGAGATATAAAATTATATACAATTGAAAAAACAGATGTTGTAAAAGGTGGAGGAATTGTAGCTCATGTAGAAGGTCATAAAGTTGCAGTCGGTAATGTGGCACTAATGGAGCAAGAAAATATTCTTTTAAGTGAAAAAGCTCGTGCAGATATTGCCAGATTTGAGAAAAATGGAAATTCACTTGTTTTAACATCAGTTGATGGTGAATTAAAAGCATTGATGGGTATTCGTGATCAAATTCGCCCGGGTGTAAAAGATGATCTTAAAAAGTTGAAAAAACTTGGTGTTAAAAATCTAGTCGTTCTTTCTGGTGATAACCAAGGAACAGTTGATTTAGTAGCACGTGAACTAGGTCTTACAGAGGCCCACGGGCATATGTTGCCGGAAGATAAATCAGCATATATTAAAGTACTGCAAGAAAGAGGTCAAATTGTTGCATTTGTTGGGGACGGAGTAAATGATAGTCCTTCACTAGCTTTAGCACAAATTGGAATTGCTATGGGAAATGGAACAGATGTAGCAATTGAAACTTCAGATGTTGTTTTAATGAATTCAGATTTCAGCCGCTTGCCACATGCATTAGGTTTAACAAAAGCAACCGCTAATAACATGCTTCAAAATATTATTATTGCAGTAGGGGTTGTATTAGTCCTTCTTGCCAGCGTATTCTTTAGTGAATGGATGAACATGTCAATCGGAATGTTAGTACACGAAGCAAGCATATTAGTGGTCATTTTAAATGGCATGAGGTTGCTACGCTACAAACTATGAAAATAAACAACAAATTAAGCTGTTGATGCAAATCAATTTAATGATGATAATAATCGAGTATAATAAAATCGATACAAACTAAAGGAGAGAAGAAAATGCAAAAAGCAACGATTCAATTAGAAACATTAACATGTCCGTCTTGTATGAAAAAAATAGAGAATGGTGTGAAATCTTTGGACGGGGTAAATAAAGAGAGTTTAAAAGTACTATTTAATTCAAGCAAGGTGAGGGTGGAATTTGACGATGAAAAAGTATCTATAAAAGACATTGAACATGTTATCGACAAATTAGGTTATGAAGTATTAAAATCCCAGGTCAAAAATATTTAAGTAGCGAACCAATTAAGTTTGTATGGGAGATAGTGTTTGGGAAGCATTTTTTCCTAAGAACTGTATTAGAGGAGCTATGTAATAAATCCATACTTTGACTGATATGTTCTCACATACGAAAGCCCTCTGTGGATATGTTTCCACAGAGGGAATTTTCGATAAAAGCATTTGAGCCAATATTTCTTGACAGCTATGAATTCACCTCAAAACATGTTGAGTATGTGGTATTGCTGTCAAGGGTTGAGAAATAAGCATGTAATAAGATATAAGTAATAGAAAAAATATAATAAATGGTATAAAATAATACAAAATTACGAGTAGGAATTGGATATGATAAGACATTTTCAAATAGAAGATATTAACTAGGTCATGAAAATCTGACTTGATAGCAATATTGCTGAACATAATTTTATAAAGCAAGAATATTGGATTTCTAATGCACCAGACGTTAAAGAACAACTTTTGCAAGCTGAAATTTATGTATATGAACAAGAAAGTAAGATTTCTGGTTTTGTTGGGATGCAAGACAATTACCTTGCAGGTATTTTTGTGGATAAGAATATTCGTTCTAACGGAATTGGAAAGCAGGTACTAGAGTATATAAAAGATATTCGTCAGGAATTTACTCTAAGGGTATACAAAGAGAATAAGGGTGCAGTTGACTTTTATGAGCGAGAATCTTAGAGTACAAATTATAAAAAATGCTGAAGAGAGTATATAAACAATAGAATAACTGATATTATGGTGAATTACAGTTCTACATGTCAGGTTTTAAATTTCAAGAGATTTCAGATTTTGCTCTGAGGTCTTTTTTGTGTCTTGAGGGGATATAGTGGCTTAAATTTTTATTGTAGCGAGGACTTGTAATGATTAGTGTTAGATTCTTGTTTTATAAGGTCAATGTTGGTTACGGGTATTTACTTGTATGCCCTGTCAAATATGAAAAAGGGCGTATATTTAAAAATAGTAAATTAACAAACTAAAGAACTGTTAGATTATTGATGTTTATCAAAAGGAGTTCCTGAAAAAATTATAACATAGAGACTACGTTTGTGCTATAATGTAGTTGTCAATATAGTACGAAAGTAGGTTATAGTATGAATAAAGCAGAAAAAGTACTTAATTTCGCTAACCAAAACAATGGAATAATTACCACTCGTCAAGTAACGGAACTTGGTGTTGGTCGATGGGTTCTCCAAACTTTGGAAAAGTTAGAAAAAATCTATCCTGTTCAACGAGGAGTTTATGTGACCGAAAACGGCTATGCAGATGATTTCTTTCTATTACAAGAACGTTATCCAAAGGGAATTTACTCTCATGAAACAGCGCTCTACTTACTTGGATTTTCTGATCGAGCACCAATCCAGATTAATATGACCTTCGAACAAGGGACGTCAACATCTCGTATGAAGGCTGATAATGTCCTTCCAGTCACAATTAGTAAGAAAGAGTGGTTTGAAGTCGGTGTGACATCTGTAAGAAGACCTGGTGGAACAGAAGTAAAAGTTTATGAAATTGAACGTGTGCTGGTTGACTTAATGAAACCTAAATATGATGCTGATTTAGAACAAGTTATTCCGGCTTATAAAAGGTATGCAGCCAGTAAGAAGAAGGATGTAAACAAACTATTCAGGTATGCTCGAATATTTGGTGTAGAAAAAAAAGTAAGAAATTATATGGGAGTGTTATTGTGATTTTCAAAAATTCCATGAGTTTTAAAGCTAAGATTAAGCAAATCTCTAAGCTAAAGGGGATAACCACACAGCAGGTTCAACAGAACTATTTGATTGAAGCTTTCCTGTCAAAACTAGCGAAATCTGAATATAAGCAGAATTTCATCGTCAAAGGTGGCTATTTGATTGGTGGTATTGTTGGGTTAAACTTGCGTGCCACGATGGATTTAGATACTACCATCAAAGGATTTACGCTTACACATGGAAAATTGCTTGAAATTGCAAATGAAATTGTAAAGATCCCGACCGAGGAATCATTCGAGTTTTCAGTTGAAGGTGTCGAAGATATTCGTGAGATGGATGACTATCCCGGACTGAAACTAAAGTTATTTGCTTCTTTTGAGAGGATACAAGAAGTGGTTGCAATCGACGTAACGATGGGAGATGTTATTACACCTAAAGAGGTGGATTTCAATTTCAGGAAGATTTTCGATGATGAAATAATAGAATTATTAACCTATCCTATTGAAACCATCTTGGCTGAAAAGATTGAGACGATTCTTTCTCGTGGCATTGGTACGACTCGACCTCGTGATTTTTATGATGTGTACATCTTGTCCAAGCTAGATAGTGAACGAATTGATTTCGCTGTTTTGAAACAGGCTCTTAGTAACACTATGAAGAAACGTCAGTCTGAATTTCAAATGTCAGATTATAAGTTGGTTTTACAGGAAATTCGTGAAAATGAATTCCAACAAAGTTTATGGAAGAAATATCAAAAGCAATATTCATATGCAAATAATACAACTTTTGATGAGGTGATTGATGCGGTTGAGGTTTTAATGAAGAAAGCTCGATGATATAGTTTTCGGTTCGTTTACAACCCCCACCTAGTTGAACTATTTCCTAACAGAGAGAAAAACGTCGGAATCCTCTAGGCATTCAGCTTTGTGGCTGCACATGTGGAGACAGTTGCGTTACTGGCAATAAAGTAGTGAAAAACCCTTTATCACATGTTAAATTCAAGAGATTTCAGATTTTGTTCTGAGGTCTTTTTTGTCGTAGAGGGATAAGTGGCTATTACAATTATCAACCAAATGATTTATAATATTTATAACGTATACTTGTAGGTGCTGTATGGCTACGGCTGAAATGATTAAAGAACTGTGTGAGCAAATGAATATAAGCGTTTCAGAACTAGCCAGACGTATTGGCCAGACTTCGCAGAATTTCAATAAGAAGTTAAAACGTAAAACGGTAGCCTTGAATGAGTTGAAAGCTATTGCTGATGTGTTAGGTGTCAAGTTTGAGCAGGCATGTATATTGCCTGATGGGAATGAAATAAAGACGTGTAATGAAATCGGAGAACGATTCAAACAGGAATTTGTAGAGGGAAAGGTGAATGTGCGAAAATATCGCTCTTCAGATTGCGTAGAACTAGCAGAGCTATTTTATAATACTATCCACACAGTTAATGCCAAAGATTACACAACAGAACAATTGGCTGTATGGGCAACAGGAAAGCTTGACTTAGAAAAATGTAATCAGTCATTTCTAGAGAATTATAGTGTCGTTGCACTCGATAACAAACGAATCATTGGATTTGGAGATATAGATCGGACAGGATATCTTGATAGGTTGTTTGTTCATAAGGATTATCAAGGAAGAAGAGTTGCTACTGCTCTTTGTGATTGTTTAGAAAAAACAGTGCAAAATAAAGTCATTACCCACGCTTCTATCACCACAATACCTTTCTTTGAGAAAAGAGGCTATGAAGTTATGAAAGAGCAAGAAGTTGAGAAACAAGGTGTTGTACTTAAAAACTTTGGAAACGCTCTGACGTTACCTCTTTGTCTAAATAATTTGAGAGATATCTTGTTCAATTAATACTCTCGTCTGAAGGTGACAAACGTTCTAAATCCAAATGCAACTCTTTGATGATAGTTTTTACAATAAAACCGTTGCTTATATGGATGCTTTTCCTTTGTACTCATGACTGCCCATGAGCATGTCGACCATATCAATATTTATCGCAAGTGATTCTATCATACTATAGTCAAACGATTTCATTTCTCTACAACCTCGTAATGCTTTTCTACCCAATCATAGCAATTTGGGGCAAAAAAAAACGAATTGGGGTAGGAAAGATATAACTCAAGGGTGGTGTTAATGTTGTTTTAGATATTTTGTTGATTAATAATCTCAATAGATGGCGATGATAATCTTGGGGGTAAGGGTGCTATTAACAAAACTATATAAGGTAAGTGAATAAAGCATTCCGGTGATTTTAATTTTGGTTCGTAACCAGAAGTAGAGTCACTTTTTTATTTTGGAGTATACTGTTTACAAGCACGAAGAAATCTAAAATTAAGGGAAATAAAGAATATAAATTGAAATATAGAGTTTTAAATTCATTATGTGATAAAATGTTAGTAAAGTCATTGTGAAGGAGCGAACAGATGGATAAAACAGAGTTGTTAAAGTTTGGGGAAGATAATCTTGACCACCCAAAACTAAATGCAAAACAAAAACAAGCAGTTGAGACTGTTGTGGGACCAGTCATGGTAGTAGCTGGACCAGGTACTGGCAAGACACAAATCCTTTCTCATCGTGTTGCAAATATTTTAGAAAACTATGATGTTAATCCAGAAGATATTGTTTGCTTAACCTTTACTGACGCGGGGGCTTCGGAGATGTTAAACCGCGTTGAAAAACTCATAGGCGAGGTGGGACGAAATGTCCGAATATCCACAATTCACTCATTTTGTAGCGAACTAATTTTATCCAATTCAGACAGGTTTGGAAATCAACCAAAGGTTATTTCTACCGCCGCTAGATATGAAATACTTAAAGAGGTTATGGACAAACATATTCTAGAAGGGAACCCTCTTTTTAAAAATTCAGGCGACCGTTATTCATCAAAGAATCAACTGTTAGATTTATATTATAGAATGAAGCGCCAAAATTTTGATAGTGAAGATATTCAATCTGAAATTAAGGAGTATTTAAAAGCTATTGAACTATCAACTCCTAGTGATGAACTGTATACCAAATTTAAGTATAAGAAAAAATACAAAGATAAACAACCTGGCGACCTAAAACCGTCTTTCCAAAAAGAAAAAGTAAAATTTGATAAGCTTTTAGCAGCTATACCAGTTGTTGAAAAATACAAAGAAAAAATTAGTGAGAAGAACTATTTTGATTTTGATGATATGGTTCTTTGGACAATTGAGAAGCTTGAGGCACAAGAAGACTTTCAACAAGAGGTATCAAATGGGATAAAATATCTTTTTGTGGATGAGTTTCAAGATACATCTATCGTTCAAAATAAATTGATTGATTTATTGGTCAAAGGCAAGTCTAATCCAAATATTTTTGTTGTAGGTGATGATGATCAAACAATCTATCGTTTTCAAGGAGTTAGCTCTAACAATATCTCAGATTTCGAGAGAAAATTTAATCCAGTCAAAATTGTCCTTGAAGAAAACTATCGCTCCTCACAATCCATTATCGATGCAGCGAAACAATTGATCAGCCATAATCCCAGGGAAGAAAAACAACTAGTAGCATCTGGAGCTAATAAAGACTATCCAAATCACCAACCTACTCTTACGGTCTATGAGTCTGACGAAGCAGAAATGATTGGCACGCTGAACCAAATCCGCGGACTAATTTCAAAGGGCGTTTTACAAAGTAAGATTGGCGTTATATACGGGCGTAACGCTTATGGGGAACAATTGGCTAAGTTGTTGAGAGACAATGGTATTTTTGTTCAAATCAAAGAAAAGAATGATTTATTTTCAGATTCTTTCTTCAAAAAAATCATAGGGATTCTAAAATACATCAGTCTGCCACATCGCAAGGTTAGTGAGTTGAGGGAAATTCTCTATTATGATCTCTTTCCCGTATCGAATGATGATATTGCCTCTATTCGGAATGTGAAAGATGACGATAAAATAGTATTGAAAAATATTCAGGAGATTGATAAAAAGCTTGAGGCTTTTCGCAAAAAGCTATCTATATCAACGAAGTATCTTTCCCCTATGTTCATTCTTAGTGAGGTCATAAAAGTGTTTGATATTGACCAATATATGATGGTTTCTAAGGAAAAGTATCATTTAATTTCCGTTACAAGAGAAACATATAACCTAATGCTTGAAGAAACGTTACTTTATTCGCAGTTGACATTGAAAGAATTTTTGAAATGTTTATCAGGCTTACAAAATATGAGAGTTTCTTTGCCTATTGAAGAGATTTCAGCTTCTCCAGAGAATTGTGTGCAACTGATGACTGCGCATGGGGCTAAGGGTTTAGAATTTGATTATGTATTTATGGTGAAATGCAATGATGGCAAGAAGAACGTGAGTTGGCCAGGAGCTGAGAATCATGGAGGAAGTTTTTCTTATCCTCCAACATTAACTGGAAAAGAAGACAATGAAGGTCAATTGAAGAAAGAGGAAAATCGGCGTTTATTCTATGTAGCAATGACACGTGCCAGAAAAGAATTGTATCTATCTTATTCTGATGAAAATCCTGTAACGAATTATATTAATGAATTTGAAGATTATATTGTAAAAGTTGATAAAATGGGAAGTAAATTCGTTAGCAAAACTCCCACCAAAGTTGTCGTTCCAAGTTTGTCATCTGACATATTAAATGATATTCTCTCACCGTTTAGTCTTAGTGTGAGTACATTAAATAGTTTCTTAAAGTGTCCATTGAGTTTCTATTTCAATAAATGCTTAAAATTACCAGTTGAAAGTCATGAGGCGTTGATTTTTGGGAGTATTATTCATGAAACGTTAGAAGCAATTTATTTGCCAGAAGATGGCAAGAAAGATGACTTAGCGCCAAAATCAGTCCTTTCTAAAGAAGAGCTTCTCAAACGTTTCGACAGTATTTATGAAAAGAATTCTTGGAAATTATCCTCTGAAAGAGCTAAGAGAGACGATTATATGCGTGGAATAAATATTATCGAGAACCTCTATCGCCAACCTGACTACATTAAACCGGGAATCATCGCTGTTGAAAAATCTGTAAGTAGCATTGAACTAGGGAAAATTCAGAATACAACTGTCGATTTGTCTGAAGTAGCTGATTTTGAAATTAACGGAAAAATCGACAAAATTGAGATGGAAGACAACATTATACGTCTTATTGACTATAAGACCGGTAGTGCTGAGAAAGCTAGTAAAAAATTAAATGGTCCAACCGAAGATGATAAATTAGGCGGAGATTATTGGCGACAAGCGGTATTTTATTATATCCTGTTGACCAATTGCAGCTTGGACTTGACGGAAAAGAAAGTTCTAGTTAAATATATTTTTGTTGAGGACCCCAAGAATGAGAAAGGTTTTTCGGAAACAAGAGATATTGAAATAACACAAGATGATGTTGATAGTGTTCTAGAACAAATTAAAGAAGCACTGATACAACTTAAATCTGGAGAATTCACTTGTGGGTGCGGACTAATCAGTGGAAGTGAAAGTAAGGGAAGTTATCCCTGTGACTATTGTGTCCAAGCTTCTATTAATAGTATACCATCTTTTGATAATACGAAAGCAGTCGAGGTGGCAACCTACAAACAAACTTGGAATAACTTTAAAAGCCTTAGTGTTAGCAAACTGAATCGCTATATAAAATGTTCGAAGAGTTTGTATTTTGACGATGTACTGCAATTAACAACTGTAGGAGCTTTGACGGCCGGTAAGAATAAACATACTTTCAAAGAAAAAACTAACCACGCTCCTACTGGATCAGTATTTGGTACAGTGATGCACCATACAATGGAAAGGATTTATAAAGATAATCTTGATTTTGAGGGTGGTTTGAAAATCTTTGATGAGTCGTTAAAGATGCATGAGTCAGAAATCATAGACACTATGCCAGTAGAGGAGTTGGAGAAATACGGCTATCGTTTATTGAAGAATCTTTTTGATGACTATATACCTAGTAGCATTAAAGGGCCGAATGTCTCTCTGGAAAAGGAACTTTATGCTATGTTAGAAGGAACATATCCAATTAACGGTATCATTGATAAATTAGAGTTTGATGGAGATGTCATACGAGTAGTGGATTATAAGACCGGGTCTACTAAGCGTGGTGCTGAATCACTCGAAGTTGGACAAGATTACTGGCGCCAAGCTGTATTCTATAATCTCTTATTGTCACTATCATCAGAGGTTGATATAACAAATAAAAAAATTGAAACCCAGTATATTTTTCTAGATGACTTTACCTCTAAGCAAGGTTATTCTATCCACACTATTTCTGTAACTGAAGCAGATATTCAAACTGTCGTATCCCAAATTCGTGAGTTTTATCAACAAATGACTATAGCTGATTTCACTCAAGGCTGTCGTAAAGAAGACTGTGATTTCTGCCGACTAGGGAAGTTTGTTGATTTTGATGGTCTTAAAAATAAAGTCGCATACAAATCGTGGCTATAATGTAATAAGAGCCTGTAAAACTAAAGATAATTTAAAGGCTGAAATAAAAGTAGTATAAGGCAGTGAGTTAAATTTAACTATAGATTCATTGATTTCTACAAATAATATCTCAGCACCGGGGATTCGCTAAACATTAAATATATATATATATTTAATGGTTGTAGGTTGGGAGTTTGCGACAAAGCTATTATCTTTTAATGAAATGAAGTGTGTTTTAGGAACACTTCACCCATATGTTGCAGTGGAAAAGGGAAATGAATCAGCGAGGAAACATTGCTTTATAAACTTGCTGAAATTATTGATAAAGCAGACAAGAATTGTGTTTTTACTTCAAATAATAGGCATGTATTCTAGCAAAAATCTACCACTTCGTAATGCTTTTCTGCCCCAAACATACCTATTTGGGGTAGAAAGGATAAGCCTAGCAGAGTGGGATTAAATACTTAATAGAATAATGAATACTTATGGAATATTATACAACCATATATTTAATTCTATAGAAATTTAAGTGTGTAGGCTCTAGTTCTCTAGGCCTCAAGCTTATTGCTGTATTCCTAGATTTCATTTTAAAGGATTTGAATAGCCTTATGTATACTTGGATAATGAATCGAATTATTGTTGAAAACTTAGAAATAGTTGAATATGGTCACTTGGGCAATAACATCTAAGACTCTAGAAGTTCTTCCCCACACAAATGTAAAATACTCTTTACAATTAGAAGGTTGTATATTATACTTCATGTAAAGAGTGGTTTACATTTTAGGAGGAGTTTAATGATGAGAAAAATGGATGAAATGGAAATGACGATCTCCTTAAATGCTATTAAACTAGCATGGGTTTACACTGTTGTTTTTCTATTTATATGGATTGCGTATGATTTTATAATAAAAGGGAGTTTTAATGAGAACCCTGCATTTATACTACTCATTACACAAAATATAATTTATATTGGGTGTCAATTATATCTGAAACGAAAGATGAGTAAGAATGAAAAATAATATAAAAAAATTACGTGCAGGTCTGGGATTACGTCAAGAGGACTTAGCCAAAGAATTGAATGTAACGAGACAAACTATCATTGCAGTGGAGAATGATAAATATAATCCTTCACTAGAATTAGCTATGAAACTCGCAAAAGTGTTAAATACTACTGTAGAGGAATTGTTTAAGCTAGATGATTAGACAAACTCAAAATATTATATAACCGAGATCCATCTAATAAAACGTTGAAAGTTAGTATAAAAAGATAAGCATAAAAACTTCATGCAGAAACTGAGTTCGAAGATAAGTCTAAGGAGCAGGATTAAAACGATAAAGATGTAATAGTGATGATCCTAAAAAACGGAATTTGTGATGAGGGTGTATCAAATGAATCAATTCTTTTATAGTAGAAAGTAAGATCTATTTTATAAAAGGTTCGAATTTTGATTTGAAAGTGACGATGAGGATAAGAGAGGGGAGACATAATGAGTATTTATTTCTATGGATGTGTCACAATGGATGGCTATCTGGCAGATAAGAACCACAACATGGATTGGCTTTATCAAACTGGTACGACTGAGGAAACAGATTATGAAGCTTTCTATAAAAAGATGACTATTACGATCATGGGTAAAAAGACATTTGATGAAATAAAGCACTTAGAAAATATAGAGAGTTTTTATCCAACCACTCAAAACTATGTCTTTACTCATGACGAAAGGTTACCAGTTGAGGGTTTTATACCTGTTAGTGGTGATATCATAGACTTTATCAAAGAATTAGACACAAACCAGAATGTCTGGATTATTGGAGGGAATACAGTACTAGCCCCGTTACTAGATAATGATATGGTAGACAATATAACAATACAAATTGCGCCAGTATTGTTGGGGAATGGTGTACCATTATTTTCTCAAAAGGAAACCTTAAAGCGTTTTAACCTGGAGGAAGTTAAGAAATATGGACAATTCGCAGAATTAATCTATAGCAAAATATAACTTGTTACCTTTTCCTATAATAGTAGATGTGACACAAAATAATCGGTAGATATACAATTCAAAAAAAGAAACCTCCCAAAAATCTTTTAATACCAAGGTTTTTGAGGGGTTTCAACTATATAAAGTGTTAAACTCAAGAAAAAATACTCAATACGCTTGACCTTGACGTTACGTAAAGGTGTACGATGGTTTACAAGGAGGTGATCTGATGGAATATACAGTGCAAAAGCTCGGAAGGCTAGCAGGTGTTAGTGGAAGAACCTTGAGATATTATGATGAAATTGGAATTCTTAAGCCGGCAAGAATCAATTCATCAGGCTATCGGTTGTATGGTCAAGCAGAGGTAGATAAATTACAGCAAATCTTGTTTTACAGAGAGCTTGGTATTAGTTTAAGTAGTATCGAGAAACTAATAGCTGCACCTGATTTTGATGGGCTAGTCGCACTCAAAGACCATCGTAAAAACCTCCTTAAAAAAAGAGAACAGCTAGATCTACTGATAGCAAATGTAACTCAAACAATCAACTCAAGGGAGGGAAATATTACTATGTCAGATAAGGAAAAATTTAAAGGGTTCAAGAAAGCCATGGTAGTGAAGAATGAGAAAAAATATGGGAAAGAAATACGCGAAAAATATGGCACTGAGACTGTTGAAAAATCGAATGAGAAGATAATGAATATGACTCAGGAAGAAAATGATGCTGTGACAAAACTCTCAGAACAGTTAACAGAAACATTAGCGAAGGCTTTTCAAACTGGTGATCCAGCGAGTGACCTTGCGCAAAAGGCAGCTGACTTGCATAAACAATGGTTAGCTTTTTATTGGAACGAGTACAGTAAAGAGGCACATGCTGGACTTGCTCAACTGTATGTTGATGATGAAAGATTCACAGTCTACTACGATAAAGAACAACCTGGGACTGCTGCATTTCTACGAGATGCGATCCAGATCTATACAGGAATGAAGAAGTAATAGTTTTACGTCAAATAGTGTTGTTACAGTTAAAATGCTCAAGGAAACGCTCCGGCGTTTCCTTTTTTTCTATTTAGTAAAAATATACACTATTTCAAAAAAACTGTTCATTTGAAAAGCGATCACCTCAGACACATTATAAAATAGAAAACTTGACAACGGTATGGCATATTATAGTAATAAGAACAGTAAGTATAGAGTATAATGAATGAGAGTGTAGTCTTAGTGCAAAATGAATTAGGGTACAATATAACAGAGTGCAAGGTTTTAGAACTTAATAGTGTTGAGGAGTGGTAGTTTGAACCAAAATTTAGAACAGGTCGTTAACACTTTATTAGTGGGAAAGTTCAAAAGCATCAATCATGAATCAAACAATCACCATTACACTGGCTATAGCACTAAATACCAAAAGGATGTCTTTGTCAAAGTATTTAACGAAAAGAACTTGGATAAATTTCATACTGAACTAAACATTTTGAAAGCCGATAAAGAGAGATATGTTGATCATTTGGCATATGAAAACTACCTGTTGCTTATTCTGACCGATTACGAGTTAACAGATGTTGATGTTAAAATGTTAGCAGAGGGAAAGATGTTGAGTGATATTGCAAAATTGATTGCACATTTTCATCAGAAAACGTTAGAAAACGAAATATCAGTAAAGCATGAAGTGAGCCACAGAATACAAGAAACTCTACAAGGGTTACTGGGACGCCAGAATTATGCTGAACTAAGTGCCATATGGGATACAATTGCAGTGTATAGAGGGACTATCGATAGCGAATATAGCCAGTATAGAAAAGCAACTATCCATGGAGATTTTGGACTTAGAAATCTCAAGTATCATGACGGAAAGATGATTTTGATCGATTTTGAAAGAAGCAAAAAGGATATCTATTATTTGGACTTTATTAAGTTTTTCTATACGGATTTACAGTCTAACCCTGAACAAACTCGTTTCTTCTTGAAAGAGTACTATAAGTACGTCGACTATCCTACCATTTCAAAGTTGTTAGAATCCGCATTGGTGTTTTATACGGGTTTGGGTATTTTAAAATATACGATGGTATTTGATGATAAAAAATTTGAACAAACAGGACTTCAAATGATTGAGGATGTCCAACAGTTTTTTGTAGGTAACGAGTAACAGGATAGTTAGCAACTATTTTTTCAGTTATGCTACTGAGACATATGACTAAGGAGGATAAAGATGACTCAATTTGAGATATTAACCAACTATATACCAAAGTTAGAAGGGAATCATTTTGGAAAATGGGTGGTCGATACGGAGAATGATGGTTCTTCTGAACGTCCTATTCATATGCCTTATGTTGATTATTCGGCAATCATCTATAATTTTGTACACGATTTTTACCAGTTTGAAAACGAAAACAACGATTTAAAATTGAATTACTACCAAAATATTCTCAATGAGAACAATATCGACTGGCGTTCTGAGAGTATGATAACGGCTGATGTATCTGATTTAAATGCTCAAGCTATTCTTGCACTAATAATGGGTGTGATCAGGGCAGATCGATTTTCTGAGGGAACGCTACTAGAGTTTTTTCAAAATGGCTGCATGGTAAAATGGCTTATGCAACTACAACTCTTAGACGACATTGGAGACTAATTGAAGCTTGTTTTTAGCATAACAATGAAGTTTTATGAGTGTACACAATTCCAATAAGAATTAACCCCAATGGAGGGATTCGTTTTGAAAATTATCGAATACAGTGAAGGATATGAAAGGCAAATCAAAGACTATCAGTTACAAGATACAACTTACACCGGGCTACCTCAGCATGCTATCGCAATCTCAAAAGGCAATAGCAAGTATCACTCACTTTTGGCTGTCACTAGCGAAGGGACTGTCCCGACTTTCTTTGTATTGGACAGTGGACCAGACAAATTCAGATATACGACGAACTCAGATAGTCTACTTCTCAGAAGTTTCTCGACAGACGATAGATACGGCCGGAAAGGGTATGCTCTAGAAGCCCTAAATCTATTGCCCTCATATGTCAAAAACAATTTTCCAAGTGTGACCGAAATAGTTCTAGGTGTTAATAGAAAGAATATACCAGCACAAAAATTGTACGAAAAAGCAGGATTTGTGAAGCAAGCGCATACCATCGTCGGAAAACTTGGTGAACAGTTCATTTACAACCTAATTATCGCTGAGTAATCTTTTATAATGGAGGATCTAGAGTTGAAAATTAGCAAGGAAACAGTATCAGAGGCATCGTTATTCTATATACTCGACTTTTTTGAACATATGGGCATACCTTATTGGCTAGATGGCGGTTGGGGTGTCGATGTGTTAACAGGCAAGCAAAATCGGGAGCATCGGGACATTGATATTGACTTTGATGCCGAGTATACGGATGAAGTCATCACACAATTGAAAGAAATCGGTTATGTGGTAGTTGTAGACTGGATGCCTTCTAGGATGGAACTCCAACATGAGGAGTATGGGTATTTAGACATCCATCCGATTGACTTTAATCCAGATGGTTCTATCACACAGGCAGATCCTACTGGAGGCAAGTATGTCTTTCAAAAAGAGTGGTTTACGTCCCACGTCTATAAAAATCGTGAGATTCCGTGTATTTCAAAAGAGGCTCAGTTACTTTTTCACGCGGGTTATGACTTAACAGATAAAGATCATTTTGATATCGATAACTTGAATCGTTTATAATTTGAGCCGTTCATTTTCCGCTCATTTTAGTGTTCAAAGCGGTAAAAAAGCAACTATTAATTAAGTGAAATATGTTATTATGATCCTGTAGTTCAATTCATTCAGAAAGGAAGATGTCTTATGAAAAAATCAAATTTATTGATGTATATGGAGGTTTCTACTTTCTGAGGCCTCCGGAATTTTAGGAGGATGAATAATGAAACAAACAGGTCGCGTTGTTTTTCAAGCAAAAGATATGGCAAAAATTTTATTGGCAGATAATACTATAGCGTTAGGAAGAGTTTCTGGAAAATTCCGTAATACGGTTGACAAATTCAGCGATTATCCGATTGTCGGTGATTTAGTCACTGGTGAGAGCTATGACAAGAATCAGTTTTTAATCGAAGAGGTTTTACCGCGCACTAGTTTTTTACAACGCAAAGTTTCTGGGAATCGTCAAGATGAGCAGGGGATTGCTGCAAATATTGACACAGTCTTCATCACAACGAGTGCTAACGAGGACTTTAATATTGCTCGATTAGAGCGATATACGACAATAGTCTGGGATAGTGGAGCTACACCAGTTTTTGTCTTAACCAAGACAGATCTTACCACGGATTCTAAGATAGAAGAATTGTGCGATATTTTAGAAAGTACATTTATTGGGATCCCAGTCATCACGACCAACCAATTGAGCGATCCATGGGAGAAGTTTGGCGCCTATCTTTCTCCAGGAAAGCTGGTTACCTTTATTGGCTCTTCAGGTGTAGGCAAGTCAACATTACTGAATCACTTTTTAGGTGAAGCACATCAAGACACAAAAACAATTCGTGCTCAAGATGCTAGAGGACGGCATACGACAACGAGTCGCGAACTTTTCATGTTAGCCAATGGCTCGATGATCATTGATACTCCCGGTATGAGAGAGATAGGCTTGGCGACTGTCTCATCTAAAGCTGCTGGAGAGCATTACCAACAAATATATGATTTAGCGGACCAGTGTCGTTTTTCAGATTGTAGACATGATAGTGAACCAGGCTGTGCGGTTAAAGCGGCTTTAGCGAGTGGTGAATTAAGCCAGGAGCTATTTAAAAGTTACCGAAAAATGGAAAAAGAAATTGCCTATTTGAAACGAAAAGAAGCAAATAAACGATAACATAAAACCCCCTCTAGTTCCTTGTTTTGAAAGGATTCTAGAGGGGTTCTGTTTTTTAACATGTGTGACATCTTGCTCCATAAAAGTATCATGATTGCCATGTTATAAGATTAGCAGCTTTTTGATCAATTAGCCGGGTGCGCAGCAGTTTATCGGGTGATTCAGATGAGTTGAAGCGTATCTATCACGTGTTACCGATGACCAGTCACGCCTAATCATGACTAGTCACATTTCCATTAAAAATTATACTAATTAAAATTATGTTAAACTATAAGATAGTCCGTGAAAAGTAAGATAATTGGTGAATAATAGAAATGAAACATGTTATGAAAAATGTTATAAAATATTTCATAAAAGGGGTAATTAATGATGGATAGATACTACACTATCAATGCACTGGGGTATGTGATGGGGGCTTCAAGTTTACTTGGAATTATTCAGTATTCTGACTTACCGCTAATTGTCTGGATTCTAATTGGTGTAGTTGGCGTAGGGGCAATGGTGGTTAGCAATAGCAAGTATAGTGATCAAAAACATCTACTAGTCGATAGTATAAATTTCTTGGTCACCGCATTAGTCATCTATTTATTACCAAATTCTTGGGGATTTTATTTGAATGTCATAACAGCAATTTTAGTCATAGTGCTATTTGCAGTCAAAAGATGGTATTTAGGCCGATTGCGTTAACACCTATAAAAGCATACAGATAAACACAAAGAAAAACATGAGATAAATGGGGTGTATTGTGAAACCCAAAAAACTTCAAGTTGGGGATAAAGTCGCTATTATTTCGCTGTCATCTGGTATTTTAGGTGAAGCGTTTATGTCTGGCCAGAAAGAGTTAATCGAACAGCGTTTGGCGGCCTTTGGTTTGAATGTCATATACACGCCAAATGCGCTTAAGGGTCTTGACTATATCAAGGAACATCCTGAAGCACGTGCGGCTGATTTGAAATGGGCATTTGCACAGGATGATATTAAGATGATTTTGTGTGCCATTGGTGGTCGTGATACTTATCGGACAGTGCCTTATTTGATGACTGATAAAACTTTTATAGATAATGTGCGTCATCACCCTAAAATCTTCATGGGCTATTCAGACACAACGGTTAATCATCTCATGTTTCAAAAGTTAGGTCTAGTCACTTATTACGGGCCTAGTGCTATTGTTGATTTCGGAGAACTTGACAAGGAAATGCTGTCGTACACGAAAGCAGCGATTGAAGATTTGTTTACCAATGATGTGCCAACAATTACTTCCAGTCCTTATTGGTACTACGAACGAACAGATTTTTCTTCCAAAGCAATTGGCACTAAAAGAAAAGTCGCTAAAGAAACACGTGGTTTTGAAGTACTACATGGTCACGGAATTGTGAAAGGGCAATTATTCGGAGGGTGTTTGGAAAGCTTTGGTGACTTGTTGTTGGGAGATCAGTGTGAGGATGAAGCAGAAATTTGTCAGGCATATCATCTTGTACCGACAGATAACACAGGCAAGGTTTTGTTTCTCGAAACGTCTGAAGAAAAACCGAAACCTGATCTTGTACGCGAAATTTTGAAGACACTTGAACGATATGGTTTCTTTAGTAATGCTCGTGCGTTGTTAGTTGGTAAACCACAAGATGAACAGTATTATGAAGAGTATCGTGCTATTTATACGGAACTTGGTAGAAAGCTTGAGTTACCAATTCTTTTTAATCTCAACGTTGGTCACGCACATCCTCGATGTATTTTGCCAATCGGAGAACAAATTGAAATTGATTTTGATCATAAACAAGTACGATTGTTGGCGCCATTAGCAAGATAACTATAACAGATGGTTGATGGTCTACTTGTTGGATAATTTTTTGTTATTGTGCGTTATAATAGCGATTATTTTACAGGTCAAAAGGATTGTCCTACTTTTATTTGGAATCAATAGTCTTATAATTAATTAAATCTAAGCTCTCGTCATTTAGTGTGGTCTTCTTAACTGAAGGTCAGGACTAGATGACTAGTTCTATTTTGAATGGATTGGTTGATTGAATCTCAATGATAAATAGTGCAATAGTACAAGACATAAAACGAGACGGGTAAGTGGAACTGACACTTACCCGTCTCGTTATTGGTTTAGAGTTTATGGCTATCTTCTAGGTTGAAAAGTCTCAAAAATGATCTCTCGTAACTTGTACGCAACCTTTAGTTATTTAACTAAAAATAATATCCAATCGCAAGCGGTGATGATAAGTAAATCATGGTAAAATGATTGTTAGATATAGTAATAGCCAGGTTTAGTAATAGCCACGTATAGTAACCGTTAGATATATAGACAGTGAACTGATAGATAAGTTTGTCTCATAGCCATAGAATTTCGGTTATCAAACGAAAGAGGTGTGTGATATGTGGGAGTGTCCGAAGTGTGGTAGAAAATTTAATAGAACGAATCAAAGTCATTTTTGTGGAGAATTACCTAAGTCAGTAGACAGTTATATCAAAGAACAACCCGATGTGATTCAGCCACGGTTACAAGAGTTAAGGCAAGTTCTAAAACAAACCTTACCAGATGCAAAAGAGTGTATTTTATGGCGTATGCCAACGTATAGATCTGAGAAAGGTAACATCATCCATTTTGCTGCTGCAACTAACCATATTGGCCTCTATCCTGGTGATAAAGCAGTAAATGCTTTCTCGAATCGTTTAAAAGACTATAAAAGTCATAAAGGCTCTGTTCAGTTTCAAAACGATGAGCCTTTACCGTTAGACTTGATTTCAGAGATAGCGAAATGGTGTTATGAGACAGGAAATCATCATTAAGAAAATAGTCCGTGATAGGTAATATTGTCGTATAATACCATCAATTCAAACCATAATATCTTTTCAGCTTCTCTTAAGAACAACTATCAAAAAAGAGGTTTTATGATGTTAATCACAGAAAAACTAGTATCTCTTCAAGATCCAAAGTATGGTGATTTTCAAAGCAAATTGGTTCCAAATATTCCAAGAGCTGAGATTATAGGCGTTCGAATGCCAAAGCTTCGTCAGTTAGCTCAGAAAATTGCTGGTAGTCAGGAAGCAACAGATTTTTTAAAGTCGCTTCCGCATGACTACTATGACGAGAATATATTTCATGGGATCTTGATCTCGAGTATGAAGGACTATTCAGCTGCCATTGCTGAATTGAATACTTTTTTACCTTATGTCAATAATTGGGCTGCTTGCGATACGATCTCTCCAAAAGTGTTTCAAAAGAATCGGGTGGATCTATTAGATAACATCAAGAAATGGGTAGTTTCAGAACACGTCTATACTTGTAGAATTGGTGTCGGAATGCTGATGAGACATTTTTTGGATGAAGACTTCAAACCAGAGTATCATGAGATTCCTGCTCGCATTCACTCAGACGAATACTACATCAACATGATGATTGCGTGGTATTTTGCAACGGCACTCGCGAAACAATGGGAGTCTACTATTCCTTATTTGGAACGGCATAAACTTAATACACAAGTTCATAATAAAACAATACAAAAAGCACGAGAAAGTTTTCGAATCACAGCAGACCAAAAGGCATATCTTAAAACATTGAAACGGTAGTTTTCTAGTGTGATGGAGAAAATCAAAGCATGATTTATTTAGCTATTGTTTGATGTTGACTAAAGTAATGATACTAACTAAAACAATGATGTTAATTAAAGTAAGGTAGTAGGAGATTAGTCATATGAAGCATATGAAGAAAAAACAGTTAGTCATCTTGTCACTTCTCTCATTTTTCCTAATTGGTGGATGTAGTAGTATTTCAGATGAAGCTCTTAGTGATCAAGAAACTGCGCAATCATCGGTCGGTCATAATCTGACTAGTAGTTCTGTTAACAGCAAAGATCTCGATGGAGACAGTCAAGATGATACTGAAGAAAGTACTATTGTAGAGGATAGCAAAAACGATTCTCAGGATGATGCACAAGAAGAGTCTCAGGACACTTCCAAGGTCTCCAATGAAGCCAATAAGACCTTATTTGAAGGGTATCGGCAACTTACAGTTGATGGTGGTGACTTATCTGGTCATCGTCAAGCTAATGTCGTCGTTGATATTGGTTATGGTGACCGCGAGTATTGGGCGTTTACGAATGAGTATGGGCAACTTGTTCGGGTGGTTGCTGAACGAATCACCCTACAAGATGACTATACCGAGCCAGTACTGCCTTCTGGAAGATATTATCCAGACGAAGCACATGTTCCCGGAGTAGAGCGAGATGATTTAGATCAAGGACATATCATCGCCGATTCATTAGGCGGTGTTTCAAATGCTTATAATATCACGCCTCAAGATAGTACATTGAATCGCCACGGAGACCAAGCTTATATGGAAAAGGCCATTCGTGATGCAGGTGGAGCAAGCAATTTTGAAGCTATTATTACTTACCCAGACACTACTACACATATTCCATCACATTATAAATACACTTATACTGTTATGGGGAATGTCGTTGTTGATGAATTTGACAATGTCAATCCAGACGAAGTCAATGCTCAGCTAAATGAGTCAGAGAAATCTTCATCTGACGCAACAAACGGTAATGGTTCGTCTGAAACAGCACCAGCTTCTGATGATCAGGATGTTTCTAAAGTAGATACCAACGGCAATGGTCAGGTAACCATTAAAGAGGCCAAAGCAGCGGGTTTTCAAATGCCAATCACCAGGGACCATTGGTTGTATCAGTACATGAGAGATAACGACAATGACGGTATGGTGGGCGAGTAAGACAAGGTGATGAAATGTGACAGTTATGTCGCATATCTAAGACTGTACACTTTTAAAGACGACAGTCTGCTGTCAAATGATGTTTCAAAAGTGAAAAAATTGAAAGCAAACTAATAGTAATCCACGAATTTAAGGAGTCGGAGATGGAACTGAAAGAAGTGATGACAGATAAGAAACGCTATTTGTCGTTGTTATTACTTGCGGATGAACAAGAGGATATGATTGACCAGTATCTAGCAAAGGGGCGCATGTATCTTTTAATAGCAGATGGTGTCAAAGCAGAGTGCGTCGTGACGGACGAGGGGCATGGCATTTTAGAAATCAAGAATATCGCGACTGATCCTCGCTTTATCGGTCAAGGCTATGGCCAAAAATTGATTGAGCTAATTGCTGAAAAATACCATGACACCCATCATACGCTACAAGTGGGGACTGGTGATAGTCCTTTGACCATCCCTTTTTACCAAAAATGTGGGTTTAAACGGTCACATATTATCAAGAACTTCTTTGTTGATTATTATGACCATCCCATCTATGAAGAAGGCATCCAATTAGTCGATATGATTTACTTACAACGACCTCTATAAGAGCTTAGAGAGGGATTAAAAAGACGCAAAGAATAGCGCTAAGAAAGTACTATTTTAGAGGTGGTGGCTAGATGCGGTTAGAAACAGAAAGACTATTAATCAGACCATTTGAACCAAAAGATTTAGAGGATGTCCTTGATATCTATCGTGATGAGAAAACATGTCAGTATTTATTGCACGAACCCTGGACTGATAGTACGGCAGAAAATTATTTTAAGAAAAGACTGTCCCCACATCATTTATCAGAAGATAATGCCATTAGTTTAGCCTGTGTGATTGAGGATAAAGTGATTGGTGACATCGCAATTTGGTACACTGAAATGAAGGATACGGTTGAGATAGGGTATACGTTCAATAAGAATTATTCAGGACATGGCTATGCGACAGAAGCTGTCCGCTCTTTAGTAGACTATTTATTCAAGGTGAAAAAGGTGCACCGTATCCAAGCTAACTTGGATAGCCGAAATCTGGCAAGCAAGAAGTTATGTGAACGAATTGGAATGCGGCAAGAAGCACATTTTATATCTGACTTTTGGAATAAAGACGAGTGGACTAGTAGCTATATCTACGCCATGCTTCTATCTGATTTAGATGAGGTTATAAACGAGTAATGAATTTGTTTTTAACTAAAAAAGATGGATATTCGCCAGTTAATGTAATATAATTCAATTAAGTGGTGATAATATGATAAAAACAACAGCAATGCTTTTTGATGAATTAGAGGAATATCGTTCTCCAGCAAATAAAATATCGCGAATGGTTGACAATGGTAATCTTATTCCGATAGTAAGAGGTTTATATGAAACTAATAAAAATGTGTCTGGATATCTTTTAGCTAGTTCAATTTATGGGCCATCTTACCTGTCTTTTGATTTTGCGTTGTCCTATCATCATCTCATTCCTGAAGCGGTTTATACTTTTACTTCGGCAACTTTCCTTAAAAAAAAGAAAAAACAATTTCAGACACCGTTTGGAGTATATACTTACCAAGATGTTCCTCAATCTGCCTATCCTGTAGGTATATTGATTAAGAATGAAGGCAACTACTCTTATCTGATTGCGGAGCCAGAAAAAGCTTTGTGTGATAAGCTTTATTCTGTACCGCCTGTTGTGTCTCAAAAAGAGCTTAGAGATCTATTATTTGATGATTTACGACTTGATCCAACAGAATTTGGAAATTTAAATAAACAGAAACTCGTATCCTACTGTGGCTTATACCATGCGACGAATCTGAAGATCTTTATAAAACTGCTAAGGAGGATGGCATGACAACAATAATACAGCAAATGTTGGATAAGTATGAAACAAAAAGCCTTCTTGATAAGAAAAATGCCTTAAAAGAAATTATGCAGGAAATGGTACTGTGTGGCTTATCGCGGGCTGGTTTTTTTAAATCAGCAGCCTTTTATGGGGGTACTGCATTACGTATTTTTTATGGCTTAGACAGATTCTCAGAGGATTTGGACTTTTCTTTAACAACGGGAGACAAAAGTTTTGACATCACTTCATATTTTCCTATTTTAGAAAAAGAAATAAATGCCTTTGGAATAAATGTAGAACTGAGTGAAAAAGTTAAAACTAAAGACTCAACTATTCAATCAGCCTTCTTAAAAGGAAATACTAAACAACATTTGCTGCTATTTTTTGCTAATCAACCAGAGAACGGTATTCACCCAGATGAAAAAATTAAAATCAAATTCGAGGTGGACATTAACCCACCTATGTTTGCCAATTTTGAACATAAGTTCCGATTGCTACCAAACCCATATGAAGTTAAATTATATGATGGGCCGTCACTTTTTGCAGGCAAAATACATGCTGTATTATGTAGATCGTGGAAGAATCGAGTAAAAGGAAGAGACTTATATGATTATGTCTTCTATCTTTCAAAGGCCATGCCAGTGAACTTAAAACACTTACAAGCGCGACTGATACAGAGTGGGGATTTAGATCCACAGAAAGAATTCACAATGGAGATCCTCAAGAATTATCTTTTTGAGCGGTTTGACAAGATCGACTATGCTCAAGCGAAGCAAGATGTTGTTCCTTTCATTCGTCATACTAGCGATTTAGAACTATGGCAGTCAGATTTTTTCAAACAAATAACTGAAACACTACATACCGAGAGTAACTGAAAAAGTTTAATTCAGGTGATTGTAACGGTTAGAAATGGGAATGGATTGACCCTGTCTGAACAAAAATCCTATTCAGTTGACTTACATCTAGCCGTCTGTTATGAGTAAATACACACCTGAATGCTAGTTAAAGTACTTAGGTAATAGTGATGATTTATGAGAAGTTAAAGAGGTAACGGTCGTGAGGTTGTTACAATAAAGGTGGTAACGCGAGCATGTTCGCCCTTTTTAAAAAGGGACGGATGTGCTCTTTTTTAATCTCAAGATACAGAAAGGGAAGGTGAGTTTTATGACAAAACAACTAATTCCCGAGGCACTGAATGAGATATGGGAACTACAAGGGCTTAAGAAAAGCCCAAGTGGGACGCGTGTATTGTTTATGGCGCGTCGTGCGGATACTACCAAAGACCACTATTTCTATCAATTGTGGATGCTTGAAGGACTTGAAAAAAGGTTGCTGTTAGAGCATATTGCTCCATTCGCTTATGATTGGGCTAGTGACGAGCTCGTTATTTTAATAAGCAACTTTACAAAAGATGATCGCTCAGCGGCTAAAAAGAAAGGGACTAGTTTTTATCTGTTGGATATAGCTACACAACAAATAAGACCAGCTTTTAGGGCGCCTTTTCCGGTAGAACAGGTAAGCTATTTTAATGACCACACGCTTTTGTTAGAAACCTTTTTACCGGCTTCTTCTCAGCAAATATTAACCACACAAGATGTTGGAGAGAAGACAACAAGTGATCTTGAGCAATCACTTCATGCTTTCTCTGAGCTGCCATTTTACCAAAATGATTGTGGCTTTTTGGATCACCGTAAGAGAGGATTATTTGCGGTAGGCCAACAAACCGGTAATTTTTTCCGAGTGACACCTGCTGAATTTGACTTAGCGCATTATGTTGCAGATCCAAGTTCTGATTGGTTATGGCTAATAGGGCAATATCAAAAAAATGGTATCAAGGGAAATAATGATCATTTACTCAAAATCAATCTGAAGACACGTAAAGCACAATTAGTGTTTTCTGATGCAATATTGGATATTCAAAAAGTGTCAGTGGTAGGCAAAGAGATTTATCTCTTAGCAACGGATCACAACGAGTGGGGTTACGTCCAGCTTCCAAAGCTTTATCAACTTGTTGATGGTGATTTGAAATTAGTAGCTGATGCAGATCTTGATGTAACTACTGCCATTGATCTGTCGACGGGAACGGATAATTATTCTGCAATTGTGTTGAAAGGTTATCACTCGACTGTTGTCAGAGAGAATATATGGCATGAACTTTCACCACTCTACGATTTTGATGGGATTATTTTTGAAGCGGTAGTCTTAAAGAATCGTGTCGTCTTTCTTGGACGTAGAGCAAATGAGTTGGCTGAAGTGTTTGAGGCTGACGATGACTGGCAAGAAATTACAGCATTGACTCATTTCAATATGGCCTTTTATCAAAAATATCATCGTTCTTTGATTGAACAAGTTAAAAACAGCCAAATTGACGGTTGGGTCCTTAAACCCCGTGATTACCAAAAAAGGAATAAATATCCAGGCATTCTGGTAGCTCATGGTGGGCCTCATGCAGCTTTTTCTATGGCTTATCAATTCAATAATCAATTATTAGCAAATAATGGCTATTTTGTTTTCTTTGCCAACCCAAGAGGCTCTTCAGGGAAAGGAAATGCCTTTGCAGAGCTTAGAGGTAAAACGGGAGTTTGGGATTATAGTGACCTAAATGAGTTTATTCAAACGGTTTTAAAACACTATAATGATATTGATGAGACAAAATTGGGCATCACTGGTATTTCCTATGGGGGATACTTAACGAATTGGTTTATGACGCAGTCAAATCTCTTTAAGACGGCCATTTCAGAAAATGGGGTCTCTAATTGGATCAGCCAAGCCTCTACGTCGGACATGGGCTATACCTATGTTCAACACTATAGTGGGGACCCACTGTATCAAGCGGAGCAAGCTTGGAAACTTTCACCGCTGAAGTACGCTAAAGAAGTTAACATTCCGATGTTATTTATTCATTCAGATCAAGACTATCGTTGTCCAGTTTCTGAGGGACTTCAAATGTACAGTTTGGTTAAACGTCTAGGAAATCCAACCGAATTCGTGTTATTTCATGGGGAAAACCATAGTTTTTCTCGGGAAGGTAGACCTATGAATCGCTTAAAACGACATCAAATTATCGCTAAATGGTTTGAAAAACACTTAACACAGTGATGGAAAAGTGAGAATCAGCTGATAAAGTGAGATGTACAAAACTGACATGGTATAGTAAAGATAACGAACAACATAGGACAAAAAGGCGGTGTGATCAATTGAAACAAATTCTCACATTTTTAGGATATCTTGTGATTAGTTTTCTTTAGATCATAGGCGTTTTGTTGGTAGCCTCTTCTTATGAACCAACGCTCATGTGCATGATATTTATGCTACCAGTTCTGGTGATTTACCAAACGATAGTGATGGTGATCATCACCGAGATTTTTCGGCGGAAAACATCTTTAAACCCTATGTTAGATGGAAGTATTACTGGTCTGATTGTTTCAACCATAGTTGCTCCTTTTTTCATAGTGTTGATTACTTATATTAATTAGTCATATAAATAGAAGGTACTGAGCTCAATCACTGGTTTACGAGTGAAAAAGTAGAGTCAACTATAATGACGTTATAAAGTACTACTCATAAGTAAAATACTTGTGAGTAGTATTTTTATGGACAATTATACTACTCTAAAGTATAATAATCGTAAGTAGTAAAATATGATAGATGAACGAGAGGAGCTGCGAGCATGTTTTTTGGAAGGGAGAAGGAATTAGAATCTCTTGAGAGGATGTATAAAAAAAATACATTCCAAATGGCTGTAGTGTATGGTCGACGCCGAATTGGGAAGACATTCTTGCTAAATGAATTTATAAAAGATAAGAATTCACTTTACTTACCAGCAGAAGAAGTGAATGATTCACTAAATTTACAGAATTTTTCGCGATTGTTAGGAAAAAAGTTAGGCATTAGTCATTTTCCAACAGTAGAAAACTGGAAAGCATTGTTTTTGCTTATTAAAGAACAATTGGGACAAGAGCACTTGATCATTGTGATTGATGAGTACCCTTATGCAGCATCAGCAAATAAGTCACTTAATTCAATCTTGCAGCATGTGATTGATTATGATTTTAAGGACACCAACATCTTTTTGATACTTTGTGGGTCATCAATAAGTTTCATGGAAAATCAGGTTTTGGGAGAAAAAAGCCCATTGTTTGGACGAAGAACAGGTCAGCTGAAAATTAGGCCACTTGATTACTATGATTCGGCACAATTTTACCCTGATGCAAGTGATGAAGATAAAATTAAGTATTATGCCTGTATTGGTGGTACGCCATATTATCTATCGTTAATAGATCAGAGATTGAGTTTTGAAGAAAACTTACGAGACCTGTATTTTGAAATCAATGGTTACTTGAACAATGAAGGGATTCTATTGATGAAGCAAGAGTTTCGAGAACCAGCGAATTACAATGCTGTTCTTCAAGCCATAGCTAGTGGTTCGAATAAGCTGAATGAGATAGCACAGTTTACAAAGTTAGAAAATAGTCTCATATCTAAGTACCTTATTACATTACAAGAGATGAATTATATTGAGCGAGTTGTTCCATTTGGTTCAAACCCTCTGAAAGGCAAGACGAGTCAATACAAGATTTCTGAGAACTTTATTGCTTTTTGGTACCGTTATATTCTTTCGGTCAGAACCGAGATTGAGCGTGGAAATGGTGATATCTACTTTAAGTTAGCTATTGAAAATTTGTCTGATTTTATTGGTCCTATTTTTGAAGATGTCTCACGTCAATACCTTCGTAGGGTGAATGGACAAGGAAAGTTACCTTTTGTTGCAAAGTCATTCGGTAAGTGGTGGGGCAAAGACAGAGCTGGGAAGGTTCAAGAAGTAGATGTCGTTGTTGAATCAGTCACAGGAAAGGAATTGTTAGTTGGCGAATGTAAGTGGCGTAATTCTTTTAAGGTCAAACAAACACTTGAAGTTTTTAATGAACGAGCTGCTTTCTTTAACAAGTACAGGGTTTACCAATACCTATTCACAAAAAAACCTGTATCTATCGAGACAAATCCCAAAATTATTAACATTTCCCTTAGTGATTTATTTGGTTTGTAGCTAAAGTGATAAGTGTTTATGGATGCGGGTGTTATAAACCAGTAGTTAAACGTGTAGAGTATCGTAAAGCATAAGACATGAGAGTTAAGACATAGCAGTTAAGATACAAAAAACGCCAAATCTCTGATAAAGGGATTTGGCGTTCAATAATTTATCACTGTGACATGATATGGTTTAGAATCATTTATTAATAGCTTTTGCAACTGCTTGATTAACAGCGTCTTTTTCGTCAGCAATCAAGGTAACGCGGCTCTCGATAGACTTGATACCCATAGTGATTTCGCGTGTTAAACCAGGTGTTTGTAGTTTTGGTTCAAAGAAGGCTTTGAACTCAGCTAGACGTTCAGGCGTTTTGAAAACACGGCTAATCACAGTGATGTAGCTAGTGAATGACATGTCACCGCCGACGGTGTCTAGCAACCATTGCCAGTTCGATTTAATCCAGTCCCACGCAGCTTGTTGACCTTGATCGTTGGCTAAGATGTAGTAGAACCAACTTCTCAAATCTTGAGGTTTGATAGTGTCCGCATCTTTGAATAAGGTTACTATTTTAGTGATTTCTTCTGGATTTTCTGTTCTTCCAATAGCAGCTGGCAAAGAAGCTTTGTAGCTAGCATCAGTTGAACGACGGTATTCATCCAACAAAGTATCTATTAATTCCTTGCTACCAAAGTGTTTTACTTCGTTAATCAGTACATAAGGTCTGACAGATGCAGATATAGTTGCTAAATGGTCAGTATGTGCTTCAAAAAGACGGTGTGCATCCGCGATAAAGGCTTGATTGTCCGCATAAGTAGCTGCTGATATGACTTCTTGACGAGTGACTTGATCATCATTTGGTTCGCCTTTTTTTGGTTCTAATCCTAAACGATCATAGGCTGTTGCACTCAATTGATGGAAGAAAGCTTTTAGGGTAGTTTCTTCTTCAGATTTAGGTGTTACAAAGCGTTTCAAGTTATCCGCGATATCATAAAGGGCTGTATTGACGATAGCAGAGTGACTATCTGAAAATTGTGATAGAAGTGGGATCAGACTTGCATAGGAGATCCGACGTCCTTCTGCCAACAATCGTAAATCTTGTAGCAGTTGCAATTTAGAGATGGCATCTAATTGATCTGATTCATTCAAGATGTCGTCTAGTAAGGTTTGTTCATAAGAAACGATGAAGTGAGAACTATTACCCACGTTTAAACGGAAAGCTGTGCCTTCTTTTTCCCGTAAGCTGTTGTAATCACCTATAACGAGTTCTTTTTCAGTCATTAAGTCAGGAACACCGTCATAATTGCTATTCAATGGCACTTGCCAGAGACGTCCAACAGCTTTACCATCGCCGATAAAGAATTGTTGTTGAGTTAAGACGAGCTTACCGTCCACTACTTTTGCAGATACTACTGGATAACCTGGTTGTTCAAGCCACGATTTCATCACTGCGCCAACATTAATCCCACTAGCATCGCTTAAAGCACTCCATAAATCTGCACCAACTGTATTGTTGTATTGATGTTTGTCAAAGTAAGCTTTTAAGCCAGTTCTTAACGCTTCGTCACCGATGAGTGCACGAACCATAACGAGCATCCGAGCGCCTTTAGCGTAAACGATAGCAGAATCAAAGAGCGAATCTACTTCAGCCGGATCTTCAACTTTAGAATAAACAGATTGGACACCATCAGTAGCATCTCGTTCTAAAGCAGCTGGTGTATCTGAAGTTTGGAAAATCTCCCATACATTCCAGTCAGGTTCGATGGCATCAACTGCAACGTATTCCATCATGTTAGCAAAACTTTCGTTCAACCATAGATCGTCCCACCACTTCATGGTTACAAGATCACCAAACCATTGGTGAGCAACTTCGTGGGCAATAACAGTGGCAATAATTTGTTGCATCCGAAGGCTAGTATTATCAGGATCAACTAAGAGATAAGCCTCACGATAAGTGATCAATCCCCAGTTTTCCATAGCTCCAGCTGAAAAGTCTGGTAATCCCAGTTGCCATGAATGAGGTAAAGGATAAGGTGTTTGGAAGAAGTCTTCATAGAATTCAATGGATCGTTTAGCGATGTCTAACCCAAAGTCTAGTTCTTTTGCTTGATGGGCTTTAGTAGCAAAAATTCCAACTTTAACACCGCTCTTGGTAGTTGTTGTCTTACTAATCATCTCTCCAAAGCCAAAGGCAACAAGATAAGTAGACATTGGAACAGTCTTTTCAAAATAATGAACGCCATCAACGACTTTTTCCTCAGGCATGTTAGAGATAATAGTTTCGCCATCTTTTTCGTCGAACTTAATCGCTAAGCTGAAGGTGGCTTTGGCAACAGGTTCATCGATCGATGGAAAAGCTTGACGAGCTGAGTTAGTTTCAAATTGCGTGCCAATCAGTTGTTTCTTGACACCATCGACGTCGTAGTATGAAGGGTAGATACCCATCATGGTATCGGTTAATTTTGCGCTATAAGTGATGTCTAACGTAGTTTGACCGCTTTTAGGTAGATCAATCCAGATGGCATCTAGCTCTTTGTCAATGGTATAAGGGACAAGGTCGCCATTAGCGAGGACTTCTGAGACTGCTAGGTCTTTTTGGTGGATACCAATTTTTTCAGTCGTCGCTGTCCCGGTAATAGTTGTTTTACCAGAGAATTGCTTGGCTTCACGATCGATGTCTAGATAAATGTCGTAATGCTCAGGTTTAAATAAAGGGTAAAAATGTTGAAATTTTGTCATGTTAATCCTCCATTTCGTGTATCTATAGTGATTATAAACTTTTTATCAGGGAGATTCATTAGTTAAGCTGTAGGATATAGTATAATGAACGCATATTGAATCATTAAAAAGTATTTTGAAGTTTGTTTGGAGTTTTTTGAACTTGAAGATATAAGAAGTTGTTAGACCTTTGATTATCGGGGTTAAAAAGATTGTAGTAATAAAACGTGTAGTTAGAAAGGTTATAGTTACAGTGTTGGGAGTTAAGATGGAAAATTTGCAAATACCAGATCAGATAAAAGAATTGATTGGTGATGAGCCCTATTACATCGATGATATAGGGAAATCAGAATCACAGGTGATATTGTTTTCGGACAAAGTTTTAAAAATTCAGGAAGTATCTGATGAGTCGGTTAAAGAAATTCAGGTGTTGACTTGGTTAGAAGACAAGTTAAGCGTTCCGGAAGTTCTAGTCTCTCAAGTGGAAGGGTCTACTCATTATTTACTAATGTCAAAAATTGGGGGGAATATGGCGTGTGATGACATTTATATGGCTAATCCAGAAAAACTGGTTAAAGCGTTAGCAACAGCTTTGCGGCAATTATGGAATGTTGATTTGTTTAGTTTTAAACCGATGATGACGTTAGCGAAAAAGTTGGAGATTGCAGAGTATAATGTTTTGAATGGAAAAGTTGATATGGCTGATACTCAACCAGCTACCTTTGGGGCGAATGGCTTTGAAGATCCTCATGCATTATTGCGGTGGCTGGTGGCGAATCAACCAGATGAAGAATTGGTGTTTTCGCACGGTGATATGAGCTTGCCGAATGTGTTTTTTAAAGATGACCATGTATCGGGTTTTATTGATCTAGGTTTAGCTGGCGTTTCAGATAAATGGCAAGATATTGCAATTGTTTACCGTAGTTTGGTCAATAACTTTGCAGGGGTTTATGGTGGTAAAACGTATGCTGGATTTAAACCGGAAATGCTATTTGAAGCATTAGATATGACACCAGATTGGGATAAGTTGCGTTATTATATCCTGTTGGATGAGTTGTTTTAAAAGAGATGGTCAATATGAAGTAGCTAAAGAATAAGTGATGTTTCATAGTGGGGTGTATTAATAAATAGGGTGATGTGTGGAGCAGTTCCGGATATTTTGATGGGACTGTTTTTTTGTTGGAAAAAACCAAAAAGTTTTTAAAATCATTCTAAATAACTGATATAATGTATATAACCTAAAAACCGATAATTACTGTATTTCATTTTTAAAGTGCTAAGGAGAAGCTATGAATAAAGGGTTATATGAGCGATTGATCGATGAAAAGTTAGATCATATTCTATCAAAAGTCTCAGGTGTTGTTGAACGTGGGGAGGTTGAAAAAGAAGAACTACCATATTATCTAGCGGATCAATTAAAAAAGCTTGTTCTTGATAAGCTAATCAATGCTGATGAAAAAGATAGAGTCCATATTTTCAATCGTTTGTCCGAGCAAATTAGATCTGATGCCAAAATTAATGAGACAGCTAAAGAAATCCTGTTAAAGGAAATAAGAGATCAAAACGATAATAAAAAAAGTGCACCTGAATCAAAACTGGTTGAGCCACTTTTATTTACCGGGAGAAGTTCATCTACATTTCCTAACTTGGCTAGTGAATTCAAAAAAGAAATTCAATCAAGTGATGAAATAGACCTTATTATCTCATTTGTAAAAGTTGGAGGACTTAACATTATCTTAGAAGCTCTCAAAAACTTTACACGTTCTGGAGGAAAACTGAGGTTGCTGACCACAACTTATATGGGTGCATCAGATCTAAAGGCAATACAGCAGATTGCTCGGCTACCAAATACAAGAGTCAAGATTTCGTACAATTTTGAAGCAGTCAGACTACATGCCAAAACCTACATTTTTAAACGCAAAACTGGTTTTTCTACTGCTTATATAGGCTCATCAAATTTGTCTAAGTCAGCCATCACAACTGGTCGCGAGTGGAATGTTAAGGTGACTAACGCCAAATTACCGGCATTATTTCAACAATTAACCGGTGAATTTGATTTGTTCTGGAATAATGAAGACTTCGAGGACTACGATGTTGCAACTGATTCAGTGAAACTACAGCATGAGTTGAAACGATCTTCAATTACCCAGACTGACCAAAATCCTATCGCCTATTTTGATATAAGACCATTTCCTTATCAACAAAAGATATTGGATGACTTGACCTATAAACGGAATAATGGAGTCTATAAAAACCTAATAGTAATGGCGACTGGAACAGGAAAGACAGTTGTGGCTGCCCTTGATTTCAAGCGTTTTAAACAAGAACATCGGAATAGTCGTCTCCTTTTCATCGCACATTCTATTGATATTACAAAACAAGCATTAGCTACATTAAGACAAATTTTACACGACCAAAACTTTGGAGAGTTGTTAGATGGGAAAAACAAGCCACTTGAGGGGCAGAATATATTTGCAACGATCCAAACCTTTGACAGAATAACAGAACAGTATCCAAAAGATTACTTTGATTACATTATTATTGATGAAGCTCATCATACAGGGGCTAAATTTTATTGGAATACATTGGATGACTTAGAGCCAAAAATACTATTAGGTTTAACCGCGACTCCAGACAGGATGGACGGGTTTGATATACTTGGACACTTTGATCATCAAATTTCGGCCGAACTGAATCTTTTTGATGCTATCGAAGAAGAATACCTGGTGCCATTTCAATACTTTGGTGTGACAGACAGTGTCGATTTAGCCAGCCTAGATTTTAAAGCCGGGGACTATGATTTAAAACAATTATCAGATGCCTTATCAAATGATGTAAGAATTAATACAGTTGTATCATCCTTAGATAAATACACTCCAGAAATCAAACAATTAAAAGCTATAGGATTTTGTGTTGATCAAAAACATGCTAGGTATATGGCAGAGGCCTTCAATAGACTAGGGTATAAAGCTACCTACCTTGTCAGTGACGGAGCAAATGACAGAGATCAAGTGAAACATGATTTGGAAAGTGGCAAAGTCAACTTTGTTTTCACTGTAAATATGTATAACGAAGGTGTTGACATACCAGACATTGATACCGTTTTATTTTTGAGACCGACTCAATCAAAAACAATTTTTCTACAACAACTTGGTAGAGGGCTAAGAAGAAGCGAAGGAAAAGAGTATTTGACAGTGCTAGATTTTATCGGTGGACAACATGCTCGGTATAATTACCAAATGAAATTCCGAGCACTGATCCAAAAAGGCAGTGTGAAGAAAGCTGTAGAAGATGACTTTCCATATGTACCTGCGGGTTCTGTCATTACATTAGAACCAGTGGCTAAAAAGATTGTTTTAGAAAATATCAAGAAACAATCCTCGGGTAAGAAATGGTTCAGAGAAGAAATAAAACAATTTAAACAAAATTATGATGCTGAGCCAACGCTTAAAAATATCGTAGAGAAACTAGAAGTTACGCCAACAGAAATATATAAAGAGCTATTGGATAAGAATACGACACTATCAGATTTGCGATTTGGTAAACAAAATCAAAGTGTCAGATATTCCTTTGTGTTTAAAAATACAGTTGATAGCAATAATAAGCAATCTTTTGATTTGCTACTAAACAGTTCTAGAATTGGTGAAGATGATTATCGTTTTTTATATGCAACTTACTTTTCAAATAAACCAAAGGGAGTAAATAAAAGGAAAGAAGTAGTAAAACTTCTCGAAAATTCTAATGCTCATTTAGTCGATGAATTTAGAAATCTTATCGATTATAAATTGACCAATGATCAGGTTGTGGAAGGTATTGATCAGTATGGTTTTACAAAATACGGAACCTACACCAATGCTCAAATAATGTCTCGCTTACCCGGGATGGAGAATGTACTACAGCATACAAGTGGTGTGTTGAACGTCAAAAAGAAAAATATAGAAGTCCTTTTTATAACATTAGAAAAAACAGAAAAAGACTTTTCACCATTGACAATGTATCAAGATTATATTGTGAACCGAAATAAGCTTCATTGGGAAGGCCCTCATAACAGAGGACAAAAATATGCACATGATTTGCTAGATAGAAAAGCAATATTGTTGTTTGTTCGTAAAAACAAAAGTTCGAATAACTATTACTACCTAGGGGCGTCTAAACCGGGAGAGATTACAGGAGAATTTCCAATCCAAACATATTTTACTTTCTCGGAATCAATTCCAAGAAGGATATATGAGAAACTGTTATAAATATGTTGAATGTTTATTATTTTTAATTTCATTGAAAAGGAGCCTTGTTTTTGTGAAAAATAGTCAAGGTAAAGTAAAAACTATCTCAGTTAATGCAAAAGATGTAATAACCAAATTTGGCCAAAAAAACGTTTACTGTTGAAGGCTTAAATGCCGGAAATGGTATAATGATTCCAAAAGATAGTATTGATTAATTGGCTAGAAGATGTTGATGAATATTTCATACTATACACAAGAGTAGACATATTTATGTCATAATCACTAAGGACTGATTTGAAAGTTTATAGGAATAAGGGAGTAATGATTTATGTCATATGTTGATTTAGCATTAGAAATCGCAACGGTAGCACATCGAGGTCAAGTTGATAAAGCAGGAATTGACTACATCTAACATCCAAAGGTTGTAGCCAGTTATGTGACAGAAGGCGAAGAAAAGTCAACTGCCTATCTGCATGACGTACTTGAAGATGCTGATGTTACGGCCGATGATTTAATGAGGCAAGGTATACTACATCAAGTCGTAACTGCGGTTGAGACGTTGACGAAAAATAGTAAGGAACCTTATTTTACTTAATCTAGAAAAAGTTAAATTGAATCCCATAGCTAGGGTTGTTAAACTTGCAGATCTGAAACATAATTCTGACTTGTCTCGTCTACCTAGCCCAACAGAAGAAGACTATAAAAGGCTTGAAAAATATAAGAAAGCAATTGCATTTTTAAGCGATTAAGAAAAGGTAATTTTACACCAATTCAAAGCAATCTTTGATTTGTTATATTTATCTGTTGTTGACGATAAAAGAGTAATGGAAGGATAATTTAAGTGACTAATTGCATTTTTTGCTCAGGTCTCAGCGCTAGTCAGATTTTCTTAGAAACGAAGTACTTCAAGGTGTTATTAGATAAATTTCCAGTTCAGGACGGACATATTCTAATCGTTTCAAAAGAGCACCGAATGAGTTTAACAGAGTTGACCGAAAAGGAATTAGACGACTTAATCCGGCTAGAGATAAAATTAGTGTCAACCATCGAAACAAATTTTGATGTTCTCGGCACTACAGTATTACAAAACGATGCAGGTGTTATGGAAGAAAACACTCACTTTCATGTGCATATTGTCCCTCGTTATGAGCATGATGGTTTTTATGATAACCAAGTTTTAGTACCACATGAATTATCGACAGCTAAATTGATTGAAGTCATTAAGGAGCAATACTAACTTCTAATGTACGGGCTATCTCGTAAGGTGGTCCGTATTGAAGGGTTAGTATTGCTTTTTGGCCCATAGTGTATTCTCAGAGTATGCTAGTATATGAAAATAAAGCTGAAATAGGGTATTCTAGTGATATGGAAATAGTTAAGGTTTGGCTTTATTATCACTGTCACCTTGCAATAGTTAAATTACAAATGATAGGAGTACACGAACTTATATGAAACTCATCTCATGGAATATCGATTCATTAAATGCTGCATTAACGAGCGATTCTAATCGGGCATTGTTAACACGTGCGACGTTACAAAAGGTCATTGCTTTAAAACCGGATGTCATCGCTATTCAAGAAACTAAATTATCAGTCAAAGGGTTAACCTCTAAACACATCGAAGTGATTACACAACTGGCTCCGAATTATAATTATGCCTGGCGGAGTTCTGTTGAACCTGCGCGTAAGGGTTATGCTGGGACTTTGTTCTTTTACCTTAAAACGTTAGAAGAGCCTAAGGTTACGTTCCCAGAAATTGGAGCACCGACAACGATGGATGCTGAGGGGCGGATTATCACGCTCGAATTTGACAATCTTTTTGTGACGCAAGTGTACACACCCAATGCGGGTAACAAATTAGAACGTCTAGCTGATCGACAAGTGTGGGATCAAAAGTATGCTGATTATTTAGCCGAATTGGACAAGACTAAACCTGTTTTGGCGGTTGGAGACTTTAATGTTGCCCATCATGAGATCGATCTAGCTCATCCTGATCGCAATCACATGTCTGCTGGGTTTACAGATGAAGAACGTGTTGGTTTTACGCACTTATTAAGCCGTGGGTTTACCGATGCTTTCCGTCATGTGCATGGCGATGTTGAAGGTGTCTACAGTTGGTGGGCACAGCGTGTTCGCACGAGTAAAGTAAACAACTCAGGATGGCGGATCGATTATACGATCGTCAGTGATCGGATCGCTGATAAAGTGACGAAAGCTGAGATGATCGATTCGGGTACGCGACAAGATCATACGCCAATCGAGATCGAAATTGCTGAATAGATTTGATATGTTTTAAAAGTGCTGAGTAGTTTTCTGGTGAGTAGTTTTCTGGATAGTGGCGGCATAAGTCATGTGCGATAGTGAACGCTCAAAGAATTGTATGACTTCTTAAATGCTGTTAGGTCTAGGTCAGACAAGACGTTCAACCCAATAAAAATTCTTTAGTAGATGTTTGTAGATGAACTGAGAAATCACTCTCAGTTCTTTTTTTGTAGAAAAATAGGGATAAAGATCACATTGTTTGTGATAAATATGGCATATGTCCTTGTCTAATGTGTGTCAGTTATCTATAATAAGCGTAACAAACTTTCTCATTGTTTTTTAACATTTTATAGGCAGTGAACAAGTCATTAAACAAAGGAGTGGACAATACTAAATGTGGCAAGGATTGATTGACCATTATAAGGACCAGTTACCCGTAACAGAAAAGACACCTCATTTGACATTGAATGAAGGGAATACCCCTCTTGTCTTTCTGGAAACATTATCGAAACAGCTTGGCATAAAATTGTATGCAAAAACCGAGGGAGTCAATCCAACTGGGTCTTTTAAAGATCGTGGCATGGTCATGGCTGTTGCTAAGGCAAAGGAAGAGGGCAACGATACTATTATGTGTGCTTCTACGGGGAATACGTCTGCTTCAGCTGCAGCTTATGCTGCCCGTAGTCAAATGAAATGTATCGTGATCATTCCGGATGGAAAGATAGCTTTTGGTAAATTAGCACAGGCTGTTATGTATGGCGCGGAAATCATTGCTATAGATGGGAATTTCGATGAAGCTTTGACTATGGTTAGGGATATTTGTGCTCATCACCCGATTGCTTTGGTTAACTCGATTAATCCTTATCGTATCGAGGGGCAAAAGACTGGTGCTTTTGAGGTTTGTGAGCAGTTGGGGTCAGCACCAGATATCTTGGCGATTCCTGTCGGAAATGCTGGGAATATCACAGCTTATTGGAAAGGGTTCAAAGAGTTCAATGACTTGCATGGGACTGGGTTACCTAAAATGCGTGGCTTCCAAGCAGCTGGGGCAGCTCCTATTGTTCATAATAAAATAGTTGAGCATCCTGAGACGATTGCGACAGCTATACGTATTGGTAATCCAGCAAGCTGGGAAAAAGCTGTCAATGCAGCTACTGAATCAAATGGTAAAATCGATGAAGTGACTGACGAGGAAATTTTAGCGGCTTATCAACTTCTCGCTAAAACAGAAGGTGTTTTTGCAGAGCCTGCTTCGTGTGCCACGATTGCTGGTGTAATGAAACAAGTAGAGTCTGGCGAAATTGAAGATGGAAGTACTGTTGTTGCTATATTGACGGGGAATGGTTTGAAGGATCCTAATACCGCCCTTGATATTTCAGATATAAAGCCATTAAAGGTGCCTGCAATTGAAGAAGAAGTGTTGAAACACTTAAACCTACCGGTCGGATTGTGAGCAGTGCCATGAAGCGAGAACAGAAAAATAGAGATAAACAGTTTGAAATCATTGTGCCAGCAAGCACGGCCAATCTTGGCCCGGGTTTTGATTCCGTAGGTATGGCATTATCAAAGTATTTAAAGCTGACTGTTCGGCCAAGTGACGTCTGGCACTTTGAAGGAACCACTGAAGCGTTAAAAGCACTACCCACTGGCGAAGACAACCTAATGTATCGTGTCGCTAAAAAAGTGGCGGATGCTTACCATAAAGAACTCCCTCCAGCTAAGGTCACTGTATGGAGTGATGCTCCTTTAGCTCGTGGCATGGGGACAAGCGCGTCTGCTATTGTGGCGGGTGTTGAGCTTGCTAATCAACTAGCGGATTTGAAATTGTCGAATGAGGAGAAACTTCACTTGGCAACTAGCATTGAGGGGCATCCTGATAATGTGGGACCTTCATTATTTGGTGGTTTATTTATCGGTATGCATGAAGCTTCTGATACGGAGATGTATCTCGGTAAATCGCCAAATATCGATGTTGTTGTTGTCGTGCCACCCTATGAAGTGTTGACTAGAGATGCCAGACGGGTATTACCTGAAACTCTCCCTTTCTTTGATGCTGTTAAAGCGAGTGCTATCAGTAATATGTTGGTGGTTGGACTTTTAACCGAGGACTGGGAACTCATGGGTCGGATGATGCGAAAGGATCTATTCCATCAACCTTATCGTGAAGCTTTGGTTAAGGAGTATGCTCACGTCGTTGACTTAGCGCAAACATACGGTGCGATTGGAACAGCGTTAAGTGGTGCTGGGCCAACTATTATTTCAATTGCAAAAAAAAGCGAAGGTGAAAAGTTGCGACGCCAGTTAGCAAGCCATTTTCCCCACTGTGAAGTTGCTTGTTTAGTCGTTCCTGAAAAAGGCGTTGAAGTTGTCTGAAATAGTACATTTTGATCAGCATGTTTATCTATAAGTTGCATGTTTGTTTATAGGATGGCATGTTTGTCTATAAGATTATTAACAAGATGGTAAATCCTTATCCTATCGATTGTTATAGCAGTCACTTGAAGAATTATAAACTTTAAAAAGACATTTTTTAAGAGCAACTCATAGTCTATCTGTTCGACAGACTGTGAGTTACTTTTTATTTTGTCAAAAAAAGCCACAAAGTTTAGTCTGATACCTAAATACTTCTAACAATAGAAACGATTCGATAGTTGAAAGGTTAATTTATAGGTTAGAAATGGAATATCTCCGATAATTTGCTACAAAAACAGAACAGAAAGCGATTGCATTTATAAAATTCATGATGTATAATCAATTTATAGAAACGTTTCACCAAAATAAAAAAACAAAATGGAGGATGGAAAATGAAATTTAAAAAGAGAATGGTGGCTTTGGGAGCTTTAGCTGTAGCTTCTATAGGCTTAATGGCAGGCTGTTCAAATGGTGGGAGCGATAGTAGTTCAAGTGATGAACTTACTTTTTGGTACATGGGTGATGGTGACCAAGGAATCAAACCAATCGTGGATGATTTTACAGAAGAAACTGGGATAAAAGTTAAAATTCAAAGTATTCCATGGAGTTCTTCTAGAGATAAATTGTTGACTGCAGTTGCATCAAAGGGTGGTCCAGACGTTGTACAAATGGGCTCAACGTATATGAGTGAGTTTGTAGACGCCGGTGCGTTACTAGATATAACTGAAGATGTAGAAGGAAATGACACCTTAAAGCCTACTAATTTTTTTGATGGCTCAGTGGAAACTACTAAGTTCGACGATAAATACTATGCTGTTCCTTGGTATACAGAGACACGGGCACTATATTATCGCACGGATTTATTAGAATCAGTTGGTTACTCTGAAGCACCAAAAACATGGGATGAATTAGCAGATGCTGCACAAAAGCTGTCTGAACGTGGAGATAATATGTATGGTTTCAATGTTGATGCTTCTGAACCGACTTTTGGATTTATGTTTGCGCGACAAAATGGTTCAGAATTGTTCGATGATAATACCACTCCGTTGTTCAACCAACCAGAAATGGTAGAAGCACTTGATTTCCTTTATGGAATGGTAGAATCAGGGGCTGCTCCTAGCACAGATTTAGGGTTAGATATCAGTCAAGGTTTTGGCGGTGACGGTGTTGTTCCTATGTTTATCAGTGGTCCATGGATGATTAATGCTATTGAAGAAAACGCGCCCGATATTGAAGGAAAATGGGCAGTAGCGGAATTACCTGCTGGACCTGTTAGTAATACATCTGTAACAGGTGGTGCCAATTTAGCTGTATTTAGTAGTTCTAAGAAAAAAGATGATGCTATTAAATTGATTGAGTTCTTATCTAGACCAGAGAACCAAACAGCGTTCTTTGAAAATACAAATTCATTACCTACAAGTCAATCTGCATGGGAAGATGATGTCTTTACGACTGATCCACATATTTCAGTGTTTGGGGAACAGTTAAACGAATCACAACCAATGCCTTTGATGAAGGAATGGGACGAAATCACTCAAAATTACTTGAAAGAATGGGAACAAGTTGTTGCTAAATCAAAAGATGTTCAAACAGCAATGGATGATTTAACGCAGCAAACTGAAAATATACTAAAATAGATTGAACAAGATCTTGACTCTCTAAATCTTTGAGAGTCGAGTTTCTTTTTTAGGAGGAATCAAAAATGGAAGCAAAAAAGGCCCCATACTTTTTCATTGCCCCGGCCATCACACTACTTGTTATATTTTCCATTATACCAATCTTTATTGCGCTGATTATCAGTTTTACGGATATGAGCTTAGCTGGCTTAGCAGATTATTCCAGAATCAATTTCATTGGTTTAGAGAACTACAGAAACATATTTACTGATGCTAGTTTTGGCAAAGCTGTTTTAAACACAATCTATTATGTCGTTATTGGTGTTCCCCTAGTTATTCTGATATCCCTTGCTCTGGCGATTATGATTAATTTTGGGGAAAATAAGTTTTTTAAATTCATGAGGTTAGTTTTCTATAGTCCATCTATCACAAATACAGTAGCAATAGCTGTGGTTTGGATGTACTTATATAACCCTACAATTGGATTGTTAAATCATCTTCTTTCATATATCAATGTCGGCCCTATCCTTTGGTTGACAAATCCTGGAACCTCAAAGATTTCTTTGATCATTATTGCAGTTTGGAAAGCTATAGGCTTGAATATGTTGATTTTTCTAGCAGCTATTCAAGGAATTCCCAAAGCGTATTATGAAGCCGCCGAGATAGATGGTGCTAATAAATGGCAACAGATCACTAAAATAACTGTTCCATTATTGAAGTTTTCGATTTTCTTTGTCACAGTGACAACCTTAATTGGGTGGTTCCAATTCTTCGAAGAACCGTTTGTTATGACAGATGGGGGACCATTGCAAAGTACACTATCAATTGCGTTATTCATCTACCAAAATGGTTTCCAATACAGCAAATTTGGATATGCAGCTGCTGGATCATTCGTGTTATTTATCGCGATAATCATTGTAACTATTATTCAGCTTAAAGTCCAAAACAGACAACGAAAAAATGAATTGTAAGGAGGGGTTGAAAGATGCATAAATCATATAAAAATTCGCAACGGGGCACTAAAATATTTGTTGGGTTGATTCTATTAATCTTTGGAACAATGACCTTTTTCCCATTTCTCTGGATGATTTTCTCTTCTTTTAAAACGAATGCTGAAATCAACCAAGTTGTCCCAACATTGCTGCCACAAAATCCGACGTTTGATAATTTCATAGAATTATTTGATCGACTGAACTTTGGAACATACTTGAAAAATACCCTAATAATCACATTTTTCTCGTTCGCGGGTCTCTTCTTAAACGCGATGGCAGGTTATGGTTTTTCCAAGTATGACTTTAAAGGGAAAAATAAACTATTTCTGTTAGTACTAGCAACAATGATGATTCCTGGTCAAGTTACAATGATCCCGGTGTATTTGATCCTTAATGCTGTCAATTTAACCAATACACTTGCTGGTATTATTTTGCCAGGTTTGGCTGGTGCGTTCGGCATTTTCCTGTTTAGACAATTTATGAGTACCATATCAAATGAAATGATTGAAGCAGCTCGTTTAGATGGTGCAAGTGAATGGTATATTTTTCTTCGAATCATTTTGCCGGTGACTAGGCCAATATTGGCTGTCCAAGGTATTTTAACCTTCATCGGGGGTTGGAATGCATTCTTATGGCCATTGATTATTGCAAATGATGAAAGATTTTATACTTTGTCAGTTGGACTACAGTTGCTACAAGGGCAACATGGTTCAAATTATGCGTTACAAATGGCGGGAGCTACATTCATGGTCGTGCCGATCTTGATTGTATTTCTAATCTTCCAAAAATATATTTTACAAGGCTTTAATGTCTCTGGAATGAAATAAGCCAAGTAAATACGTATGACAGGTTTTGAACACTGTTAAAAGGACATGTACGAATAGTGATATAAATTTTGAAATAACGGATAAAAATAGGAGAAATGATGAATAAAAAACAGATAGAAAATCTTTTAAGTCAAATGACGCTAGATGAAAAAATCGATCAACTGTTACAACTAGCAGCAGCTTTTTATTCGGACACAGCGGAAGAAAAAACTGGACCAATGTCTGAATTGGAATTGACCCAAGAGGCGATTAACAACGCTGGAACAACGCTTGGAGTTTCCGGTGCCAAGGAGGCAAAGAGAGTTCAAGATCAATATTTAAAAAATAATCGACTTAATATTCCGTTGATTTTGATGGCCGATATTATTCATGGGTTTAGAACAATTTTCCCCATTCCATTGGCTTTAGGATGTTCTTTTGATCCAACTGTGGCAGAGGCTGTAGCTAGTATTTCAGCTCTTGAAGCTTCGGTTTCTGGTTTACATGTGACTTTTTCGCCGATGGTTGATTTAGTTCGTGATCCTAGGTGGGGACGTGTACTCGAATCAACGGGTGAAGATAGTTTTCTCAATGCAACCTTAGCAGCAGCTTTTGTAAAAGGGTATCAGGGCGATGATTTAAAGAATGATTTAACCAAAATTGCTGCTTGCGTCAAGCATTTTGCGGCTTACGGTGCACCAATTGGTGGGAGAGATTACAACACGGTCAATATGTCTGAACGTGAGCTAAGACAGAATTACTTACCGGGATACAAAGCAGCCATAGATGCTGGTGCTAAGTTAGTTATGACGTCATTCAACCTTATTGATGGCATTCCAGCTACAGCTAATAGATGGCTGTTAAGAGATGTATTAAGAAACGAATTTGGATTTAAAGGTGTTGTTATATCGGACTGGGGTGCTGTAAAAGAGACCATTCCACATGGGGTTTCAGCCACAGAAAAAGAAGCAGCTCGACTGGCTTTAGTGAGTGGAGTAGATATTGAGATGATGACATCTTGTTACAACCATAGTCTAGAAGAGTTGATTAAAGAAGGCATCATCAGCGAGGAACTCGTTGATGAATCTGTCTTAAGAATATTGACACTTAAAAATGACTTAGGGTTATTTGAAAATCCTTACCGTGGAGCAAACGAAGAACGGGAATCAGAAACAATCTTATCAGTAGACCATCGAAAAGCAGCTCGAGATATTGCTAAAAGAAGCATAGTACTCCTTAAAAACAATAACATTCTACCACTACAAGCGAATGACAAAGTTGCTATTGTTGGCCCTGGAGCCAGTTCTAATGATGTGTTGGGAGCTTGGTCTTGGCAGGGTAAACAGGAAGAGTCCGTTTCGCTAGCAGATGGAGCAAAAAAATGCTCGAAGAATGTAGTGATTGGAAAAGAAAAATTTGATTATTTTGAACCCTCTGAGAAAGCTATTGAAGAGGCAATTAGTCTTGCTCATCAGTCAGAAAAGGTCGTTTTAGCTTTAGGTGAACCAGAATGGATGAGTGGCGAAGCTGCCAGTCGTAGCGATATTAGGTTACCAAAAGCGCAAATTGGTTTATTTAAAGCAATCAAATCGGTAAATCAAAATGTCATAGTAACAACGTACAATGGGAGACCATTAGATTTGTCGGATGTAGACGAGGCAGAAGCAATAATAGTTGCTTGGTTCCCAGGAACTGAGGCAGGAAATGCTCTTGCAGATGTATTATGGGGTAGCTTTAATCCAAGTGCACGCTTAAGTATGTCTTTCCCAGAATCAGTGGGACAAGTGCCTATCTATTACAATGTTAATAATACTGGTAGGCCGTATGAAAGTGCACCAAATGAAAAGTATGTCTCAAAATATTTAGATTGTTCTAATTATGCTAAGTATCCATTTGGCTTTGGATTAAGTTATACATCATATGACTATAACAATATGGAATTGAGTCAAAATAGAATGAATAAAGATGAAACTATTCTTGTGTCGATCACTGTGCAGAATGTTGGAAAAATGGCTGGGGAAGAAACCGTTCAACTTTATTTACAAGATATCGTTGCTGAAGTAGCCAGACCGGTCAAAGAGTTGAAGGCATTTAAGAAAGTATGGCTAGAACCGTCCGAATCGAAAAAAGTAACGTTTGAAATTGACGAAAAATTGTTGCGATATGTTCATTCAGATAAAACAGCGAGAAGCGATGATGGTCAATTTAAAGTAATGATTGGCGGGAATAGCCGTGACCTACTAGAAAAAGTGTTTGACTATAGGAACTAATAGTAACTAGGCGAGGAAGGTAGATATGAAGAATTTAATTAAGTTTACAAAAGACGATACGACGATAACTTTTCATAAGACCGGCGATTTAAACTATATTATCAGTCATCAAAAGATGATTAATCAAATCAGCGGAAATCACCTAGATGGTAGTATAAATCAAATCTATCTGAGAGTGCATACAGAAAATGGGATCAAAGCTACTCCTATGATTGGATCCATTAGTGAAAGTGAATTTGGTTATAGCGAGGATCAATTATCTTGGAGAGGGCAGTTTGAAAACATTCAATATCAGGTGAACTTTAAATTAGCGGAAAAAAATAGATGGTTCTGGCAAGTAACTGTTAAGGGAAATGGAATCATAGATATCATATATGGTCAAGATATAGGGAATGCTGAAAAAGCTGTTGTGGAAACTAATGAAGCTTATATTTCTCAATATATTGATCATCATGTCACCAAGGATAAAGGCCGTTATGTCATTTCTTCACGCCAAAATCAACCTCAAGATGGCAAATTCCCATTGGTTGAACAAGGGAGTTTAAATGAACTCGCAGGATTTTCAACAGATGGATATCAGTTCTTTGGTACAGAATATAAAACAACTAACACGCCAAAAATTTTAACTGAGGAACACTTAGCTAATGAAGTTTACCAGTATGAGTTTGCATACATTGCATTACAATCTCAGAAAGTAGCTTTAGGTGAAGATCATCAAGAAAATACACATGAATTTGTATTTTATGGTCTAGCACTAGCTAGTCAAGATAAGGCCGTTACGGAAAATGTAGTCTCAATTGAAGATATTAAAGACTCTTATAAAAAGACTCACTTTGATCAGATAAAAGCCATAAAGCAGCCTTCAAAAAAAATTGGGAAACCTGTTGTAGGACTAACTTTAACAGAAGAAGAATTAGAAATTTTATTTCCCAAAAAAGCAAAAGTTGAAAAAGTAAATGATGAGATTTACTCCTTCTTTGCGAATGAACACCATGTGGTCTTGAAGGCAAAAGAAAATGCAATGGAAAGAGCTCACGGTCATATACTTTTGAGTGGACAAACATTAAGTGTTGATGACCCAATAATGAGTAGTACCGTTTATATGTATGGTATTTTTAACTCTCAAATAGTTCTGGGCAATACAACTAGTAACAAGTTATCTAGTAATAGTCGTAACTCATTGAATGTCATGAAAAGTTCAGGGCAACGTTTTTATATTCTCGAAGATGGCAACTGGCGCTTATTGACCATGCCTTCGGCTTTTGAGATGGGCCTAAACTCAGCGACATGGTACTATAAACTAGCGGACGACATGATAAAAGTAAGTGTGTACACAGTAAGTGGCATACCTAATTCTGTGAGAGAGATACGAACGGAATTGACAAGTGCTACAGATAAAAAATACACTTTTGCCATAACGAATCAATTGATAATGGGACCGGATGAAGGGCATCAGACCTATAATTTGAATAAAAATGATCAAGTCCTTACAATCAAACCTTCTGAAAAATCTGTTATTAAAGATTTTTATCCTGATTTAACCTATTACATGGCCATCGATCAACCGTTTGAACTGACAACAGAAAAGCTGTTTATGCCTGATTGTCAAGATGACACACTAACAGTTTTTAAAGTAACTGAACAATCGTCATTTACGATTATTACCCAAGGGACGACTGGAGACTCTTTTACACCAGTTAATACAGCCTTATCGCAAGAGGATAAGAAGTATAGCGCGTTCATAGATAGCTTATTGCATCATTTTAAATTAAGCCATGATAGTGAAGATGTGACCTCGATAAATCTATTAATCCGTTGGTATACACATAATATGCTAGTACATTATCTGTCGCCACATGGTTTAGAGCAATATGGGGGTGCAGCTTGGGGGACACGAGATGTATCACAAGGGCCTACGGAGTTTTTCCTTGCAATAGATCGTCCCGAAATAGTTGCATCAATTATTTCACATGTTTATGAAAATCAATTTGACGAAGATGGCAACTGGCCTCAATGGTTTATGTTCGATAAGTATGAGAAAATAAAGGCTTCAGAAAGTCATGGGGACGTCATTATTTGGCCACTAAAAGTAGTGACAGATTATCTTGAAAAAAGCCAAGATTTTGAAATATTAAAAGAAGAGATTCCTTATACAAGTCGGAACACGTATTTGCGCTTAAGTCAAAAAGTCACATTACTCGATCATATTAAGAAGCAAATTAACTATATTGAAACCAATTTCTTACAAGGGACATATTTATCTTGCTATGGTGATGGTGACTGGGATGATACTCTTCAACCGAATAATAGTGCGATGAAAAAACAAATGGCAAGTAGTTGGACTGTCGCCTTGACCTATCAAGTTTTAAAGAAATTTGCAACATTGATGAGTGAAGTGGATAAGAATTATGCTGATCATTTGAATGATCTAGTTGCAGGTATCAAGGCAGATTATCAAAAATATATGTTGGGGACAGATACACTACCAGGTTTTGTTTATATGAAACAACCAGGTGAAGTTGAATTAATGATACATCCAACTGACAAGAAGACAGGCATACAGTATCGCTTATTACCAATGACGCGAAGTATGATTGCAGAATTACTCGATAAAAAGGGTGTTGAGCACCATTTTGATGTGATCAAGCAATACTTGCAATTCCCAGATGGGGTACGTTTGATGAATAGACCCGCGCATTATAATGGAGGGGTAAGTACTAATTTTAAACGTGCAGAACAAGCCGCTAACTTTGGGAGAGAGATTGGTCTTCAATATGTCCATGCTCATATTCGTTTTGCTGAGGCAATGGCAAAAATTGGTGAAAGTCAGGAAGCGTGGCGTGCGCTAACTTTAATCAATCCAATAGCGATAAAAGAAAGAGTTCCTAATGCTGAGATACGTCAAGCTAATACTTACTTCAGTAGCTCAGACGGTGACTTCAAAACAAGGTATGAGGCGCAAGACAACTTTGATCAAGTTAGAGATGGAGAAGTAACTGTTAAGGGTGGCTGGAGAATATATTCCAGCGGTCCTGGGATCTATATCAACCAGCTTTTGAGCAATATATTGGGGATAAGAGAAAACCATGATAAATTAGTTTTAGATCCGGTATTACCCATTGAATTAGATGGCTTGGAGTTGCAGTATGAGCTGTACAATAAGAAAACAACCTTCAAATTCCATGTTAAACACTCAAACAAAAAGGTATACTTAAATGAAATGGAATTACCATTTGTTCTTGAAGAAAACCGTTATAGGGAAGGTGGCATTGTATTATCTGCCGAAAACCTGAAAGAAATCTTACGCGAAAACAACCACTTAGATATTTATATCTAAAACTTGCTAGTAGAAGGGATGTGTCGATATGGTTGGAATCAAAGATATCGCGAAGAAGGCTGGAGTGTCGATATCAACTGTTTCGTATGCTTTAAACGACAGTCCTAAAGTAACCGAAGAGACCAGAGAAAGAATTAAAGCGATAGCAAGAGAATTGAATTATATTCCGAATATGGCAGCGCGCACTTTGAAAAGAAGGCAAACTAATATCATTGCGGTTTATTTAACTGATTATGCTGGTAGTTTTTATGGAGAACTGCTAGATGGCATCAAAAAAGGGTTACAAGTTTATGGCTATGAAATGATAGTGTGTAGTGGCTCAAAGTCACAACTTTTTATTCCAGAAAAAATGGTTGATGGTGCTATTGTCTTAGATTGGACTTTTAAGTCCGAAGACATTATCAAATTTGCCAATCGTGGACACCATATGGTTGTTTTAGATCGGATAATTGAGCATCCAAATATTTGTAAGATTCTATTAGACAACAAAGGGGGATCGACTTTAGCCATAGAACAACTGGTCAGTCGACATACCAAGAAGGTCTATCTGATTACAGGACCAAAGAATGGTCATGATAGTCAGGAGCGTCTGAAAGCTAGCGAAAAAGAATTAAACCGCTATGGCATTGATTATGAACTGATACCTGGTGATTTCACTGAGCCATCTGGTTATGATGCCGCGCGGAAGATTTTTAGTGATACTAAAGACAGGCCCATCAGTATTTTTGCGTTTAATGATGAAATGGCCATTGGTGTTTATAGTTATGCTGATAAGCACGCTGAAGTCATTGGTGCTGATGTTCGGTTGATTGGTTTTGACAACATGCAACTTGGATCATTTTTGAAGCCACGCCTTGCTACTATTTCCTATTCAAAATATCGTTGGGGGATGGTTGCGGCAGAGAAAATAGTGAGACTAGTTAAAGGGAAAAAAGCCGAAGATGAATTAATCTATACATCATTTGTAGCAGGTAAATCATTTCCATAAGGAGTTGAAGCATAATTATGGCAATTAGTCGTATGAACTTTAGATCTGAAATCCTAGGAAAAGGAACGTCAATCAACGTTTTCTTGCCCGATAATAGAGATGGAATTTCCAAAAATGATTATAGTGAATTTCCTGTCATATATTTATTACACGGGTGGTCAGATGATTGCAATGCCTGGCTAAATGCGACATCATTGGAACGTTATGCCAGTGACTATCCCTTCGTCATTGTAATGCCCCAGGTAGAATTGAGTTATTATACCGATATGTATGAAGGAGAGCCGTACTGGACATATCTGACTGTAGAGTTGCCAAAAAAAATGGAGCATTGGTATCATATTTCTTCAAAACCCGAAAAAACATTCGTTGCTGGATTGTCGATGGGAGGATATGGTGCGTTTAAATGGGCATTACAGCATCCTGAACGGTTTAAAGCGAGCGCGTCACTTTCTGGAGCATTGGATGTTGCATCACTATGGAAGAATGATTCGAGCAGAGAGAAGGCATTTCATCGTATTTTTGGATCGTTAGAGTCATTTGAGGAAAGTGATGATAACTTATATCGCTTATTGGATGTCAAACAAAACTCTAGTGGGTGCCACTTTATCCAAATTTGTGGAACAGAAGATTTCTTATACGAAAACAACACGCAATTTCGTAAAAAGCTAACGGCGAGTCCGTTTGGGGAGAAAGCATCATATTTTGAGAAATCAGGAGACCACAACTGGGCCTTCTGGGATGAAATGATTCAGAGAGTCTTGAAAGAATTTTCGCTCCTTTTAGCATAAATACGTCTTCTTTAACCAAATAGATCAGCGTGCTTATCTACAATAATGAATGCTATCAACAATATTGCATGCTTATCTATTGAATTGCATGTCTGTCTATTAGCTTAGTAACAAAAAAAGTATCATCGCTTCAGTAATCAAACTAGAAGTGGTGATACTTTTTACCTTATTTAAGTGAAAAAATGGAATAACTACTCTCTAATCTGTCCGTCTCCGTAGATAATATATTTGCTTGAGGTGAGGGCGGCGAGTCCCATTGGACCACGGGCGTGTAACTTTTGAGTACTAATCCCAATTTCCGCACCAAATCCGAATTCATAGCCATCTGTAAATCGTGTCGAAGCATTGACATAAACTGCAGCAGCATCGATTTCTTTCAAAAATTTTTGCGAGGCAAAATAATCGTCCGTGATGATTGCTTCGGAATGTTTCGTTCCATAATGATTGATGTGGGCAATTGCCTCATCTATTGAATCGACCACCTTGACTGCCAAGATGTAATCTAGGAATTCAGTTTTGAAATCTTCTTCAGTGGCTAAAACAGCTGTTTTGAGATAAGGAAGCGCTCGTTCGTCAGCTCTTAGCTCGACATTCTTTGTCAACAGAGCTTTTTCAATCTCTGGGAGGGCTTCTTCAGCAATTGCTTGATGAAGAACGATTGTTTCAATGGCATTGCAAACAGATGGGCGTTGGGCTTTGGCATTCAAAATGATGTTAGCCGCCATCGGAATTTGAGCGGATTGATCAACATAGACATGGTTATTACCAGTACCAGTTTCGATGACCGGGACGGTAGCTGTTTCCTTCACACGCTTAATTAAACCAGCCCCACCTCTTGGAATCAAGACATCTAGGTAATCGGTCAGATGCATCAACTGTTCTGCAATTTCGTGAGAAGGGTCAGTGACGAGTTGTACAGCATAAGGATTAGCACCTTCAGCCGTCAAGGCATCTTGAATCACAGTCACTAAAGCCTTATTGGAATGGAGTGCCTCTCTGCTTCCCCGTAAGATGACGGCGTTACCTGTTTTTAGGCATAAACTAGCAGCATCTGTTGTCACGTTTGGTCGAGATTCGTAGATAATCCCAATAACGCCTAAAGGAACGCGTTGGATGCCAATTGTAAGGTCTGCTTCGTTTTGCCACATTTCAGTGACGTCTCCAATAGGGTCAGGGAGGGAAGCGACTTGTTGGATACCTTCAGCCATGTCTTTTAAGCGTTCTGGGGTGAGTTGCAATCGGTCACGTTTGACTGCTGGGACTCCTGCTTTTTCTGCGGCATCGACATCAATGCGATTGGTTGCTAGAATAGTTGATTCATGTGATAAGAGGTCATTTGCAATACGATTGAGAAGGCGGTTCTTAGTACGGGTATCACTCAATTGTAGGCTTGTAGATGCTTCTTTTGCCCGTTTTCCTAGTTGTTGTAAATCTGTCATGTCACGCCCTCCTTTTATCCTTTAATTGTTAGCGTTAAACCAGGTTCCTATATCGTGGCCTTTTAAAATGCCACAGATAATCAAAGGATCGTGACCATTCGCTAGAACCATTTGTTTGTGGTTTGCTAGTATTCGTTTAGCAGCATTTAGTTTGCTTCTCATTCCACCTGTACCGAATTTAGTACCACTGCCTCCGGCTTGTGCCATGATTTCATCAGAAATCTCACTAATTTGGCTGTGCAAAGTTGCTGATGGATCCTTTACTGGATTGGCGGTGTAGAAGCCATCGATATCAGATAGCATGATCAATAGATCAGCTGCAGTCACTTCTGTCACGATAGCTGATAATAAGTCATTGTCGCCAAATTTAGTGAGGTGATCCAACTCGTCAATGGCGACTGTATCGTTCTCATTAACGATTGGAATGACTGAAAGTTTCAAGAGACTGTTGAAAGTGTTTGTCACATTTTGGCGGCTTTCTGGGAACACAACCACATCACGAGTGAGCAGAACTTGTCCCACTTGTTGGCCGTAAGTCATGAATCGTTGGTTATAAATATCCATTAAGGCTGCTTGTCCGACTGCTGCGACTGCTTGTTGCTCAGGGATGGTTTGAGGTCGACTGTTTAATTTCAGTTTATTCAATCCAACTCCAATAGCCCCAGAAGATACCAAAATAACTTCTTTCCCCTGATTTCTTAAATCAGTTAATACAAATGCTAATTGATTGATCGCTCCTAAATTGATATTACCATTGGGATAAACCAAGGTACTTGTCCCAACCTTGATCACGATCCGTTTAGCTGATTGTATAGAATCCCTCATAAGTCACCTCGTCGAATTAAGTAGTTATTGAATTGATACTAGTTATGATACTTAGTTGCTGTTAAGTTAAAGATAAGTTAAAAATAAGTTGAGGCTAATGAATGACCACTAGCGCTTATATCCATTATAATGAGCTAAAGGAATAGTGCAACATTATTTGCCATCTCAGGTCACATTTACTGGTATTAGGTGTTTTAGTGAAGCCTCATGAAGAAGAGTAATGAAGAAGAGTGAAGAGTAATGAAGAAGAGTGAAGAGTAATGAAGAAGAGTGAAGAGTAATGAAGAAGAGTGAAGAGTAATGAAGAAGAGGCATGATTAAAAATCATGAGTCAATTATAGGTTGTATGCTGTATGTCGTAAAGGCTGAGGAGAGAGTCTATGAGGAAATCTAAATCGTTTTTAAGTTATCTGTTGGCGAGTTTCTGCTTGTTTGTGGTAATCATCTTTATAGCGGCACTGGTTGACCCTGTTATGTATTATATGTCATTTATTACCATAGTTGCTTGTCCTATCCATGCATT
>NZ_ATXL01000009.1 GCF_000421665.1 Bavariicoccus seileri WCC 4188 | reverse complement strand
ATATGGTGTATTACTTGTTGGAGCACCCACATCAATTGATTACATTAAGTTACTTCACCAAAAAATATCACTCAGCTAAATCATCAATCAGTGAAGATTTAGTGATTCTAAAAAAGACATTTGCTGAGCGAGGTATTGGGAAGGTTGAAACAAACTCAGGAGCTGCAGGTGGGGTCCGCTTTATCCCGTTACTAACAAAAGGTCAAGCATTAGAGGTCGGGAATCATTTAGTTGAGAAATTAGCTGATCCTTCTCGCTTACTTCCGGGGGGCTTCATGTATTTGTCTGATGTATTGGTCGATCCTGAGTTATTGAGGCAGCTAGGTCATTTGATTGCTAGTAAGTATGCCTTCAAACAAGTTACTGCAGTGGTAACTGTAGCGACCAAGGGAATACCGATTGCTCAAACAGCTGCTCGCTATCTGAATGTACCATTTGTGATTGTGAGACGAGATTCTAAAATTACAGAAGGATCAACAGTTAGTATTAATTACCCATCTTATCGGACAAATAGGGTTGAAAAAATGGAAGTATCCAAAAAGAGCCTTAAAAAAGGGGACCGAGTGCTAATCATTGATGACTTTCTAAATGGCGGTGGGACAGTGCAGGGTATGCAAATCCTAGCCTCTGAATTCGAGGCAGAAACGGTTGGCACCTGTGTCTTATGCGAGTTGAGCAACCATGATAGAGATCAAGTTGGAGATATCGATGCCTTAGTTCATATTGATGCTTTGGATGAACGAAAACGAGTGCTAAGGACTAGTTTGGGCTCTTTTTTTGATGATTTGAGGGCGTTTGATCCAGAAAAATAACTGAATCATTTTTTGTCTGGAGAGCGAGAGTCAATAGTTAGTGGTGTTACGGAAGTTTGGAGGAAATACATTTTGGAAAAATTTGCAATCGTATTAGCAGCTGGACAAGGAACACGTATGAAATCAAAACTATACAAAGTGTTACATCCTATTTGTGGTCAAGCAATGGTCGAACACGTGGTTGATCAATTGGAAGCTTTGGGAGTTAGCGAAATCGTGACGGTAGTTGGTCATGGTGCTGAGATGGTTGAGGAAGTGCTTGGAGATCGCGTTTCTTATACATTGCAAGAAGAGCAGTTGGGGACGGCTCATGCTGTGATGCAGGCTAGAGGAGCTTTGGAGGGGAAAGAGGGCACTACATTGGTGATTTGTGGTGATACACCTCTATTGACCGATGATACATTGCAACAATTGATCACTTACCATGAATCGATCCATTCGAAGGCAACTGTCCTTACTAGTATAGAACCAGATCCTACTGGCTATGGTCGCATCATCCGCAATGAGCAAGGCGTACTGGAAAGAATAGTAGAACAAAAAGATGCTGAGACAACTGAACTGGCAATCAAAGAAGTTAACACGGGAACGTACTGCTTTGATAATAAAGAACTTTTTGAAGCGTTAGAAACGATTGGCAATGAAAATGCTCAAGGCGAGTTTTATTTGACAGATATCATTGAAGTGCTAAAAGTAAAAGGGAAAGTTGTAGCCGGATATGCCATGCCTGACGCTAGAGAGGGACTTGGTGTCAATGACCGTGTAGCATTAGCAAAAGCTAGAAAAGTGATGCAAGAGCGCATCAATCACCGTCTAATGGTCAACGGGGTGACCCTGGTCGATCCACAAACCACTTATGTGGATGTTAAGGTGGAAGTTGGTCCAGATACGGTGATTGAAGGAAATGTCTCGCTATTGGGAACGACTAAGATCGGGTCAGATTGTCTTATCACATCGGGATCAAGGATCAGTGACAGTACTATAGGGGATTCTGTTACTGTGACACAATCTGTGATTGAACAGGCGACGCTTGATAACGGTGGTGATTGTGGACCTTTTGCGCACTTACGGACGAACGCCTCACTTGGTGAGAATGTTCATGTTGGTAACTTTGTAGAAGTTAAAAATGCCACTGTAGGCAAAGACACCAAGGTGGGCCATTTGACCTATGTAGGAGATGCTGATCTAGGCCGAGAAATCAATATTGGATGTGGCACGATTTTTGTGAATTACGATGGCGTCAATAAACATCGTTCAACAGTTGGAGATGGTGCTTTCATAGGTTGTGATACCTCGATTATCGCACCTGTCACGATTGGAAAGGGTGCTTTTACAGCTGCGGGATCTGTTATCACGAAGGATGTACCTGAAAAAGCATTAGCAATTGCACGTGCTAGGCAAGAAAATAAAGAAAAATATGCAAATAGGCTACCGCATAAATAAAAAAATGATAGAATGGATGGAGAAAAGCTATTGACCATAACGGAGGATGAAAATGACAAAACATTATGATGATCCTAAGCTAAAATTGTTTGCACTCAGTTCAAATATCCCATTAGCGGAAAAAATCGCAACAGAATTAGGTGTAGAGTTAGGCAGGATATCATCAACTAAATTTAGCGATGGCGAAATTAAGATCAATATCGAAGAAAGCATTCGGGGAGATCATGTCTATATTCTACAATCGACTTCATCGCCTGTTAACGATAACTTGATGGAATTGTTGATTATGATTGATGCTTTGAGAAGGGCCTCAGCGAAGACTATCAACGTGGTGATTCCTTACTACGGTTACGCAAGACAAGACCGTAAAGCACAATCGAGAGAACCAATCACATCTAAATTGGTTGCCAATATGATAACGACAGCAGGTGCAAATCGAGTCTTGACACTTGATCTACATGCGGCTCAAATCCAAGGATTTTTCGATATGCCAGTGGATCACTTGATGGGAGCTCCTTTATTGGCTAATTATATTTTGGAGCATGAAGAATTAAAAGCTGATAAGGACGATGTCGTAGTCGTGTCTCCAGATCATGGTGGCGTGACAAGAGCACGTAAATTAGCAGAATTCTTGAAGGCGCCAATTGCGATTATCGATAAAAGACGCCCTAAAGCAAATGTTGCAGAAGTTATGAATATTATTGGTGACGTCAAGGATAAACATTGTGTCATCATAGATGATATGATCGATACAGCTGGAACAATAACATTAGCAGCTCAAGCATTGAAAGACTATGGTGCAAAAGATGTTTATGTTTGTTGCACACATGCTATTCTCTCTGGACCTGCGCCAGAACGCCTGACACGTTCAGTGATCAAAGAAGTTATTGTGACAGATTCTATCCAAATTAGCGAAGAAAAACATATTGAAAAACTTCGTCAAGTTACAGTAGCTCCATTAATGGCAGAAGCCATTCGCCGAATTCATGAAAATCGGTCTGTTAGTCCTTTATTCTCCGAACAATTTAAAATGTTCGATTAATACTCTCCCTAGAGTATCTCTAGAGTGAAGTAGATGTATCCTCCATAAGCAAAGTGATTATAATGACTAAAGCAAGTGCTTTTGGTGGAGTAAGCACTATTGGAAAAGTATGTAATGCATGTAATACCGGTCGTCTATATGTTGTTGATACAGAAAAAATATATTTTTAAGACACAAAAATGGGCTATGACAATCACTGTTGTCATAGCCCATTGATTCATCTCTGATTATCTTGCCTTATGGCTCGAAGTTAAGCGCTTATTGAACAAACCTTATAGTCGGTGTTCCTGAAGTAGCTTTTTCGGAAATAAGTCACCCTATCTCGAAAATTCAAGACCTTATTTTCAGATAGGTTTCCTTATTTCTCAAAGCTGAACACTTCATGAACAAACCCTTAGTTATTCGGCTTCTAGGTCTGCGAATGCTTTGTTCAGGGTATCTTTCAATACTTTAGCTGAATGTGCCATTTTTTCTTTTTCAGAATCTGCTAGAGGTACGTCGATAATTTGAGTAATACCATTACGTCCAACAACAGCTGGTACTCCAATATAGATGTCTTCTTGATCATATTGTCCGTCAAGGTATACTGAAAGTGGTAGTATAGCATGCTCATCATCGAAGATAGCACGAGTGATGCGTGATAATGCAGCAGCGATTCCGTAGAAAGTAGCGCCTTTCTTTTCAATGATTTCATAAGCAGCGTCACGAACCTTGAAGAATAATTTTACCATTTCTTCTTCATCGACTTCAGGGTGACGTGCAACCCATTCGTGGATAGGTAATCCACCAACGTTAGCTAAAGACCAAACTGGGAATTCTGTATCACCATGTTCACCCATGATGTAACTGTGGACGTTACGAGCGTCAACGCCAATCATTTGAGCTAAAGTTTGACGGAAACGAGCTGTATCCAATGATGTTCCTGATCCAATAACACGTTCTTTAGGTAAACCAGAAAATTTCCACGTTGCATATGTTAAAATATCGACAGGGTTAGATGCAATCAAGAAAATCCCATCAAAACCACTTGCCATGATATCTGAAATAATTGATTTGAAAATGCGTAAGTTTTTACCAACTAAATCCAAGCGTGTTTCACCTGGTTTTTGGGCTGCACCTGCAGTAATTGTTACGATATCAGCATCTTTACAGTCAGCATAGTCTGCGGAGTAGATTTTTTTAGGAGCATTGAATGCCAATGCATGTGAAAGGTCAATCGCATCCCCTTCAGTCTTGTCTTTCGCGATATCGATAATCCCAACTTCTTGAGCTATTCCCTCTAAAACTAATGCAAAAGCGTAACTAGATCCAACAGCGCCATCACCGACTAAAATTACTTTTTGATTTTTCTTTGGAACATAAGCCATAACGAAATTCTCCTCTCAATTTGTGTTAAAATAATACAGTCACATTATAACAGTAAACGAAGCAGAATGCACAATTTTTCACTAATAAATTTATGTAAGTGATTTCGTGCTGAGCGTTTTAGTCGCTATTTGTAGACTAATGTAGGACAATAATTGTATATGACTTTAAATAGTAAAGCGCATTCAAGTGAATAATACAACGAAAACTAAACATGAGACTAGTACAGATAAAACGCCTGTACTAGTGTTGTGAAACGGTTTCAGATAGGTGGCATAAAATGGTAAAGATGATAGTGGGTCTTGGTAACCCAGGGAAAAAATACGAGAATAATAGGCATAATGTTGGTTTTATGACAATTGATCGTTGGGCAGCAAAGAACGGTGTTCGTTTGACAATCGATAAACAGCTATCACAGTATGCCGAAACCTTTATAGGTACAGAGAAGTTGTTAGTGGTCAAACCTCAAACGTTTATGAATCTATCCGGAGACGCAGTTAGTGCGATTGTTGATTATTACACAGTCCCAATAGATGATCTGCTAGTAGTCTATGATGATATGGATCTCGACGTAGCATCTCTGAGATTACGCACCAAGGGATCTGCTGGTGGACACAATGGGATGAAACATATTATCGCCCGTCTGGGTACGACAGAAATCAAACGCATCAAGATTGGAATTGGTCATCCGATTAAAGGACACACGGTCATTAATCACGTGCTATCAGGGTTTTCAAAAGAGGAACAGATCAAACTGGATCAAACGATTGATGAAGCTGTTGATGCCATCGATTATTGGATAGCAGGGCATACCTTTGCTGAAACGATGTCTCGATTCAATCATAAGTAATACGTTTGATATCCTGTATAAGCAGACGCTCGAATGAGGCGCAAATGATTTTTAAACGCTATGCCCAAATCACCTTGAATAAGGTATACTGTAATAGCACGCTATTAGAAGTTTCTAATTCAATAGATGTATTCAATAGATGTATTCAATAGATGTATGTAATAAATGTATTTATATAGATGTATTCAATGAAAAGAGTACAAGAACATAATGACGTCATCGTTAATACCACTATGCTTTTTTAAGCTAGTGGCTTTTGACGTCTGTTGCTGTTTTGTGTTTGTTGTTTTAAAAAAGCACGTAAAAATCTCTTAGAAAGAACTAAAAAACACTAAGTAAGAACTAAAAATCACTTAGAAAGAACAAAATGCACTTATTTTTGAAAGACTTGACCAGGTTATGCTGGTCAGAAATAATACAGTTGTGAATAAGGAAGGTATTATGAAAACTATATTAAAGGCGATTTCCGAGGCTCCTAGTCTCAAAAAATGGCTTGATCAAGCCAACAAGCCTAAACGACATTTAATGACAGGTTTACAGGGGTCAGCGGAAGCGCTGAGTCTTGTTTGTCTTGCAGATAAAGACGATTCTCCGGTCATTGTGGTCACTCCTAACCGATTGGCTGCGACGCAATTGAAAGAATCTTGCGATCTATTGGTATCAGATGATATGATGACCACTATCTTTTCAGCTGAGGAAACATTAGCAGCTGAAATGGCTATTGCCTCAAACGATTTATTGATGGAACGCTTGCAAGCATTATCACAATTGCTGACGCAAAAAAAGGGGATTGTCTTTGTCCCGGTCAGTGGGCTATTAAAACCGTTATTACCTCCTAAAATATGGCGCGATCATGTCAGATATTTGAGTGTTGGCGAAGAAGTCAGTAGTTTGGATAGCCTGGTCACTGATTTAGTCAACATGGGATATGAGCCTCAAACGATGATTAGTCGTCCGGGAGAGTATGCAAGACGTGGAAGTATCGTTGATGTTTTTCCGTTAACTAGTGAGAATCCTGTGAGAATCGACTTTTTTGATACCGAGATCGACTCAATTAGATTGTTCGATGCAGACACCCAACAATCACGTGAGAATATTGATGACATAACAATTTGGCCGGCTGATGAATGGCTATACCCAAAAGACCAATTTGAAGCTGTCGCAACTGCCTTACAAAAGGATCTCAAGAGTAGTGTTGGCAAGATCAAAGATGAAGAAGTCCGTACTACTCAAACAGATCATTTTGAGGCTATTATTGACCAGCTATCGCAAGGTGAACTGCCACTCAATGCGCGTTACTATATTGAGTATTTTTACAAACACTTGGTTCCCGTAACTGCTTACTTTGATCGTTCCAACGTAGTGATTGTAGAGGATTATGCCCGTATCAATGAGTCGATTGCGAGATATGAAGAAGAAGCCGCACTTTGGATTAGTGAACAAGTCGTATTAGGAGAAGTATTATCTAATCAGCGTTTTACCGTTAATGGTAAGCAAGCATTATTAGACTTGCCTAATCCTCAAACCTTTATTTCAGCTATCCAAAGAGGTCTTGGACGGCTTAAATTTGACGCTATAGAAAATATTCAGTATCGACCAATGACACCTTTCTTCTCACAAATGCCACTCTTGAAACAAGAAGTAGAGCGATGGACAGCACGGGAAACAACCGTGATCATCTGTGTTCCTGACAAGACGCAACAAAAGAAATTAGAACAAACACTAAATGGCTTTTCAATCGATTATGCTTATTCAGATAAAAGCGAGATTGCGACGGGACAATTGCAGATTGTAGCTGAACCATTAAGTAGTGGGTTTGAGCTTCCGTCTGACCGATTGGCTGTTATTACAGAAAAAGAATTATTCAATAAGTTGACTCGGAGGCGAAAACAATCCCAAAATCTTCCTAACGCCGAACGATTAAAAAGCTATAATGAGCTAAAAAAAGGCGACTATGTGGTGCATGTCAATCATGGTATTGGGGTCTATAAAGGAATTAAGACACTTGAAATAAGTGGCATTCATAAACAGTATGTAGCAATAAATTATAAGGACGGGGGCAATCTTTTCGTTCCGGTTGATCAATTAAATCTTGTTCAAAAATACGTTTCCTCAGAAGCGAAGGTGCCTAAAATCAACAAATTAGGTGGCACTGATTGGGCTAAAACTAAAGCAAAAGTTGCTGCAAAAATTGAAGATATTGCTGATGATTTGATTGACCTCTACGCCAAAAGACAGGCTGAGAAGGGTTTTGCCTTTAGTCCAGACACACCTGAGCAACAAGACTTTGAAAATGCTTTTGGTTATCAAGAGACAGAAGACCAGTTAAGAAGTATTAGAGAGATCAAAGCTGATATGGAAAAGGAACAGCCAATGGATCGTTTATTAGTCGGTGATGTTGGCTACGGGAAAACAGAGGTTGCAATGCGGGCAATCTTCAAATGTCTGATGGACGGTAAACAAGCTGCTATCTTAGTACCAACTACGATTTTAGCGGAGCAACACTTTGAAACATTTACAGACCGCTTCAGAGATTATCCATTTGAAATTGGACTGTTGAGTCGGTTCAGGACCAAGGCTCAACAAAAAGAAACAATTGAAGGCCTAAGAAAAGGAAGCATCGATATTGTGATTGGGACACACCGGCTATTGAGTAAGGATGTGTCATTTCTTGATCTTGGACTATTAGTCGTTGATGAAGAACAGCGGTTTGGGGTGAAACATAAAGAACGGTTAAAATCATTACGGTCGCAAGTAGATGTATTGACGTTGACAGCTACACCTATCCCGCGGACTTTACATATGTCAATGCTTGGTGTGCGTGATCTCTCAGTGATTGAAACGCCACCAGCGAATCGTTATCCAATCCAAACCTATGTAATGGCTCAAAATCCCATTGTTATTAGAGATGGCATTGAGCGTGAAATGGCTCGTGGGGGACAGGTCTTCTATCTTTCAAATCGGGTAGAGACGATCCATCAAAAAGCTGAAATGATCAGACAATTGGTTCCTACTGCTAATGTTGGGATTGCCCATGGTCAAATGGGAGAGCATGAACTAGAAGATGTGTTGATGGCTTTCTTAGAACGCCGTTTGGATGCCATCGTGACAACCACTATTATTGAGACGGGCGTTGACATGCCAAATGTCAACACCTTGTTTATTGAGCAAGCTGACCGCTTTGGTTTATCACAACTCTATCAGTTGAGAGGACGTGTCGGCCGGACAAACCGCTTAGCCTATAGCTACCTGATGTATAATCCTAATAAGTCACTTACCGAGGTTGGAGAGCAAAGACTACAAACGATGCGAGAATTTACAGACCTCGGCTCAGGATTCAAAATTGCAATGCGAGATCTTGCTATTCGTGGAGCAGGAAATCTGCTAGGAAAACAACAGCATGGATTTATCGACTCAGTCGGGTACGATTTGTATACTCAAATGCTAAATGAGGCAGTCGCTAAACGTAAAGGAGAAGTTAAAACGGACTATTCGTTGGCAAATATCGAGATTGACCTTTCGGTGGAGGCGTACTTGCCAGATGAGTATTTAGCAGATGAGCACCAAAAGGTAGAGTTCTATAAACGAATCAGACAAATTGCTTCCGAAGGTGATTACCGTGAGATACAAGATGATTTGATCGATCGATTTGGTGAGTTTCCTGATGCTGTGGCTAATTTAGTGGAAATTGGCTTGATCAGATATTTGGCAATCTTGAGTGGCATCACTGAGATCAAGCAACAAACAGATACCGTTAGACTTGTTTTTACTGATCAAGCAAGCCAAAAAGTTGGCGGTATGAAGCTATTTGAATGTCTCAATGCTACGACAATGAAAGCACAAGTAACCCAAGATGGGCAAAAACTCATTATTTTATTTAACCCAAAGAAACTCTATCCTGATCAGTTATTAACGCAACTCAAACTTTTTTTAAAGGAAACAGCGTCTGTTATAAGTGGTGAGAGCGATGAAGAAAAAGAATGATCTGACCCAGGGTGCGATGACACTCACGATTATTTCGTTTGTCGTTAAAGTCTTGAGTGCTATCTATCGAATTCCATTGCAAAATAGTGTGGGTGATAAGGGCTTCTATATTTATCAACAAATCTACCCTATTTATGGAGTTGCTCAAATAATGGCATTGACTAGCCTACCTGTTTTTTTAGCATCAGTTATAGTAGAGCAGGAAGATGATGAGCAAAAGATAAGCGTCATTAAGTCAGCCTATCTATTGTTTAGCATACTGGGTGTTTTTGGCTTTTTGAGCCTTTATGTGGGCGCCGACTTTATTGCCCAGGGGATGGGAGATGAGTTGTTGCAACCGATTATTCGGTCTGTGAGCTGGTTTTTCCTTCTCATCCCAAGTCTGGTGATTTTACGAGGAGTATCTCAGGCTAACTTTGATTTAAGACCTACAGCGTGGTCTCAATTAATGGAACAACTTGCTAGAGTGAGTATCATTTTGATCGTTGCAACTTCAATCACTGGCGATCTCTATCATATCATTGGTGTTCTAATGAACAGTTCGTGGCTAGCTGCCCTAGTCGCTTTAGGTGTTTTGCTTGTTTTCTATCTGGACAGAGTCGATCTGAGAAACATCGTTAATTTGAGACGTGTTAAGCCGAAGTGGCAAAATAAAACGACTAGACAAAGCAGTTCCTCACCAAATGAGAGAGAACACAACAAGTGGCATACCATAGGGTCGTTGGTCAAACGATTTTACCATGAAGGGTCTGTCTACCTTTTATTAGCGGCTTTTCTCGTGTTATTGCAATTAGTAGATGCATTCACTGTTTATAAAGGGTTACTTGACAATGGAATGAGTGCCACAAGCGCCAAAGTTGTGAAAGGATATTATGATCGAGGCCAACCTATCGTCCAAGCAGGGGTCGTATTTGCAACAAGTATCACAACTGCGTATATGCCATTATTAAGAAAATGGTTTGTCGAACGAGATACCGATCGCTTTAATGAAATTAGTTTATCTCTCTTAAAAGTTTGTGGTATTTTCTCAACGTTTATTACGGTGGGAATCATTATAGTGATGCCAGCATTGAATCAGTTTCTGTTCAAGGATCGCTCTGGAACGACTGAACTGAGATGGTTTGCTTTGCTGATGCTACCATATGGTATTTTGATTGCGTGTCAGGCTATCCAACAAGGGAAGAAACAATTTAGACCTGCCATGCTGGCCTTGTCTGTAGGATTGTTACTGAAACTAGCAACAAATCGTGTTTTAACAGCTCGATATGGAATTTTAGGCAGTTCGATTGGAACAACTCTAGTGGTTTCAGTTGTTGCAATAAGTGTGTTGATTCCTGTACTCAAAACGCTAGCCAAGCCCCTAAAGCTAAGAAATCTCTTATGGTTTGGCGTCATTATAGTGGCTATGAGTCTGGGTTCTTTAGCTATACCCTACGTATTCAACGTACTTGGTATCGGAGAATCACGATTTATTGCTGCCAGCGTGCTATTGTTACAAGCCATAATTGGGGCGAGCATAGGTCTGGTTTTGCTTGCAAAAACAAGATGGTTAAGCCAATTTGAATGGGAATTGATTCCATTCGGTTCGAAGATTTATCAGCTCTTTTAGTCAGAAAATAGCACTGAGCGATAACGGAGCAATAGTAGCCAGGGTCAGAATATATGACGGAATAGCATGGTTAGTGTCACAGAACGTTATTTATAATATAATGATAATAGATGACAGAGCTAATAGCTAATAGGTGATAGTGCCAATAGGTGTTGATCGGTTAGTATGAATAAGGGAGAGTCAAGTAAATGAGAATAGATAAGTTTTTAAAGGTCAGTCGTATCATAAAAAGGCGAACCGTCGCTAAGGAAGTTGTTGATCAAGGTCGTGTGAGCGTCAATGATCAGGTCGCTAAAGCAGGAACAAAGGTTACGCCAGGCGATAAAATTACGATTCGCTTTGGTAACCAAACGATGACGGTTAAGGTGAATGATATTAGAGAAACGACTAAAAAAGATGAGGCAGAACAACTCTATGACATCATTAGTCAAGAGAATAAACCAAGTGATAGCAATTAATTATGAAATAAGATAGACATTTCAATTTGATTATTGCTATAATTCACAGTAGATACCAATATGAAATGAGGGGATTTTATGGCTAGAAAAACTGAAAACATCACAAAGTTTAAGTCAAATGATGCGACTAGTTCTCGGATAGTCAAATACCGTCTTTCGTATGGCACAAAGTTTATTATAGTGATCATGCTTTTATGGTTGGCAGTGATGATTTTTCATATAGTGGGCAACTATCACGAATCATTGACACTTCAACGCGATATGTCGACTCAAACAGATGAGATAGAAACGTTGACGACAGAAAATGATTCATTAGATAAAGAGGTTTCTCAGTTGAAAAATGACGAGTATGTTCTGAAAATCGCTCGGAAGAAATATTTTTTCAGTGAACCAAATGAGTTGATCTTCCAATTACCAGACGCTAAGGACACAAGCACTAATAAAGAGTAAAAAGATCAACGATCTAAATAAAGCGGGATAGTTGATTTTATTAAGGAGGAACGCTTTTTATATGTCAATTGAAGTGGGTCAAATTGTAACAGGGAAAATAACCGGTCTTACCAAATTTGGTGCCTTTGTCGAGCTCGAAAAGGGGACTTCGGGATTAGTTCATATCAGCGAAGTATCTGATTCGTTCGTCAAAGATATCCATGATGTGTTAAGCGTTGGTGATACAGTAACAGTCAAAGTATTGAAAATTGCAGATGATGGTAAAATCAGTTTATCGATTCGTAAAGCGGTTACCAATACTCAACCAAAAGAACCTAGGAAAAGTTTTCATAAACCATCATTTACAAAGAAAAGCAATACCCCGACAAGTGGTAAGGGCAAAGACTTTGACTCATTGATGAGCGACTTCTTAAAAGACAGCGACGAACGATTGTCTTCTTTGAAAAAGAACACCGAAGGAAAACGCGGTGGACGTGGCGGTCGTCGAAACTAACAGTTGTTGCCACTCTAAATCGTTTTGATGGGGACATCTAGTGTGTTTAAGAAAGATTAGAAACAATTAAAACGGGGATAGGACGGTAATCGTCTTATTCTCGTTTTTGAGTTTAAACCTATCTATGTTTTAAACCTATTATGTTTTAAATCTATTTATGTTTTAAATCTATGTAGGTATAGAAATTGTTTAGGATTTTGAACTGTCGGAATTTGAAAAAGAGGAGGGATGATCAGTGGTCGTTAGAAACAACAAAGAAGGGTTGCAGCAGAAGGTCAATAGAGATGCTTTATTAGATCTGAAAGAAGAAGTGCTAGTCGTGGCATTATCTGGAGGGGTAGATTCCATGACTTTGGCGGATTTTCTATTCTCGCTCTCGTTACCACAAACTATTATACTGGCTCATTTTGATCATCACCTCAGACCGACAAGTACGAAGCAAGCTAATGAAATTGTGGCGTACTGGCAGGAAAGAGGTCAGCAGGTGATCGTTGGAGAGTGGGAGACACCAAGTCCTGGTGAGCAAGGCGCCCGAGAGGCACGGTATGAATTTTTGACGCAAATCGCAAAGGAAAAGCATGCTGCTTTAGTGACTGCTCACCACTTGGATGACCAAGTGGAGACGTTTTTCCTCAAACTGTTTCGGAAAAGTTCTTTAAAAGGGTTGAGCGGTATGCCGCACATGAGCATAGATCTGGGAGTGCCAATCATCAGACCCTTTCGTGACATCCCCAAAAAACAGTTAGAAGAGTATGCAAAGCAACAACATTTGCCGATTTGGGAAGATGAAACCAATAATGACATAATTTATGCACGTAACTGGGTTAGAAACAGCCTACTGCCAGTGATAACAGAACGCTTTCAACAAGCGCCGCAGTCTGTTACGACGGTAATGGGGGACATTGAAGCAGCCGAGCAAATCGTACGACCGATAATGGCGAATATTATCCAAAAAAGTTGCCTATTTCATCCTATTTCTGTTGAACAGAAAGAAACTGGAGCAAGGGCAATCGAGATTGATACGAATGTCATTACTGAGTTATCAGTTTATGAAGAACGTTTGTTTTGGCAAGCGTTGGCTGATGAAGCGCAGACCCGTTATGGGATAGATCTTTCCCGAAAGCAGACTCAGGCTATCAGCCAGTTGATTAGGAGCAAAACGACTGCGCAAGGAACCCTTTCTCTTAATGGACGCTGGCAAGTCATTAAAAGGTACGAGATCGTCGTTTTTGAGTTATTACCGTGTAGCAAGTCTACTGGTAACTCTACTGGTAACCTTAATAGTAAAGTGACTAGTAGTAAAGTGAGTGGTAACGCTATTGAAAAGGAGCTAAAACGGCAACAAACTGCTACTAAAAGTTTCGATATTGCTGCTCAACAAGAAGGGTTTGCAAGAGTAGATTGTCAGTCTTTTGGAAGCTATAACCTAACAGGGAATCTTAGTGTAAAAATCACGCGACTATCGTTGAATTCACGGACAACTAAAGGTATGATTGAAACACAATTGATTTATCCGAATGATTTGATTAACTGGCCACTTACTGTTCGTCATCGTAAGCCAGGAGACCAACTCTTCTTTCAAGCTAAGAAAAGCTTTCATCAAAAAGTCAATCGCTGGTTTATCAACCATAAAATATCAAATGAGGTAAGAGACGAAGCATGGCTAGTGGTCGACAGTGACGCAAACGTTATCGGTATTTTGGATCATCTTAATACCGTCGATCCCACACTTGGTGAGCGTGACTATATTGCTATCAGTCTCGTCAAAACAGAGAGTTCAGAGAATGAAGCTAGTCACTAAAAATCAAATGAGGTTAACTAAAGGATAAGTTGGATTAAGGGCGTGCCCTTAAATAGAAAGTTAACAGTCACAAGTTAGGCAAATAATCGTATTATAGCATTACATCTAACAATCATAATAACAAAGGGGTATTGGCATGCTAGCAGAAGATATTAAGAAAGTACTAGTAACAGAAGATCAGATAAAGGAACAAATTAAACATCTAGGGGAACAGCTGACGGTAGATTATAAGGATAAAGAACCACTAGCTATCTGTATTTTAAAAGGAGCAGCGTTTTTCATGACAGATCTCGTTCGCTTTATGGATGTTAAGCTAGATATCGATTTCATGGATGTTGACTCATATGGTGATTCATTTGAGTCTTCTGGTGAGGTCAAGATAGTGAAGGATCTGGATCAATCCGTATCTGGTCGTGACGTGATTATCGTTGAGGATATCATCGATACAGGCCGCACCTTACATCATTTAGTGGCCCTAATGAATCACCGAAATGCTAAGTCTGTTAAAATCGTGACATTGTTGGATAAACCTGAACGTCGCGAATTTGGATTAGAGGCTGACTATGTTGGACTTAAAGTTCCCAATGAGTTTGTTGTGGGCTATGGTTTGGATTTCAAGCAAAAATATCGCAATTTACCCTACATTGGTGTTTTAAAAGAGGAAGTCTATCAAGATTAAGCTGATTTGCTCGCAAATTAAAGCAAATTTATAGTTTAAAAATCATCAAGTATGTTATGATAAGGGTTGCGTAAGTGCATTTTTTCTCTTTGCTGATCATAGTATGAGCTTTCGTTATCATTCGATAGATAATAATGCTATCAGTCAATTCTCGATAGTTACTAGTTGATCGAAGCACGCAAACCATAATTAGTAGATGATGATGCACCCAACTACCTAACAAATGACTGATTAGGAGTTAATCAGTAATAGGTAAATTGATAAAGTTCCAGGGGGTAACAATGAAAAAAAACAATATTATTCGTAATGGCATAGGATTCTTGATGGTATTGCTTGCTATCATGTATTTAGTGCAACTCTTTACAGGGTCATTAGGCAATCAAGTCAACGAGATTTCAAGTAGTGAATTCATGCAAAGCCTAGAAAAGGGCGAGGTAGAGAAGTTCTCTCTGCAATTTGATTCGGGTGCCTACACTGTTACAGGTGAGTTTGACGAACCTAAAGCACCAAGTGGTACAACTGATGAGGATACCTCAAATAATCTGTCGATTTTTGATACACGTTCTACAAAGAGCAAAAACTTTGAAGCACGTGTGTTGACCAACGATGGCACATTGAGTCAAATTACCGAGTTAGCGAAGGAAAGCAACACAGAAGTGATTGCGTTACAAGAAAGTCAATCAGGACTATGGTGGACTTTGATTTTAAATCTTGTACCTTTTCTGATCATCGGATTTTTCATCTATTCTATGATGAGTTCATCTGGTCAAGGGGCAAAGGGCCCAATGAGCTTTGGTAAAACAAAAGCTAAAGATGTCTCAAAAGAAAAGATAAAAGTTAGATTCTCAGATGTAGCCGGAGCTGAAGAAGAGAAACAAGAATTAGTAGAAGTTGTCGAATTTTTGAAGGATCCACGTAAATTTACGGCACTCGGTGCAAGGATTCCAGCTGGTGTCTTGTTAGAGGGACCTCCTGGTACTGGTAAAACCTTACTAGCTAAAGCTGTTGCCGGTGAAGCTGGTGTACCATTTTTCTCGATCTCTGGTTCAGAGTTCGTAGAAATGTTCGTGGGTGTCGGTGCAAGCCGTGTACGTGACTTATTTGAAAATGCTAAGAAGAACGCACCGTCTATCATCTTTATTGATGAAATAGATGCAGTTGGTCGTCAACGTGGTGCTGGTATGGGTGGCGGTCACGATGAACGTGAACAAACCCTGAACCAATTACTGGTTGAAATGGATGGGTTCTCTGGTAATGAAGGAGTTATTGTCATTGCTGCGACAAACCGTTCAGATGTATTAGACCCAGCCCTATTGAGGCCAGGTCGTTTTGACCGTCAAATATTAGTTGGACGCCCAGATGTCAAGGGTCGTGAAGCGATTCTTAAAGTGCATGCTCGTAATAAGAAATTAGCACCTGATGTTGATTTGAAAGTTGTGGCTCAACAAACGCCAGGATTCTCTGGTGCCGATCTTGAAAACTTACTGAACGAAGCAGCTTTGTTAGCAGCTCGTATGAATAAAAAACAAATCGATGCACTTGATGTCGACGAAGCTGAAGATCGTGTCATTGCTGGACCTGCTAAACGTGACCGTGTCATCAGCAAAACAGAACGCCGAATGGTGGCTTTCCATGAAGCAGGTCATACCATTTGTGGTCTCGTATTAAGTGATGCACGTATTGTCCATAAAGTAACTATCGTTCCGCGTGGACGTGCAGGTGGATATGCTATCATGTTGCCGAAAGAAGATCGTTTCTTGATGACACGCAAAGATTTGTTTGAACAAGTTGTCGGTCTATTAGGGGGACGTGCTGCTGAAGAGTTAGTGTTTAATACACAAACTACTGGTGCCAGCAATGACTTTGAACAAGCAACTGGACTCGTTCGCTCAATGGTCACCGAGTATGGGATGACAGATAAATTGGGAGCTGTCCAATATGAAGGTAACCATCAAGTATTTGTTGGACGCGACTATGGACAAACCAAGACGTATTCTGATCAAGTGGCATACGAAATCGATAACGAGATTCGTCGCATTATGAATGAAGCCCAAGAAAAAGCGCGGACGATTTTAGCAAGTCACCGTGAACAACTTGACTTGATTGCTAACAAGTTGCTTGAGTATGAAACACTCGATGCAAAATCAATCAAGAGCTTGTTTGAAAGCGGCTTGATGCCAACTGACCGTGAAAACAATGAAGAATATCCTCATGAAGTAAAAGCACAAACCTACGAAGAAGCTAAAAAAGCGCGTGAAGAACGTGAAAAGAAACGTCGCGAAAAAGAACAAAGTGGTGATAGTGAATCCACGAGTGATGAAGTAGATCAAACGGAAACACCTGATGATACTGCTCCAAGTGATAACACTGAATCCAAAGAGACAGCGATAGATGAAGAAAATCAGTCAAATGATGAGTCAAATGACTAGTTGTATGAGCAAGAACAAGATGCACAGAAAGAGTAATAGAAGTTGAATCAATCATAAAATGAGGTTCGGTGCAAAAGCCGGCCTCATTTTTTAACGATTGAACAAGGACCAATAAACAAAGAACAAGTTTACAATGAAAAGAGGAGAAGTATGACAGATTATTTAATCAAGGCATTAGCATTTAATGGTGAAATCAGAGCATTCGCAGTCGATGCTACTAAAACAGTTGAAACAGCCCATGAGATGCATGACACATGGAGTGCTTCATCAGCCGCTTTAGGTAGAACATTGATTGCTAATGTGATGTTTGCCAAAAATCTTAAAGGGGACGACGAAATTAGCATCCAAGTCAACGGAGACGGATTGGGAGGTAAGATCTTCACCACTGCCAAAGCTAATGGAGACGTAAAGGGTTATATCTCAAATCCAAGAGTTGTCTTGCCCCCAACAGAAGCTGGCAAAATAAATGTACGAGCAGTTGTAGGGACAGAAGGAACAATCACTGTCATCAAAGATCTAGGCTTAAAAGAGCCTTTTACAGGACAAATCCCAATTGTTGATGGAGAACTCGGAGCAGATTTCACTTATTATATGGCCGTTTCAGAACAAATTAATGGTGCAATCGGATTATCTGTTCTAGTAGATACGGATGACACGATCAGAACGGCAGGCGGATTCATGGTCCAAGTGATGCCAGGAGCTAGTGAGGAAACATTAGAAATACTAGAAAAGAGATTGGCTACCTTGCCACAAATTTCGCAACTAATGGATAAGGGAGCAACTCCGGAAGATATCTTGACAGCATTGTTTGGTGAAGAAAATTACCAAGTCCTTAGTCACGAACCTATTCAATTCAAGTGTCATTGTAGTAAAGAGCGCTTTGCTACAGGACTCAAGTCGCTTGGAAGAGCTGAATTAAAAGCTATGATCGATGAAGACCATGGAGCTGAAGTAGTTTGTCACTTCTGTAATAAGAAATACTTTTTTGATGTAGATGAATTACAGGCCATGATCGATGACATAACAGCTAAAATCACTAAAATAGAACAAGAAGTTGATGAAGACAATGCTCGCATAGATGACATTGCTGAAGATCAAGATGATAAAGACGGAGGACTGTGATTTAACTTGATTTTTAAGGCAAAGATTGTCATTATTAGCATGAAAGAGTTTTGGAGGAGGAGAAAGTGTGGTTCAAGAAGAGTTAAACGATCAGTTACAGGTTCGCCGGGAGAAAATGGAAGCTTTGAAAGCGAAAGGGATCAATCCTTTTGGCAATAGCTTTAAGCGGACCCATTTATCAGCTGACATCAAAAAACAATATGGCAATGAAACAAAAGAGTCCTTTGCCGAGAAAGACCCTATTGAAGTAGCAATCGGTGGTCGAATGATGACCAAACGTGGAAAAGGGAAAGTCGGTTTTGCGAATTTAAAAGATAGAGAAGGGCAAATCCAAATCTACGTCCGTAAAGATGAAGTTGGAGAAGAGAACTACGATATCTTTAAACAAGCTGATATTGGCGATATTCTAGGAGTTGTTGGAACGTTAATGGTCACCAACACTGGTGAGTTGACTATAAAAGCTGAGAAAGTTGTCCACCAAACAAAATCTCTCCACCCATTACCAGATAAATATCACGGCTTGACGAATGTGGAACAAAAATACCGTCAACGTTATCTAGACCTTCTGATGAATGATGATAGTCGTGACCGTTTCTTAAAGAGAACACGTATTATTAGTGAGATTCGTCATTATTTAGATCAAAGAGGCTATATTGAAGTAGAAACACCAATCCTTCAAACATTAGCGGGTGGTGCGGCTGCTAAGCCATTTGTCACTCACCACAATGCTTTGGATATCGATATGTATCTTCGGATCGCAACTGAGCTTCATTTGAAACGCTTAGTTGTGGGTGGTTTTGAACGTGTCTATGAAATTGGGAGAAATTTCCGTAATGAAGGAATGGATACCACCCATAATCCTGAGTTTACGACAGTTGAAGTGTATACTGCCTTTTCAGACTACCATGATGTGATGGATCTGACTGAAGGGTTGATTAGAGATGTTGCCAAAAACGTTTTAGGGACGACAAAAGTGACTTATGAAGGCGTCAGTTTTGATCTAGGTGTTGAATGGCGTCGTGCGCACATCGTTGATTTGATCAAGGAATTGTCCGGGGCTGATTTTTGGCCACATATGAGTGATGAAGAGGCTCGTAGCCTAGCTCGCTCGCATCATGTCGAAGTCAAAGACGATATGACCTATGGCCATGTCGTTAACGAGGCTTTTGAGCAATTAGTAGAAGACACGATTACTGAACCTACCTTTGTGTATGGTCATCCAAAAGTTGTCTCTCCGTTAGCATTTACAGATGAGGCGGATCCACGTTTTTCTGACCGCTTTGAATTGTTTATCATGCGTCATGAGTATGCTAATGCATTTACTGAATTAACAGACCCTATTGATCAACGGGAACGTTTCGCTGAACAAGTAAAAGAAAAAGATGCTTGGAACGATGAGACGCATCCTTATGATGAAGATTTCATTGAAGCCTTGGAATATGGGTTGCCACCTACGGGGGGCCTTGGAATCGGAGTTGATCGGTTAGTCATGCTATTGACAGATACCCCATCCATCAGAGATGTGTTACTCTTCCCAACCATGAAACCAATTGATAATGATTAGTTACTGGGGTTAAAAAAGTAATTATAAAGAGAATGAGACACAGTCGCATTCTCTTTTTTGCTACAGGAATAAGAGAGGAAGTGGCTTTGATGCTAACCATCGAGGTGGCACAACACTTATGGGCGGAGAACAAGTATCTGGTCATGTCTCGATCACAACAAGATTATAATGCTCTCAGACAATTATTTAGTGATAATGAATGGTCTGATTTGAAGAGCTCAGAATTTATAAAAATATTGGCGTCTAATCGTCAGAAAAAACCGACACGAAAGACGCTTGTGACTACTTATCAACATGTTTGGGGTTATTTCAAAAAGCTTGCTACAGCAGAAGAACGCAATTGCTATAAAAAGCTTTTAGAACAAGTGACGCCTGACGATGATGACTTGGAATCGTTCTTATATAAATTGGCTGTAAAGTATGAGGTTCGCTACCTAATCAACTCTCGCTTGTTTAAACAATATGATAACGGTTTAAGTCTCTAATAACGTTAGCTTTGTCTAAATAAAGTTGTAGTGTCGCTTAAAATAACTTACAATAAATAAGAATAAATCAGAATGAATCAGTAATAATAAAGAATAAATCAGTGAACTGAAGGGGTATTATAATGGATATTTCGCAACGTGAAGATTTCTCGAAATGGTATTTACAAACGATTCAACAAGCAGATTTGATGTCTTATTCTCCAGTGAGAGGTTGTATCATCTTTAAACCAGATGGCTACGAGATTTGGGAGCATATACAAGAGGCCTTCAATAAACGGTTTAAAGAAGAAGGCATTCGCAATGCTTATTTTCCAATGCTAATTCCTGAATCTTTCTTTTCAAAAGAAAAGGAGCATATTGAAGGATTTAGTCCTGAGTTACCATGGGTCACAGAAGCTGCTGGGGAAATTTTAGAAGAGCGTTTGGCACTTAGACCTACTTCTGAGACGATGATTGGAACAGCATTTAGCGATTGGATACAGTCTTATCGAGATCTTCCTTATGAAATCAACCAATGGGCAAATGTTTTTCGTTGGGAAAAGAAGACATTACCATTTTTAAGAACCTCTGAGTTCCTTTGGCAAGAGGGGCATACCGCTCATCAATCGGCAGAAGAGGCGAAAGAACGGACGCAACGGATGCTGGATATTTACCAAGAAGTCGTTGAAAATGTTTTATCTGTCCCAGTTTACGAAGGTGAAAAAACGCCAAGTGAACGGTTTGCAGGTGCTATGAACACTTACTCAATCGAAGCAATGATGAAGGATGGGAAAGCTGTTCAAGCTGGGACCAGTCATTATATGGGGACTAAATTTGCTGAGGCATTTGATATTCGTTTCTTAAATGAAGCTAATGAACATGTTTATGCTCACACAACATCTTGGGGTGTCTCAACTCGCTTGATTGGATCTTTAATTATGACACATGGGGATGATCAAGGGCTGGTTCTACCACCATCCGTAGCACCAACTCAAATTGTACTCTTGCCGGTTGGACCATGGCAAAAGAAGCCTGAGATCGTCGAACAATTACAATTGATCGCTCAAGAGCTGAAAGAATCAGGCTATCGTGTCACACTCGACGATAGTGATAATACTCCCGGATTCAAGTTCAATGAATGGGAACTGAAAGGTGTACCATTGCGAATCGAATTTGGGCCAAGGGATATGAAAAACCAACAAGTCATGGTCAAATGGCGTGATCTAGCTGATAAAGAAGCAGTGAAACTAGCTGATCTTTCTAGCTATGTAGCTGAAGGGTTACCTAAGATGCAAAAAAGGCTGCTAGAAACAGCTAGGGCCTATCGAAAAGAAAATGAGCATTATGATATCGATACCTTACAACAATTAGAAGATCATATTGAAGCGGCAAAAGAACAAGATATCCCAGCTGGTTGGGCACTGATTGGTTGGGATGGCAGCGATGAGACAGAAGCGGCTATCAAAGAAGCAACCGGGTTCACGATTCGCAATATTCCCTACAACCCACCAATGAAAAAATCAGTGGATATCGTCTCCGGTAAACCTGCCGTTCAGACAGTTTGGATTGCTCGTGCTTATTAGCTTCTTATTAGTCTCTGAGGATAGTGATAAAACTAATAGAGGATTTGGCAAGAATAATAGTGATTATTAATAACGCTGATAGAGCGGTTTAGAAAGGTAACAAAACATGAATCATCCAAAACGACTACTATTAGCTATAGGGATCATCTTATTTCTCACGATACTCTATTTTAGTTTTCAAGAATTTTTACCAGATTTCAAACTGTTGCTAGATCGAACTGCTTCTGAAGATACGTTTACTGAAGTAATCAGACGACATGGGGTGCGCTCAGAAATCATGCTCGTGTTATTAGCGGCAACGATGTGCAGTATTCCAGGTATTTCAAATGTCGTTGTCTGCATTCTTATGGGTCTTTGTTATGGGCCGCTCATCGGATTTCTGCTGAATGTGACATCCAATGTTTTAGGGAATACAACTCTGATTGTCATTTTGTCTAAAATAGGGTTGTCTGACAAGTTTCAAAAACGATTTTCGATGGTCAATCGTATCAAGGAGATGCATCACCCGTTTGTAGGGTTGACGCTAGGTTACATTGTGCCTCTCTTCCCAGCTATCATTGTCAATTTTATTGCGACGCAGTCACAATTGACGAAAGGCGAAATATTCCTCAGTATGGTTTTAGGGGTTGCACCAACATCTTTTGTTTACGCATTTGGTGGCGATGCTATCTTTAGGGGAGATCACGTTAGAGGGATTACAATTATCGTGATAGTACTATTAGTGTTCAGTTTAATCACCTATAGTGTTAAACGGAAGGGGAAAGCAGTCGAATAATGATTGCATTAGGAAGGGAGCGTTGCAGCTATGGCTTTAGAAGAAAAGGACTTTGTCTTAAGACAAACCAAAGAATTGGCTAAAGGACTAGGGCAATTCTTGAGTGATGATACGCTAGATGATTTGTTCAATGATACCACTCAAAGTAGTGATGGGCAGAATGATGCCAAGAAAAATAAGAATCAACAAGCTCGTCATGATGCTTCAGGTAAGAAGAAATGACGGATTGGCGTCAAAATCGTATCCAATCTGCCATCAATGGGACCAACCCCATGGTATTAGCAGAGTTAAGTGGTGGCTATGCTGTATTGGGAGATACACAGTTCTTACCGGGCTATTGCGTGTTGTTACCGAAGATGGAAGTTAACTCGTTAAACGACTTACCACTTGAAGAGCGGACACGCTTTCTCAGCGATATGACGATCCTGGGGGATGCTATTATAACTGTTTGTGATCCCCTAAGAGTCAATTATGATATTTTAGGGAATACAGACCACTTTCTCCATGCACATGTATTTCCCCGTTATGACACAGAGCCAGGTGATTTACTACAAAAACCGGTCTGGCTCTATTCTCCTAATCATTGGACGGATGAGCGTTACGCCTACAATGCTACTAAGCATGGGGCACTCAAGCAAAAGCTGATGAGAATTTTGAACCAAGAAAAAGTGTAATATGAAGCTTAAGAAAAATAGGTGGGAAAAGATTTGTTTTGACTTTTTAGTAGAATATGTTTCAGTATATTCTGATAGCTTTTGGCAAGTTTAGGTTGATTAAGAGCAGCAAAAATAGTAATGGCAGACTGGCACTTTTTAGTGCCAGTTTTTTTGTGGCCTTTTAAGATATCTATCCACCCGTTGTAAAATACGAGTTGGTTACTATTTAGGAGATCTTTTGAGTCGTTAAGGGTGTCATAGGCTAAACTCAGGGCATCATCTGCGGCTTTCAGTTGATTGAAATTGGCAAAGGTAGATACAGCGGAAAAAATCAGCTCACAACGCATGTCGTTCATCACTGTAAAATCTTTCATCTTCGTTGTTCTTTTCAAAGCAATTGGCAGTAACTGGATAATGGTATCCATACTAAAGGTGAATAAGAAAAAGCGGAAAAGTGTCACTTCGTAAATACTCCAATTCTCTACTTTGTAGAGGTAACTCACAATTGGAAGCGAAATTTGACGAAAGTCGGCCATCTGCCGTTTAAAAAAGATATCAAATTGAGTAGCGGAGAGCTGGTTGTCAAGGCTATCCAAAAAGCCAGTATTGGCCATATTGATATCATAAATCTGTTGTAGTAATTGAATATACAAACGTAGAAATCGTTGCCATTGACTAGTGGCCTTCAGCTCACTAGCAACTTTCTCTAATTGCTTCTTGGCCGTCATATAACGATCAGTGAAATCGGCGGGATCATTAATGGAGTCGATTTGCGCGTTGATATGTAGAATGCGATCTAAATAGCTATAGAAAGGACTTGATAAATAAGCTGGAATCTGCGAAAACGTCACGGCTGTTTGTCCTTCAGTGGACTGGTGCTTCAGAAAATAAAATTCCTCTATCGTCACATTGATTTTATCAAGGAGATGCTCAAAACGTCTCATTGTGATGTCACGCTCGCCATTTTCAAATTTACTGATGAATGACAGACTATTCTGTTCGTCTGTCAATTGTCGTAATGTTAGTCCCTTATCTTGTCTAATGTGTTTAAACAACTCACCATTTTCCATACATAGATGCACCTCTTATGTTTAGTCCTAGCCTAATACCCTAGGAGCTCTTACTTCTCATTCTATTTTTCTATTACAGTATAAGCGATGGTTTAACAATTTAGCTTTTTTTCTACTATAGTAGAATTTTTAAAGAGATTCCGCAAGATCTTCGTATACTTAAAATAACTCATTTCCTAAAACAAGCGCGTTAATGATAATGGCTATTGTGTAGTGATTAGGGTAGAAAGTAACAATAACCACCAATAAACCACCAATAAACCACTATAACAACTCTTAGTTGTCTATTATTTCGTTAAAAACAACTAGTAGTTGTGCAATTCAACTCGCTATCCCTATTTTTTATCAGGGTGGACGGATAGAATGTGAGTCATAAAAGTTATCGGGTGGCAGCATGACAGAGACATCCGTTTGGAGGAACTTATCAATGAAAGAGTATTTAAAGAATAAAGCATATCGGGCTCTGATCAATGCGGCAGTATTAAATGGTATCGGAAATAGTCTATTCAATATTGTGTTCGTGATTTATGCTAGCCAGATCACGCCACAGAAGTTAGCGGTGTCTATCGCCTCAATCACCATGTTTATCCCCAGTCTGTTGCAGATTGTTATGGGTTATGCAGCTGACCAGACCAAGGCTAAAGTGAAGTTATTATTATGGACGCGTTTAGTACAAGCTATTTTATTTGTGGGCTTAGCTGGATTAGTGCTATTACCCAATACTTTTGGTTTATTTCTTGTTTTACTAGTCATCAATGTCACGGCAGATTGTCTAGGCTCTTATGCAGGAGGGCTGCAACTCCCACTTCTTAAACAGATTATTCCAGAAAGCGAATTGAATGCTGCTATGGGATTTCAAACGGCCTCACAAACAATCGTCCAAATCATTTTTCAAGGAGTTGGAGCATGGGCTATTGTGTTAATCCACTATAACTATAGTCTGTTTGGCATAATCAATGCCTTGATGTTCTTGTTATCAGCAACAGTAATTTTTAAAGAGAGAACAATACTTACGGCGGCTGAACCGCATAAAGCCGTTCAAAATGAAATGGCAATGGGAGAGAAGAAAGATAGAACAGGTAAAGGCGTCTCGTTTAAAACGAGTGTCACAGAGACGTTTAGTATTCTAACAGATAATCGTTTTTTGGCGAGGGTGCTCGTATTTGCTTTTGTGATTAACTCTCTATCTGCTAGTCTTGATGGCTTGATCACTATCACTTTATTGGACCATCATGAGCTATGGCTCGCTAATTTTGAAAATACGGTTGCTATGATTGGAATGACAATCTCCATTGGAATCATAGCAGGATCATTAGTTGATAGTGATCCCTTTAAAAAAACGGGGTTGATCCCGTTGGTTGGCATGGTTGGACTGTTGCTCTTGGCTTTTTCGTTAAATATGATGACGATCAGACAGAACTGGCTGATGATTCTAATCCTGTTTGCGACAGGTTATTTACTAGGTAAGCTCAATCCGCGGATGGGAGCTTACATGCTTAAAACCATTCCACAAGACAAACTGGCAATCGTGAATGGTGTCTTTGGAACAGTCGTATTGATTGGTGCTCCTCTGGGGCAGTTCATCTTCCTAGGTATTGGTAATATGTGGAACGTGACCCTTAGTTGGGCATTATTTGCTATTGGAACAGTGGTCATCATCATGATGGCCATTAAAGATAAGACAAGTGATCCAATACAAGTGAAAAACGAGAAGTTAATAGGCTAGTTTTTAGAAGAAGTGATATAATAGTAAGCAACTAGACTAAAAAAACAAAGGTGGGAACTGAATGAAATTTCCAAATTATCCATATGAACGTCCAGATTATGAAGCGGTGAAGAAGGAAGCCACATTTTTGGTAGACCAAATCACTCATGCAGAAGACGCCTCTGAAGTTATAGCGGCTGTTAAAGCCTACGAAGCATTGACTTCAAAAGTCGACTCTAATTCGCAAATTGCAGCGATCCGTCATTCAATCGATACACGGGACCCCTTCTATGATGCAGAAAATTCATATTGGGATGAACACGGCCCGCTCTATACAGAATTGAATACGGCTTATTATAAAGCTATCTTGGAAACACGCTTTGAAGAAGAATTGAGTGACGTTATACCTGAAACCTTTTTCAAAATGGCAGAATACCAACTTAAAACACTCAGCCCTGAGGTTATCCCGTTACTTCAAAAAGAAAATGAAGTAAGCAGCTCGTATAACAAGCTGATTGCGAGTGCTCAAATCGATTATGATGGGAAGAAATTGAATCTTTCTCAATTTGGTCCTTATCTCCAATCGACTGACCGTGAGGTTCGTCACTCTGCTAGCACTGCACAATGGCAGTTCTTTGCAGATCACGAAAAAGACTTTGATGACATTTATGATCAATTAGTCAAAATCAGACACGAAATCGCTCAAAAACTGGGTTTCAAAGATTACGTAGAATACAGTTACTACAATATGATGCGTTTTGACTACAACAGAGAAATGGTCAGCACCTACCGGGAACAAATCTTAAAAGATGTTGTACCAGTTGCTAATCGTTTATATGAAAGACAAGCAGAACGTATTGGTGTAAAGGACATGAAGTATTATGACCTTCCCCTTAATTTCCTAGATGGGAATGCGACGCCAAAAGGGACACCTGAGGAGATCATTAAGTCTGGTCAAAAAATGTATCATGAATTATCCCCTGAAACAGGTGAATTCATCGACTTCATGTACGATCATGACCTTCTTGATCTCTTAGCAAAAGAGGGTAAAGATAGTGGTGGTTACTGTACCTATATCCCAGAATTTAAATCGCCGTTTATTTTTGCGAATTTCAATGGGACTTCAGGGGATGTCGACGTCTTGACCCATGAAGCTGGTCATGCCTTCCAAATCTTTAATTCACGTTGGATTACGCAACCAGAAATTGTCTTCCCAACGTATGAAAGTTGTGAAATCCATTCTATGAGTATGGAATTCTTCACCTATCCTTGGATGAATTTATTCTTCGGTGATCAAACTGATAAATACAAGTTTGCCCATCTCGGAAGTGCCGTCCAATTCTTACCTTATGGGGTGTTAGTGGATCATTTCCAACATGTTGTTTATGAGAACCCAGAATTAACACCGGATGAACGTAAAGCTGAATGGCGTCGTTTAGAGAAGCTGTATAATCCACATAAAGACTATGATGATAATGATCTATTAGAACGTGGGGGTTGGTGGTTCCGTCAAGGACATATCTTCGGAGCTCCATTCTATTATATTGACTATACTTTAGCACAAGTGTGCGCCTTCCAATTTTATAAACGCGCCTTAGTTGATCATGACGATACCGCTTGGTCAGATTACTTAGAAATTTGTAAGGTCGGTGGGACCAAGACTTTCCTTGAGATCGTTAAATTAGCTAATCTTGTCTCTCCATTTAAAGAAGGCTCATTAACGGATGTTATCCATACTATCGCAGCAGAACTCGATAAAGTGGACGACAAAAGTCTATGAAATGATTAAATAAAAACGATCTAATAGGAATTTTCCTATTAGATCGTTTTTATTTTATAGTATTTGAACACGAGTCCTATTTGAATGTGAGTATTATTTAAACGTGAGTATTGTTGAACAGGAATATTATTTAACGGGAGCTGATGATGACATAACCGATAACTCTTTCTTTCAACCTAGAATAAAGTTAAAAGAGACTATTCCGTTTTTTCAGTATAGCCATTTTGTTCGAGAAGATCGCGGCTCTTCTCTAAACTAATCCCGTTTTCACTGTTTTCGTCAAAAGTCATACCAGGTAAGCTTCTGGCTTTATCAAAATCAAGTGTTTCATAGTCGATTTCCAAGTGCTCTACTGCGTGGTCATCATTGTAGGTCATCTCATGGGTGATACCTTTGATCCCTTTAAATTGAGTTACAAATGGCTCCAAAATTTCTTGAGCTTCTTCTTTTGTTTCAACAGGAATGCTGGTATAAGGAATCACATTGTCTGCCGTTTGTTTTTTGACGTCATCACCAGAGTGGTAGTAAGTCAAAACGGTTTGCACACCACCGTTTTTTGATTCAAAGACAGTCGTCTCAAGAGCATCAGATTTTGAACAGCCAACAAGAAATACTAAAACACCGAGCAATAACCAAGTAAATCGATTGGGTGATGAGTGGCTAGGTTTGAACATCATAATTTCCTCCTTGTCAAAAAGCGATTGCGACAGTGCGTGGCTATGAGGGAAGTGAATGATTACTATATGGTTATTTTAGCAAAATAAAGGTTATTCTGATATTAATTGGCTTTATGAGATGATATATGGCGCTATATGAATCTATGACAAGTTAGGAAATACAAATTATAAATTACAGATTAAGGCTGACATGTCATTCCTATCATCATTAGCGTATTACATCAAAGTACTACATCAGAGTATTACATCAAAGTATTATATGAGCGTATGACATCAAAACAAAACACCGTAGAGGGGGTCTACGGTGTTTTGTTTCAAGAATGACAGCTTATTCGGCTGTGAGTGTCTTGATGTTTTCTTCGTGTTCTAATTTTACGGCTTCTAAAGTTTCTGGGTGTTCAAGTAAATCTAATGCCATTAAGGCGAGACCTTCTGCGGCTTTTATTAAGCCATTCTTCCCTTGTTCGGTCAGGGTGGCAGCAGCCATTTCTTTCGTGTGTGCACTCACTGAATCGTCTACTATTTTGATATAACCTTGGATGGTAGGACATTTATAGCTAGCTGCTCCAACATCAGTTGAACCACCAGTTACTTCATCTACTTTTTGAATATTAGGAACGCCTAGTTCTTCATATTTTTCGGTCAATAAATCAGCTAATTTATAGTTGATCACTGTATCTTCATAAGGACATTCGTAAACTTCTGTTTTGACTGTCGTTCCATTAGCCTTGCAGATTCCTTTGACTGCTTGAATGGCTTTTTCGGTTACTTGCTTAGCATAGGCCATAGTTGGTGCTCTAAAATAGTATTCTAGAGAAGCATAGCCTGGGATGACATTTGCAGCTTCGCCACCATCCTTAATAATACCGTGGATAAAGGTATGGGGAGCAACAAACTGACGTAAGAGATTGATTTGAAGATAGCTCATGACAGCGGCATCTAACGCCGATTTCCCTAGTTCAGCATGGCAGCCATGGGCATTTTTACCATAGAAGTGGAACTTGATTGGGTTCAATGCACTGGATCTTGAGCCAACACTATTTTTACTTCCTGGGTGAACCATCATTGCGACATCAATATCGTCAAAAACACCAGCGTTAGCCATCGATACTTTACCACCAAAGTTTTCTTCAGCAGGGGTCCCTAAAACAATCACTGTACCACCAAATTGATCAATGATTTCCTTGATGGCTACACCAGCGGCAATTCCAATACCAGCGATAAGATTGTGACCACACCCATGTCCAACTTCTGGGAGAGCATCGAATTCACACATCACAGCAATGGTAGGTCCGGGCTTATGAGACTGGTAGACCCCCTTAAAGCCAGTAGGGACGATGTAACCAGAGGTGGTCTCAAAACCGACTTTATCAAGATAGGCCACAAGAACTTTGACTGTTTCAAATTCTTGATTACCAATTTCTGGGTTGTCGTATAATGTTTTGACGATTGTCATGTAGTCATCAATATGAGATTCGACAGAATCGATGATCGCTTGTTTTGCTGTTAAAGTTGTTGTCATTTCACATGTTTCCTTTCATCTTGTCATCTTGCTTCATCACATGGCTAGAGCCCGTAGTTTAGGTTATTCAGCGTCTATTGCTTCTGTGGATTGTGCCTTGGCCTCATCTTTCCATTTTTCAATATTACCATTGCCTTTGTTGTCTTGGATGACCTTGTTGACTAAGTCAATAAAGCTTTTATTGTTGTCGTCTTTTGGAAAACCAACGACGTTAGTGCCATAAACATTATCACTATCAAGGTCAAAGCCGTCTTTTGGTAAGATGGTCAGATCTGGGAATGATGAGATCACTTGTGACGCAGAGGAAGTAGAGACAGTTACTGCATCGATATCACCCGAATCAAGAGCCATGATAGCAGCATCTGTTGTGCCATATTGCTTGATGTTTGTTTCGCTAGTCAGCTTTTGGGCAATCTCATATTGAATCGAGCCGCCTTGTGCACCGATAGTTATCTCAGCATTTTTTAAATCATCTAGTGTCTTGTACTTATCAACAGCTGCTTTAGGTACGATAATACCTTGATAGCCATCTGAAACTTCTTGTTGGTAGCCTTCAGAGAAATCCATTACATCAGCCCGAGCCTCAGTTTTAGCGAAACCTGAGATGCCAAGATCTACAGAACCCGTTTGAATATTAGCCAAGACCCCATTGAAATCAGTTGCTTTGATCTCGAGATCAACCCCAATTTCATCTGCAATTGCTTGCGCTAGTGAGATGTCACTTCCAACGATTTCCTTTTGGTTGCTATCGTTTAAGACATAAAACTCAAATGGTGGAAAGTCTGGTGAGGTCCCTAGTACGAGCTTACCAGCTTTTTTAATCTCGGCTAATTTGTCATCTTCAGCTGTTTCTTGATTAGAATCACCATCAGATGTATCACCATTGTTGGAACAAGCACTTGTTACGATGAGTAACAGTAATAGAAGTGGTAAGAACAAAACGTATTTTTTTAACTGTTTAGATATTTTCGATTGTTTAGACATGGATAGACCCTCCAATTTCGAGTTTTAACTTTTCTTTGATATGCGTTATAACGGTTTATTCTTCAATAGCATCTTTTGATAATTTAACAGCCGCTTCTTTCCATTTATCGATATTGCCATTTTCGATATTGTCTTTAATTACTTTATTAACTAGCTCGACGAGGCTTTCATTGCCATCTTTCTTAGGGATACCAATCACGTTTGTGCCATAAAGATTATCAGGATCAAGGCCAAATGTGTCTTCTGGTAGAATCGTCAAATTAGTGAAGGATGCAACAGTTGGTTCGACGGCTGTCGTCAAAACGGCTACTGCATCGATATCACCTGCATTGAGTGCAAGAATGGCATCATCGATTTGTGAGTATTGTTTGATATTAGGAACTGAAGTGATGGTTGATGCTAACTCATGTTGAATCGATCCACCTTGGACTCCTACCGTTAATTCTGCTTCTTTTAACTCATCCAAAGAAGAATATTTTGCCGCTGTTTCTTTAGAGACAACTAAACCTTGATAGCCGTTAGATGTTTCTTGTTGATAGCCATCAGAGAGACCCATGACCTCTGCCCGTTCTTTGGAGTAAGAGAGTCCGGAAATACCAAGATCAATCGATCCTGCTTGAATATTTGCTAGGACACCATTAAATCGGTAGCCTTAATCTCTAGATCCACACCAATTTCATCAGCAATAGCTTGTGCGAGATCAAGGTCACTTCCAGCGATTTGTTTATCGCCGTTTTCATCTAGAACATAGAACTCTAAAGGTGGAAATCCTGGAGAAGTCCCAACAACGAGTTTCCCGGATGCTTTGATGTCCGCTAAGACGTCTGGAGCAGAATCAACAGCTCCAGCTGATTCATCTGAAGCATCGCTACTGTTAGAGCAGCCAAACAGAAAGAAGAGAAGTAATAGAATGGGAAAGAGTGATAAGAATGATTTAGCTTATGTTGTCATTGGGTCAACCTCCTAATGGTTTGAGTGGTAGTATCAGAGTTCAGTGTGATAGGTAGAGGCAATGAATGGAAAGTAGTCGTTGATACTGCTGAAGCTTTTAATGCTGTTAATGCAATCCTTATTCTTCAATGGCGTTAGTGGATCGTTCAATGGCCTCTTGTTTCCATTTTTCAATATTGCCATTGTCTTGGTTTTCCTTGATGACTTTATTGACAAGTTCGATCAAGCTTTCGTTTCCTTCTTCTTTTGGAATACCAACAACGTTAGTGCCATAGAGATTGTCAGGATCCAAATCAAATTCGTCTTGTGGCAAGATTGTTAAATCTGGGAATGATGCTAGAACTGGTTCAACAGCTGATGTCAAAACAGCAACTGCACCGATATCTCCAGCATTCAGAGCAAGAATCGCATCGTCATTTGTGCCGTATTGTTTAATATTTGTGGCTGAAGTGATGTGGGTAGCAAGCTCAGTTTGAATGGAACCACCTTGTGCTCCGACAGCTAGATCAGCTTCTTTTAATTCGTCTAAGGTCTTGTATTTTGCGGCTGTTTCTTTCGTCACCAGGATTCCTTGATAACCATCTTCGGTTTCTTGTTGATAGCCATCTGAAAGATCCATTGCTTCTGCACGTTCTTCAGTGTAAGAAAATCCTGTGATTCCTAAATCAACTGATCCGGTTTGAACGTTAGCCAAAACCCCATTGAAATCGGTTGGTTTGATTTCAAGTTCTACACCAATTTCATCGGCGATTGCTTGTGCTAAGGAAATATCACTCCCAACGATTTCTTTCTCACCATCGTCATTCAGAATGTAGAATTCCATTGGTGGGTAGTCAGGTGAGGTACCTACAACTAGTTTTTTAGCTTCTTTGATTTGTGCTAGTTTATCTGGGCTATCGGCCGAGTCATTCGTAGAAGAATTGTTACTGGAACAAGCACCTAACAGTAAAGTCAGTAGTAGCAGCGGTATGAGAGTGAAGAGAACTGTGAGAGAGTTACGTTTAGTCATGGTTTTAGAGACTCCTTTGATTTTTGATTTTAAGTAATGCGTAAACTAATGATTTAGTAATTGATTTGGTCTAAGAAAGCCTTCGTACGGTCATGTTTTGGATGATTGAAGAGTTCTTCAGGGGTGCCTTCTTCTACGATGACACCTTCATCAATAAAAATAACTCGGGAAGCTACGTGTTTAGCAAAATTCATTTCATGAGTGACGATAACGGTTGTGAGATGACTTTTTGCGAGATCTTGGATAACTAGAAGGACTTCTTTGACCATTTCTGGGTCAAGAGCACTAGTTGGTTCATCGAAAAGCATGACATCTGGTTCCATGGCTAGGGCTCTTGCAATGGCTACCCGTTGTTTTTGACCACCCGATAATTGGTTAGGATAGGCATCTTTCTTGTCAATCAAGCCCACTTTATTAAGCAGTTGTTCTGCTTTTTCTTGCGCTTGTTCTTTTGTCATTTTATGTCGTTTGACGGGAGCTAACATGATGTTCCCTAGCACTGTTTTATTTGGAAATAAGTTGAAGTGTTGAAATACCATACCGATATTTTCACGAAACTTGTCGATCTGACTCTCTTTCAAGTGTGGATTGTTCAATAGGTTACCGTGAAAAAATACTTCACCAGAAGTAGGTTTCTCCATCAAGTTCATACAGCGTAGTAACGTAGATTTTCCGGATCCGGAGGGTCCGATAATGGCTAGCACTTCACCTTGTTTTACTGTAGTAGTGATTCCTTTTAAAACCTGAAGATCACCAAATTGTTTTTTCAAATCGATTGTTTCCAACATCTTTTCATCAGATATTGGACTAGCATTTTCTTGAATGAGTGTGTCTTGATTGGTATCAACCATAAACTTTTAACCTCTTTTCTAGTATCTTCAATAAGCTGGTCAAAATAAACGTAAGAACGAAGTAGATGGCGGCGACAACGATCAATGGTTCAAATATCGAGAAGGTTGCAGCTTTAACAATATTCGTCGTATACATGACATCGAAAACTCCTACAACAGAAACGATAGAGGATTCTTTGATCATTGTGATAAATTCATTTCCTAACCCAGGTAGGACGACCCGAATAGCTTGAGGAATGATAATAGACGACATCGTTTCACGACGGCTGAGTCCTAGAGAACGACCAGCTTCCATTTGGCCTTTATCAATCGATTCTAATCCACCACGAAGGAGTTCACAGATATAGCCTCCAGAGTTGATTGATAAGGCAACGACAGCAGTCAAGAATTCTCTAGACCCGTAAACATTGCCGAGAAATGGCATAGCTGGAACAGAGATGCCGATGATTGGGAAGCCATATAACCAAAGAAACAATTGAACAAGCATCGGTGTTCCACGGACAATCTGGGTATAACATTTTACAATGGCATGTAAAAATTTGAATCGGGATTGTTGCATCGAAGCTGCAATCAAACCGATGATCGATCCAATGATAACTGTCGAGAGAGATAAAACAATTGTCACCACTGTGCCATCGATAAAGGTGGGTATCCATTTCACCAATCGGGGAAAATTTAATTTAACAGCTGATAATAGTAATAAGTTCAAGGAAATTAACCTCACTTTCAATTTGGTAGTCGAATTTGGTTGTTATAGGTAAAGTTATGTAGAAACAAAGTTATAAATAAATCATTAGGAGTCATATTTTAACTGTGAGAAGTAGGGAAATAAAAAAATCTCGTCTCTGTGCCCAATAGACACAGAGACGAGATTTTTCCCGCGGTACCACTCTAGTTAACAACACCAATCATTGCGACATGATTGGATTTATTCACTCCTTTTGGTAACGCCCAGACGGCGAGGCTAGCTATCAATCATTCTTTGCTAGCCTGTCTCATAAGTGCGGTTCAGCTTAGACAAACTTGATAGGCTTCCACTCTGTCCTATCTCGCTAGTAGCTTGCTCTAGCTTACTCTCTTACTCAACGACTTGTTTATAAACTTGTTTTATTAACTTGATGAAAATTCTATCAATCTATTTACAGTAAGTCAACACTTATTTACACAATTACTCATTATTTTTTCATTTTTGGGCGAAATCAGCTTTAAAATACGTATTTACTAGCTTTTCGTAGTCCTTTGTCCAAGCATTATAACGGTCAAAAGTCGTCGTCATGTCAATCAATTTAAAGAGTTTGACTACTTTTTTTGCCTCAATTAAGTAATCTCCGTCTTTTTTAAGATAGTAATTGGCAATGTTAATAATCCATTTTCGACACAAACTATAGTAGACATATTTATCATCGATAGTTAGTCTTGAAATCTTTTCAACTATTTGACGCACTTTTGCATTTTCTTGGCAAAGGATCAATAAGGATATCATGTTGATTGATAACGGAATGACACGTACTTGTTCATCTTCAGGCAACTTTGAAAGGGTTTGATAAGCTTTTGAATAAAGTTCAAAACAGACATCAGCATCCGCGAAGATAAAGAGTGTGTTGTTCAAAAGGGTTATCTCGTACTTTCCCCAGTTATTGCAACGAAAGAGGTAGTCACGGATGACCTTCTTGTCGTGTTCGTCATAGTCCTTTTGCGCGATGCGAGCGAGATAAAGGCTCGTTAAGGCCTCTAGGTGGGTCAAGTAGATTGTATCGTGGGTAGCTCGTTCGACTGCGATATCGTGCCGTAATTTGTACAAAGAAATAGAATTTTTAGAATTAAAAGCAGTATAAAGTCTCTTTTCCCATTCTTTTTTTCGAAGTGCAATATCTAGATCTGCTAGTTTTTGAAATTCCTCTAGCGTAACGTTGAGTCTCTCTAAGATATGCATGACTGTTGTAAAAGAGGTTTCGATCTTATTATTTTCGAGTCTCCAGTAATTTGCTTCGTCCATTACGCCGTTACAAATCAATCGAATGGGGATATTTTTATCTTTGCGCAAAAATTTCAATGTTGATCCTATCACGTTTTTTCACCTCGATATTGTATTTATACAGTAAATTGTCACAAATCGCAAGAAGTAGTGTACAACTATAATATAAGGTTGAAAGACTAAAAAAGGAGGGAACTGTTATGTGGGAATGGGAAATCATTACGAATGGCGTTATCGACTTATTCAAATTGATCACTATCTTTTTCTAACCGCTACTAAAGTTGCGATATCATTTCAAAAGTCAAATTCTAGTCACTGATTGTTTCGTCTTGTTACGATGTTGATCGCGTGATCACCGTATCTAGGCCTTGGTTCCCCTAGTGTGTCGTTTACAGGGTCTCTACTCAGAGCTGTTGACCCACAACGATAATCGGACAAGCCAAGCTAACTTCTAGGGACAAACAATGGATCTAAAGGAGGGATTTCATGGTAATTATCTATACTGCTCCAAGCTGTGCGTCATGTCGTAAAGCCAAAGCGTGGTTTGATGACCACAAAATAGACTATGTTGAGAAAAACTTTTTCCAAAAATCATTGACACATCAAGAAATCAAGGCAATATTGCGAATGACCGAGAATGGAACTTCCGATATTATCACGACACGTTCTAGTTCTTATCGAAAATTGAACGTCGATTTGGATTCATTGCCTTTGAAGGAGTTACTTGATTTGTTAGTGGCACATCCTGGTTTACTTAAAAAACCAATCATTATGGATGAAAAGCATTCACTGGTTGGCTATAGCGATGATGAGATTAGAAGGTTTTTACCTCGGAGTATCAGACGCGCTAATCTACGCCAAGCGGAATTAAGAGCTAACGCATTGCCGGCGTCTTGACTGGGCCAAGAGAGTACGTTGACAATTAAATCAGAATAAAACATGACAGTTAGACCGGTCGGCCCACAAGGCAGACCGGTTTTTTATGGTTGTGAAGCATGTTAGAATAGACTTACCTGTGGCACATGCTTCTAGGTAACAAGAGTCATAGCTATCAGCCAGTGGTTTAAAACAGAGGAAGCGAGTGTGCCAGATCATGGATTATTTGAAACAGTTTAGACGGCTGTTAGCAATTGCTGAAGCCGGAAAGTATTATGGAAAAGATCCGTTTGATCAAGAACGGTATGACGAACTAGCTGAGGTGGCGTTGGAACTGATAGCAAGCCTCGATCATTCTTCTGTCAACGAGTTAGAATCACTGGTCAAACCCGAGCGTGGCTACCCTACTCCTAAGGTGGATGTTCGAGGCTTTATTTGGCATAAGAATAAGGTATTACTCGTCAAACATAGGGCGACTGGGGAGTGGTCTTTACCCGGTGGCTATGCTGATGTTGGGTTGTCTCCTAAAGAAAATGTTTTAAAGGAGATTGAGGAAGAGACAGGACAACTAGCTGACGTCCTCTCACTTAGGGCCATCTTTGATACGAATCTGGAAGAAAACCCACAACAATTATTTCAATATTATCGCATGATTTTTGAGTGTCGATTGAGACAATCAAGTGAGTCTAGAGAATCAGACAACTCCGATGAAACTTGTGAAGAAATGCGATTAGCATTCAGTCCTACTACTGAAATCACTGAGATTGGGTTCTTTTCTCTAAACGATTTACCTGTATTGTCAAAAGCACGGACAACAGTTAAACAATTGACCTTTCTGTTTCAAGACCATCAACTTTATAGCGATTGACTGCAGTAGAAGACTAAAAAGTACAGAATAAATAAACATCTAGAAAGGTGCGAGACAGAAAAGTATGGTTATTTGGCATTTATTTCGAATTTTCTTTATTTCAGGGTTGTTCACCTTTTCAGGTGGTATCGCAATGATTCCCATGTTGCATACGGAGTTAGTCACAAAATCAAATTATTTAACCGAAGAGGAATTTTATTATTATACTGCTATATCTCAGACCCTACCTGGGGTCATCTCATTGACCTTGGCTTGTTTTGTTGGGAAAAAAATCAAAGGGTGGAGGGGGCTTATAGCCTGTGCACTTGCTGTTATTTTGCCAGCCTATTCCATCATGCTTATCCTAACAATCCTGTACCACAGTCTCCCACAAAATGGCGCGATTGACGGCGTCTTTACAGCAGTGAGAGCAACTGCGGGGGTTTTCGTTTTGGAAGCATCACTTAATATGGGGCGCATTACTGCGAAGACGACCCGAAAAGTGATGGTTGTCATCGGTGTGGTATTTGCAGTATATGTCTTAAATATTTCAGTTTTGACCATCATTGGCTTGACCTTTATTTATGCCATCCTACTTTCAGCCTATGATTACTTTTGGAGAGGAGGGGGTAGAGCATGATGTGGTGGACGTTATTTGTCACATTTCTAAAAATAGGGTTCTTGGGATTTGGTGGAGGCTATGCTATGTTGGCTCTGATTTACGCTGACTCAACTGCTCTGGGTCTAACGGTCCAACAATTTGCTGATCTTAACGCACTTGACCTCCTGGCTCCAGGACCAATCGCCATCAATTCAGCTACATATGTTGGTTATCTAACAGGTGGGATACTAGGGTCAACTTCAGCGACACTAGCCGTGGCTGTTCCTTCCGTGGTCTTTGTGACCCTCTATCTTCATTATGAAGATGCTTTGTTAAGACAACCTGTGATCGCCCGTTTTCTAAAGGCAATTAAAATCGTTGCCGTTGGTCTGATTGGTGCGGTTGCTATATCGCTATTGGTTGAAGCAAGTGGTATCAGAGCCTCACAAGTAGATTGGATAGCTTTGATTGCCATCGTATTTGCTGTTTTTGCGAGATTCAAGTTGCGATTGAACCCTATTCTCGTCATCATTTTAAGCGGAGCAGTAGGGGGTATCTTAAGTCTTTGGTAAGGAGCATAAAGATAAAGTCTAGTTTACTCGTGGCAGTGGGCTAACAGTAAAGTGTTAAAAACAAACAATCTGAACCGTAAAATAGCGAGTGGGTAGGTCAGTCGGAGGCCGTTGACATGATAAATTTAATCTTTTTAATGATAGAACGTGTTGGCTTAATCATTATCGTTGCCTATATTTTGATGAATAGTCAACATTTTAAGAACATTTTGACAAAGCGTCAAAGCCTAAAGACCCAACTACAACTGATATTGATCTTTGGACTTTTTGGGATCATCTCGAACTTTACCGGAGTTGAGATTAGTAATAACCATATTGTGTCTGATCAAATTTTAACCAGTCTATCGGAGAATGCTTCGCTTGCGAATACACGTGTATTGACGATTGGCGTGTCAGGCTTGGTTGGTGGCCCGGTAGTCGGCACAGTTGTGGGATTGATTTCGGGTATTGTCCGCTTTCTACAAGGAGGGGAGGAAGCATATATCTATGTGATCTCATCTTTGATTGTAGGAATTTTCTCTGGCCTGTATGGGTGGCGAACAATCCGTAAGAATTCTTATCCAAGCATCCTAGAAGGGGCAACCGTAGGGGCTTGTATGGAGCTTGTGCAAATGAGTTGTATTTTGATGTTTGGTTCATCAATCGTGACCTCTTGGTCATTGGTAAGATTGATTGCCATCCCAATGACATTTATCAATAGTAGTGGGACAGCTATTTTTCTCTCAATCATCGATTCCACGTTGAAACAAGAAGAGCAAACGAGAGCAGTCCAAACGCATGACGTGTTGGAGCTAGCGAACCGGACAGCACCGTTTTTTAGGTCTGGTCTAAACGAAGCCTCTTGTATGGAAGCAGCCAAGATTATTAAACGTTTTATCAAGGTATCGGCTGTTAGTATTACGGATACTGAGAGCATACTGGCTCACGTAGGAGCGGGGAGTGATCACCATAAACCGACCGAAAAAATCATCACAAGCTTGTCAAAAGAGGTTTTGAGGACTGGTAAAACGAAAGAGGCTCATTCACATGACGAGATCGGTTGTAATCACCCAGGCTGCCCATTGGAGGCAGCAGTTGTAGTGCCACTATTTTCAAAAGGGAGAATTGTTGGGACGCTAAAACTCTATTTTACGGACGCTTTCAAGTTGACCTTTGTTGAACGGCAGCTCGCAGAAGGACTCGGTAATATCTTTTCAACACAAATCGAACTAGGGGAAGTGGAGTTACAAGGTAAGTTACTTCAAGATGCCGAAATCAAATCGTTACAAGCACAAGTTAACCCCCACTTTTTCTTCAATGCCATCAACACGATATCAGCCTTGATACGCGTTGACCCTGAAAAGTCTAGGAAACTCCTGATCCAGCTCGGACATTTTTTTAGAGCCAATTTACAAGGCGCGAGAAAGAGTCTAATTCCACTTGAAACGGAACTCAACCAAGTTGAAGCCTATCTATCATTAGAACAAGCTCGTTTTCCTGATAGATATGATGTTACGCTTGATATTGAACCAGCTATTAAAGACGAAGTTTGGTTACCGCCATTTATTATCCAGATTCTAGTGGAAAATGCCTTGAAACATGCTTTTGGTAATCGGAAAACGGATAATCATGTTTGGGTGACTGTCTGTCGCAAAACGATAATGGATAAGCACTCAAAACCTATTGAACTGTTATATCTATCCGTTAAGGACAATGGGAGTGGTATTGATAAAGAAAAAGTATCGCTGTTGGGTCAAGTTGCCGTCTCCTCTGAAAAAGGAACCGGGTCAGCTCTTGAGAATCTTAACAAACGGTTGATTGGTTTGTTAGGACCTGAAGCAGCGCTTCATTTTGATACATCCCCTCAAGGAACAACTGTCTGGTGTTACTTACCAAAAGGAATTAAGCAAAAGGAGGCAATCTGATGCATACATTGATCGTTGATGATGAACCCTTAGCAAGAGGCGAACTCAGATACCTTCTAGAAAAGTGCGATGAGATTACTAGTATTAGCGAAGCAGATTCAGTTCAGGATGCTTTGAGTGAAATTCTGAAACAGAAACCAGATCTTCTGTTCTTAGATATTCATTTAACCGATGAATCTGGTCTGACCCTTGCTGAAAAAGTGTTGCAGATGAAACAACCACCATTGATTATTTTTGCAACAGCGTATGATGAGCATGCTATACAGGCTTTTGAATTGAATGCTATCGATTATGTCTTAAAGCCCTTTGAACAACCAAGGATTGAACAAGCAGTGAAACGAGCAGCCAATTACTTTCATCGTTTGAAAACGGATCAGCAAACTGATAGGCCAAAAATTATGGATACTATTCCTATACAAATGGAGGACCGAATCTATATCGTAAAAATCGATCAAATCATCGTAATGGGTGTGTTGGATGGTGAAACAACAATCCACACAAATGACCGTGCCTATACTACGAAAGAACCACTGAGCACGTATGAAAAACGACTGAGAAGTGATGACTTTATTCGTGTCCATCGCTCCTATATTATTAACCAAAAATATATCAAAGAAATCGAACCTTGGTTCAATCACACCTACCAAGTTACAATGACCAATGACCTCAAAATCCCCGTTAGCAGATCATATATCAAAGAATTTAGAGAGAAAATAGGAATCTAAAAAGGATGTTCATGAAGCGTTCAACTTCGAGACATAAGATGAGCTTGCTGAGAATTTTCAATTCTCAAGTGAGATCGACTTATGTGCGAAGAAGTTGCTTCAGGAACACAGATTAAAAAAGGATGTTCATGAAGCGTTCAACTTCGAGCTATTAGAAGTTGCTGATTGAACATCCTTTTTTTGTATTTCACTCCCATATTGTTGCAACTGAGGCCCAATATATCGCATGTCGGCATGATTTTCCACATGAAAGCGGTTAATAAAGCTAAAATAACAGTGTAAAGAAAGTTAGATGTTCCACAAGGATAGATATTCAACAAAGTTAGATGTTCGAGAAACATAGATGTTTGAGAAAGATAGATATTATGGAAAGATGGATGGATTTTTAAAGTGAGTGGTAATCGTATTGAATCCAATAGCACATTGACCATTACTTTGATTTTCATATCAATTATCTTAACTATCTTTAAGCATTAAGAGTTCTAAATCTCAAGAGTTTTAAGTCTCAAGAGCTTTAAACATCAATAATTTAAAGCAAGTCAAACAACTCAAGCATCTCAAACATCTCAAATATCGCAAAGAGTATAACATCGTAGCTGAAATCACGTTATGGAGGTATTTATTATGAAAAAGTCAAAAGAAGCACCGATCATGAAGCAGATTGCTATTATTTCAGTGATTATGTTGATTTCTGAATTAATATCTAATTTTATTCCGTTTCCAATGCCATCATCAGTCATTGGACTGATCATCCTTTTTGTCGCTCTGTGTACAAAGGTTATAAAACTTCAAGATGTTGAAAAATTAGGAACTGCTTTAACAGATAATATTGGATTATTATTTGTACCAGCGGGTATTTCAGTTATGAATTCCTTTGATGTGTTAGCTCAAAGTCCAGTATTGATTCTCTTATTGATTGTTATCTCTACGATTTTATTGATTGTCTGTACGGGGGTTGGGAGTCAACTGATCTTAGCCATCAGTGCTCGTGTCAAAGCAACTGACAAAAAGGAAAGTCAACGTGCTGATAGGGCTCGGATGAGACAACGTAAATCAATCGTTGAAGGGAGAGAAGATAGATGAGTATGTCACCTTTTTTTGGAATCGCGGTCACTGTCATCGCCTTTGGAATGGGCAAGTATCTGTTTAAAAAATTTAATGGCTTCTTCCTATTTGCACCACTATTTGTCGGAATGGTGTTAGGGATTGCTTTCTTAAAGACCTTCAATTTAACTTTTGAGGCCTATAATGAAGGGGGTAAGCTAATCAACTTCTTGTTAGGTCCAGCAACTATTTCCTTTGCAATTCCGTTATATAAGAAACGGGATGTTTTACTGAAGTATTGGAAGCAAATTATTGGTGGTATCACGTTAGGTAGTTTAGTGGCTATTTTTGGAATCTATATGGTTTCTAAAGTCTTTCAACTGAACACTGAAGTTATTGCTTCGATGTTACCTCAAGCAGCAACAACAGCAATTGCTCTACCAGTTTCAACTGGTATCGGTGGGATCTCTGAATTGACCTCTCTGGCAGTTATTTTAAATGCAGTAATTATCTATGCCCTAGGGAAATCTATTTTAGCCATCTTCAATATAACTGACCCAATCGCAAGAGGATTGGCCTTAGGAACAAGTGGCCATGCCTTGGGTGTTTCTGTAGCAGCGGATATGGGCGAAACGGAGGCATCGATGGCCAGTATCTCAATGGTCGTGGTTGGTGTGATTGTCGTGGTGATTGTCCCGATACTGGCACCGATTCTATTGTAGAGTTATAGCACCTATAGTGTTAATACCATAACTGAGTAAAGAGTTAAAGTAGTTGTATGTTATAACGTATATAAAGCATCTGGTGAGCAAAATTGGCTCACCTTTTTTGTTGGACTTTGATAAGAATTGGCTGGTATTTGATTGTATTGTTTGACAGTTTTATAGGATTTTATTGATAATAGAAGTATCGAGTAGCGATAGGTAGAGTTACCGATTGTTGATAGAATTTCTATAATTAAACCAAGGAGGATATTGATCAATGAAGAAAATCATGAATGATCCAAGTCAGATTGTAGATGAAATGGTAGCGGGTTTTGTGAAGACCCATGATGACTTAGTAGAGTTGATACCAGATACATTTGCAGTCAAAAGAAAAAATCAGCCTGATGGGAAAGTAGCGTTAGTCAGCGGTGGCGGTAGTGGTCATGAACCGACTCACGCAGGTTTTGTTGGGCAAGGTATGCTAAGCGCTGCAGTTTTTGGACAAGTCTTTACATCACCAACGCCAGACCAAATTGAAGCGGCTATTAAGGGGGTCGATCGTGGCGCCGGAACGTTATTGATCATCAAAAATTATTCTGGTGACGTCATGAATTTTGAAATGGCTCAAGAAATCGCTGAAATGGATGATATCAAAGTTGAAAAAGTCATTGTTGATGATGATATCGCAGTTGAAGACAGTACGTATACACAAGGAAAACGTGGTGTAGCTGGAACAGTATTAGTGCATAAAATCTTAGGTGCTGCGGCTGATCAAGGGACATCATTAGATGACTTAAAAGACCTTGGCGAAAAAGTCATCAATAATACTAAAACAATAGGAGTGGCATTAACTGGCGCTACTGTACCAGAAGTTGGGAAGCCAGGCTTTACCTTGCCAGAAGATGAAATCGAATATGGGGTTGGTATCCACGGCGAACCTGGTTATAAACGCGAAAAATTAAAAACATCAAAAGAAATGGTCCATGAATTATTGGGCAAATTAAAGAAAGCCTTTGACCTCAAATCTGGTGAAAAATATGGTGTGCTCGTCAACGGTATGGGTGGAACGCCATTAATGGAGCAATACGTCTTTATGAACGATGTATTGAATGAGTTAGAGAGTTTAGGAGTGACAGTTGGGTTCAAGAAAGTGGGTAACTATATGACCTCACTTGAAATGCAAGGTGTTAGCTTGACCTTGATCAAATTAGTAGATGATAAGTGGATTGATTATCTTGAATATCCTGTTGTGACACCAGCTTGGTAGGGAGGACTAAAAATGTTTACATTAGAAAATAGCAAAAAATGGTTAGAATTATTCAAAGAGACAATTGATGAAAAGCATAGTTACTTGAGTGAGCTTGATACACCTATCGGTGATGGAGATCATGGGAATAACATGAAGCGTGGAGTAACTGGTGTTGCTGAAGCCATCGAAAAACGCAAGCCAGAAACAGTTGCAGATCTTTTCAAAGTAACGGCGATTGCACTGACCAGTAAAGTTGGTGGGGCTAGTGGACCTCTTTATGGGACAGCTTTTCTTGAGATGGCAAAGCAAAAAGACTTCAATGACGTCTGTAGTGTATTAAAAGCAGGACTTGAGGGCATCCAAAAAAGAGGAAAAGCTGAACCAGGCCAAAAGACGATGGTCGATTTGTGGCATCCAGCTCTAGGACTTCTAAAAGAAGGGAAATTAACTCCTGAGAAAGTGGATGAATTAGTGGAAAATACCAAAGATATGAAGGCAACCAAGGGAAGAGCTTCTTATGTTGGCGAACGGTCGATCGGACATATCGATCCAGGTGCGATGTCAAGTGGCTATCTCTTCAAAGCATTAATAAAGGCAGGTATATTAGATGAGTGATCAAAAATTAGGAATCGTTATCGTGTCCCATGTCAACCATTTAGCTGAAGGGTTAGAAACTTTAGTTAAGGCTGTTGCAAAAGATGTTCCTATTACTGTAGCAGGTGGATTGGAAGATGGTTCAGTAGGTACTAGCCTCGAAAAAATTGAAGCTGCTATCAAAGACAATGCAGCAGATGAACTATTAGCATTCTATGATCTTGGTAGTGCAAAGATGAATTTAGAGATGGCCTTAGAGATGTCTGACAAAAAGATTCATCTATATGACGCTTCATTTGTTGAGGGAACTTACACTGCTGCTGCGCTCCTCCAAGCAAGAACAGGTCTAGATGCGGTAGAGGCACAGTTGAAACCGTTGATTGTTAAGGAATAATTGCTCGATGGATGAAAGGGAAAGTCCTGGTAGAGTCTATGAGGAGTCAATTTATCCAATGATGGACGACGTGTTTGTCGACCCAACAGTTAGCAAATTAGCAGAACTTTCTTTCGGCAAAGATGTCTTGGAACTAGGCGTTGGGACAGGTAGAATTGCACTTCCTTTAGCAAATAAAGGGTACAGGGTCACGGGTGTTGATCATGACTCTGAACTATTGGCGTGGCTAAAAGAAAAAGATGACAAGCATTTAGTGACGTCATTTCTATCAGATATGGTCACAATCAGATTAGACCAACAATTTGATCTAATCTATAGTATTATGAATACTTTTGCGTTCTTGGAGTCTATTGAACGGCAAAAACGGTGTTTAGTTACAATCCAGAAGCATTTAAAACCTAAGGGTCGTGTGGTCATCGAAATGCCTCTTCCAACTTTTGCTAGGAGAAAAGCAAATCAACCAATCATAACATCAGTCTTTGAGTCCTCAACAGAATATTTGGGGTTTGATCGCTATCAGAGGAAAGAGCAACGAATTGAATCCTTCCAATTTGCCTTTCAACTGTCCCGTGAGTATTTTGAGGTCGTTGAGAGTGACCATAAGACACTTCATTACTTATGGCCAAAACAACTCGAAAAAATGGCGGAAGCAGTAGGCCTAACTCCAATAACTGTATTGAAAAATTGGGAAGGAAGCCCAATAGACGAGACGGCTAATAGTTTTATTATGATTATGGAGAATAAGAAATAGGACGCCGGCCTTATCACCCGACGTCCTATTTTTTATTCTTATTTTAGTTATTTGTGTTTATTTTCCTTATTTCCACTAAATCTTGTTAAATCCTAATTCTTGTTTCCGCTATATTTTGTTAATTTTGTACGCTTATTAAATCTTTGTTCTTATTCTATTCAGAATACAACACTCAACCGTCATAGAAACCTAGCATCGCGATTGCCACCATGATAACGGCAATCACACTATACTGTGCTCTGGTGAGTTTTTCTTTTAAAACGATACGTCCTAAAAGAACAGATACGATGGCATAAGAGGCAATCATCGGTGGTACGATGATTGCATTGCTAGCCATGGCAGGAACGTAAAAGAATTGTCCGATAGTTTCAAATAGGGCAGCTAGGAATTTATCTTTTTCCTTAGGAATCTCAAACCGTTGTTTTTTAATCAGGGATAAGTAGATGAAAATCACGATAGCGACAATCAAGAAAGTAAGTTCGTAAGAGATCAAGGCAGAGTCTTCGGATAAGATTGGGTCATTTTCATTCAAGTAGACGCCATCTAAAAACGTGCCTAAAGAATCGATCAAGGCATATAAAAGAGGGAAAATAAGAGCAAGTGCTCCCAAGCGATAATGCCGTTCTTCAGGTGACTGTTTGAGATCGGATTCTTCAGTAGCGTATCTATTTTCTAAGAAAGATAGAGAAACGACTCCAACTGTGATCATGATAACTGCAATGAATTGAATGCTATTCATCCGTTGACCCATGATGAAGAAGGCTAACACTGCTGCTATTGCCCCTGAAGTATTCGATAGTGGTGACGATAGAGACACTTCCAAGTAACGCAGTCCGACATAGCCAATGACCATCGATAAGATGTACATCGAGGAAACAGGGAGATAAATGATTAGGTCCATAGGGTCATATGAATCAACAACAAATAATAACATGTAAATAGCTTGGACACCCATCACTAAACCAACTGCTATCGCAATTTTAAGATGACTATGGCGGTCATTCGGGGCAGAGCCTTTCTTATAAAATAAATCAGCAGTCCCCCAACATAATAAACATAGTAGTGCAGAAGTAAACCACATTTTTTTCAACTCCATTCTGGTATAGTTTGCTAGTCGTACACAGTTTACTAGCTGTAACTTTAACATTCTAGCACATTCAATCACTGTCGGGAGATATAAAATCACTTTTGTGAGTAAATTATGCTAAAATGAACGCATACTTGATAAAGGAGTTTTCATAATGGGGACACAAGGGTTAGCAATCGAGACTTCAGGAAAAACGATGAGTGTGGCACTATATGGAGACGAGGGTTTTCCAGTAGCAACTGTCACAGTGACCTCACGGTTACAACATTCTAGGCAATTGATGCCTGCAATTGTCCAATTGATGAGGTTGGCAGGGTGGCAACCAAAAGATTTGACAGAGGTTGCGATAGCAGAGGGACCGGGCTCCTATACGGGCGTTCGAATCGGTGGGACAACCGCTAAAGTGTTGGGAGAGACATTGAATCTCCCCTTACGAGCTGTCTCAAGTTTGCAGGTATTGGCAAAAAATGTTTCTTCAGATTTTGATGGAGTGATCATCCCTTACATCGATGCTAGAAGAAAAGCAGTTTTTTCAGGAGCCTACCGCTATGAGAACAATAGCCTTCTACCGGTATTGAACGATTGCTACGTTGCTTGTGACGAATGGATTAGTAGCGTTAAAGAAGCCGTACATGATGAACAGCTTTTATTTATTGGTGATAATCAAGACTTATTTAAGGGGCAACCCCATCTCAGTCCAACAGATAGCCTACCAAATGCTGTTAAATTAGCGGAACTAGCGCAACAGGTAGTACCAATTGCTCCTAAAGATTTTGAACCTCACTATCTGAAACGGGTCGAAGCAGAAGAAAACTGGTTAAAAGAGCATCCCGATGAGAAAACGAGTGCTGATGATTATGTGGCATACATTTAAGGAAAAAGTCTATCAACTGAAAAGGATCATTGAAGATAAGGTGGAAGAAGTGGGAAGTCCGGTGACGCTTGACCAGTACCCTTATTTTGAAGAGCGGCTACAGTATAAGGATCAAGAAGTCCTAATTCGGAGGATAAAGCCATCTGATATCAAAACGTTAGTCGCCATAGAAACATTAGCGTATGAAGGAAAAGGGCCTTGGGGGATAACTGGATTTAACTATGATACCAAACGGGCGAATACTTGTTATTATCTACTTGAAAACCGCTCACGACAAGCAATTGGTTACGTGGGAGTGCGGTTAGACAATGACGAAGCTCACCTGACCCAAATTGCAGTTATCCCTGACCAACAAGGCAAGCAATGGAGTTTGCTCTTGATGAACCGTGCTATCCAACATGCCCTTGATCATGGTGCTAAGCGAATGGTCCTTGAATGTCGTGTTGGAAATGTCAAGGCTCATAAGTTGTACATGAGTTACGGCTTTAAACTGACACACATTATCCCAAACTACTACCGTGCAACAAAAGAAGCAGCCTTTTTTATGATTAGATATTTTAAACAACCTACCCAACAACTAAAACAATTGGTTCAAACTGTTCCAAGCGATAGACTCTACCAGATTATGACGCTTAGTTTTGAAAGGGCGCCATGGTCGTTAAAGGATATCGCATCAAACAGGCGCCTTGCAACTAGTTATTATTTTGGATGGTATGTGGACGATAACTTGGTAGGATGGGCTGGTTTTCAAGTGCTTCCAAAAGAGGCTGAATTACTAATGATTGTGGTATTACCGGATTATCAACAAACAGGGATTGGAAAAAACTTACTGCAAGAGAGTTTAAAACGTCTTGTAGCTCACGGTATTGTTAAAGTGACTCTAGAAGTTAGAAAAGAGAATCAAAAAGCAAAAAAATTATATGATAGAACGGGTTTTGTTGTGGCAGGGATTAGAGAAAACTATTATAGTAAACCTGATGACGATGCTCTTATCATGGTCAAGGAGTTTAAAGAAGAAAATGACACGAATATTAGCCATTGAGACAAGTTGCGATGAAACAAGCGCTGCCATCGTCGATGATGGAACACTTATCAAAAGCAATATAGTGGCGAGTCAAATCGCTTCTCATAAACGGTTTGGAGGCGTGGTCCCTGAGGTGGCAAGTCGCCATCATATTAATAGCATCAATCCTGTAATCGATCTAGCACTTGAGGAAGGCGATTCTAGCTGGGATGACATCGATGCTATTGCTGTGACGGCAGGACCGGGTTTAGTTGGGGCCTTGCTGATTGGTATTACTGCTGCTAAGACACTTGCATTTGCACATCAAAAACCGCTGATTGCTGTCAATCACATGGCGGGGCATATTTACGCCAATAATGCGATTAAGCCACTAGAGTTCCCGCTGATGGCCCTTATTGTTAGTGGCGGACATACCCAACTGGTTCATATGACGGATCATTTACAGTTTGAAGTGATTGGCGATACGAGAGATGATGCAGTAGGAGAAGCCTACGATAAAATTGGACGCGTGTTAGGATTGCCTTACCCAGGTGGTAAGAAAATGGATGAATTAGCAGCTGTTGGACAGGATGTTTTTGATTTTCCTCGTGCTATGATCAAAGAAGATAATTTCGATTTTTCGTTCAGTGGTCTGAAAAGTTCCGTTATCAATCGCATCCATAATGCTAAGCAAAAGCAGGAAGAACTAGATCCGGCTGATGTCGCGGCAAGTTTCCAAGCCGCTGCTGTATCGGTTCTTGTGACAAAAACGGTCAAAGCTTTGGAAGAATATCCCTCTAAACAGTTGATACTTGCGGGTGGGGTTGCGGCCAATAAAGGCTTGAGATCAGCCTTAAAGCAAGCAGTGACTCAGCTAACAAAACCAGTAGAGTTGTTGATTCCACCTTTTGAACTGTGTGGAGACAACGCAGCGATGATTGGATTAGCCGCTTATTATTACTATCAAAAAGGACTAGTAACCTCTCTTGACTTAAATGCTTATCCTGGTTGGGATATAGATCTTCCTTTAGGCTGATGTCGTTCGGTTTTTTTCTAAAAGTGTCGATTAAATGCTAATCTAGAATTACAAAGAAAAAAAGAAGAGAGGCTATTGCCACTCTTCAAGTTCCATTCCAATAGTAGTCCACTCTTCTTCGAGTTGGGCTTCTTTTTTGTCTAGGGTAGAAAGGTCTGCTTGCAATGATTTCATTTTTTCAGCGTCTGTGTAGGTGTCAGGATTCTCAAGGTCTAAGTGGATTGCTGTCTTCTCAGTCTGTATGGCCTCTAAGGCCTCTTCCACACTAGCAAGTCTTCGTTTCAGTTGTCGCTCAGCCCGTGCTTTCTTCTTTTGGTCTTGAAAATCTTGTTCGTTTGTCGTTAAGGTGGTGTCGGAAATAGGGTTGTTCTTTGCCTTCTCTTCTTCCAATAACTCTGCAATAGCTTTTTCTTCTGCCTTTTTCTCTTGGTAATAATCGAAATCACCTGGGTATAATCGCGAGCTAGTCCCATCTAATTCTAGGATACTAGTGGCTATCTGATTGATGAAGAAACGGTCATGCGACACAAATAGGAGCGTGCCGTCAAATGATTGTAAGGCATCTTCAAGAACTTCTTTACTATCTATATCCAAGTGGTTTGTTGGTTCATCTAGTAAAAGGGTATTGTCATGATCTAAAGCTAGCTTTGCTAAAGAGACACGAGCACGTTCGCCACCGCTGAGCTGACCAATTGTCTTTAAGACATCCTCGCCGCTGAACAAGAAACTCCCTAATAACGTTCGAATAGCTTCTTCAGGAAGTGTAGGATGGCCGTCCCATAATTCCGCTAAAATCGTTTTTTTCGCCGTCAAACTTTGTTGCTGTTGATCATAATATCCGAACGATACCTTTGTTCCTACTCGAATTTCTCCATATATCGGTGGTATTTTGCCAAGTATCGTTTTTAATAAAGTCGATTTTCCAATACCATTAGGGCCGACAATGGCAATAGCTTCTTGTCTTGTTAATTCGAGTTCGATGTCTGTAGCAAGTGGATGATCGTAGCCAATACTTAAGTCTTGTAAAGACAACACATCTTTGCCACTATCCTCTATAGTGCTAAATTGAAGATGCATGTCACGTTTGTTTTGCTTGGGTCTTTCAAGGCGGTCCATTTTTTCAAGTTGTTTCCGGCGGCTTTGGGCTCTTTTTGTGGTGCTGGCTCTGACGATATTTTTAGCTACGAAGTCCTCAAGTTTTGCTATTTCTTTTTGCTGCTTATCAAAAGCCTTGAGACGGGTCTCATAGCGTGTCACTCTTTCTTTGAGATAAAAAGAGTAATTCCCATTATAAAACTCTAAGTGATTTGGCGATAATTCATAGATTTTTGTACAGATCTTATCCAGAAAATATTGGTCATGGCTCACAACAATCAGAGTGGTTCTACGGGTAATCAAGTAGTTCTCTAACCATGCTAATGTTTCAATATCCAAGTGGTTCGTCGGTTCGTCTAGAATTAAGATATCAGGTTTTTGAAGGAGTAATTTAGCAAGTGCAAGCCTAGTCTGTTGTCCCCCAGATAAGGTGGTGATTGACCTGTCATAGTCCTCTTGAAAAAATCTGAAGCCGTTCAAGACGATTTTGATCTCGGCTTCATAGTTATAAGCATCTGTTAAGTCAATTTGCTGTTGCAAGGAGTCTAGTTCCATTAGCAATTCTTGGTAGAGAGCTTCATCTACCATAGTACTTGATGAAGCAATTTTTTGGGCAGTACGATCATGTGCTGCTAAAAGACCACGCTCTTTATCAAAACATGACAGCATTTCATCCCAAATTGTGCGATGGCTTTTTTGCAGGGCATATTGGTCGAGATAGCCAACTTGTTTATCTCTAGCTAAACTGACTTGACCCGCATCCGGTTTCTCGATTCCGGCCAATATTTTTAAAATGGTAGACTTTCCAGTTCCGTTTCGCCCTAATAGACCAACACGATCGTGCGTCTGAATCTGGAGGGAAATGTCTTCAAACAGAAGCTCGGCTCCAAAATTTCGGGCAATTTTTGCTGCTTGTAGTTCAATCATTAAAATGATCTCCTTTGTGACAATAAGTAGTTGTTGAAAATAATAATGAAAACGTTATTTGCTCAACAATGTTCAGGTGAGCAATCTTTTTGTAAGAATGCGCGTTATTTATAAACTTTTGTGAAAAAACAAGTTTTAAGATTGTTTATTATCAAGGCTTTTTTGGTATAATGAATTTCGAACAACAATAGAATTGTGAATTATTCCAATTGTGAAAGATATTATAAAGGAGATAAATTGATGAAACAACCTCAAATTCCAAAGGCAACTGCGAAGCGATTGCCGATTTACCACCGATATTTACGGTTTTTGCATGATGCAGGTAAAGATAGAGTGTCTTCAAGTGAATTAAGTGAAGCAGTAAAAGTAGACAGTGCAACAATCAGACGTGACTTTTCTTATTTTGGTGCTTTAGGAAAGCGTGGATATGGTTATGATGTCTTGAGTCTACTAGACTTTTTTGGTAAGACATTGACACAAGATAGATTAACAAACGTCGCATTGATCGGTGTGGGTCATCTGGGTCATGCCTTATTGAACTTCAATTTCTCAAAGAGTAATAGTGTTAGGATCAGCGCAGCTTTCGATATCGATGATGAGAAAGTCGGCCGTATTTTACGTGGCGTGCCAATCTACGGGATGGATGAGCTTAAAGAACAATTAGAGCAACAACAGATCGAAGTTGCTATATTAACTGTACCGCAAGAAGTGGCACAAGATATGGCTGATAAATTGATCGACAGCGGTATTAAGGGAATTCTTAATTTTACACCAATCAGATTAGCCGTTCCGAAAGGAATTCATGTTCAAAACGTGGATTTAACGAATGAACTCCAAACATTGATCTATTTCTTGAATTCAAATAATAGCCTTCATCAAGATAACCCTTCTTCTGATGATGCTCAATAAAATCACTCATAAAAGCACTCAATGATTAAAATTTAATAGTAAAATCTAGATGAGTTGGAGCTGCGACAAAACCTTTGTCACAGCTCCTTCTTTCTTATATAGTAGCACATAGTGGCCTATCTGGAAACAGAGTGGCTGAATTGAAAAAGATTCGTAAAATCGTTATCGTTCTACTTGCATCATTGGTCAAAATTGGTTACTATTATTCTTGGAGTTAGCAATCGATGGTTTTGAGTGCTAACTTAATGAAACGAAATTTATTTGGAGGCGACATCATGTTAAAACCATTAAATAATCGTGCCGTTTTAAAGGCGGTCGAAGAAGAAAAGACTGTTGGAGGATTTGTATTGCCAACATCAGCAAAAGAAAAATCTAATATTGGAGAAGTTGTTGCAATCAGCGACAAGCAAGAAGAAGAGGTAGATGTCAAAGTAGGCGATAAAGTTATCTATGAAACTTATGCAGCTACTGAAGTATCTGATAAGGGCGAAGATTTCCTTGTCATCAAAACGAAAGACATTATTGCAGTCGTAGAATAAAGCGGTAGACGTCATCCGAAATAGGATTGTCATCGAATCAGTTAAAAGGAGAGAACAACATGGTTAAAGATATTAAATTTTCTGAAGACGCACGTGCGAAAATGTTGCGTGGTGTTGATGCATTAGCTAATACAGTTAAAGTAACATTAGGGCCAAAAGGTCGTAACGTTGTACTTGAAAAATCTTACGGATCACCATTGATCACAAACGATGGGGTAACAATTGCGAAGGAGATTGAGCTAGAAGACCACTTTGAGAATATGGGGGCTAAGTTAGTCAGTGAAGTAGCCTCAAAAACGAATGATATTGCTGGTGATGGTACAACAACTGCTACTGTCTTAACCCAAGCTATTGTCCGTGAAGGTTTAAAGAATGTCACAGCTGGTGCTAATCCAGTAGGTATCCGTCGTGGTATTGAAACTGCTACTAAAGCAGCTGTTGAAGCATTGAAAAAAGCTTCCAAGAAAGTAGATTCTAAAGAATCCATCGCTCAAGTAGCAGCTGTTTCATCTGGTAGTGAAGAAATCGGTAAATTGATTGCCGAAGCAATGGAAAAAGTGGGTAACGATGGTGTTATCACGATTGAAGAATCAAAGGGTATCGAAACAGAATTGGATGTTGTAGAAGGGATGCAATTCGACCGTGGTTACTTGTCACAATACATGGTGACAGATAACGAAAAAATGGTAGCAGACCTTGATAATCCTTATATTTTAATTACAGATAAGAAAATTTCTAACATTCAAGAAGTTTTACCATTATTAGAAAGTATCTTACAACAAGGACGTCCACTATTGATCATTGCCGATGATGTTGATGGTGAAGCTTTACCAACATTGGTATTGAACAAATTACGTGGAACATTCAACGTTGTAGCAGTTAAGGCTCCTGGTTTTGGTGATCGTCGTAAAGCTATGCTAGAAGATATCGCTATCTTAACTGGTGCTACAGTTATTACAGAGGACTTAGGACTTGAGTTGAAGGAAGCTAAAATCGAACAACTTGGTTCTGCAAGTAAAGTAACAGTAACGAAGGATTCAACAACAATCGTTGAAGGATCTGGCGATAAAGAAGCTATCAAACAACGTGTTGCTCAAATCCGTGCGCAATCAGATGCTTCTACGTCTGAGTTTGATCGTGAAAAATTGCAAGAACGTTTGGCTAAGTTAGCTGGCGGTGTGGCAGTCGTTAAAGTAGGTGCTGCAACTGAAACAGAATTGAAAGAACGTAAACTTCGTATCGAAGATGCATTGAACTCGACACGTGCGGCTGTTGAAGAAGGTATTGTTGCCGGTGGTGGTTCAGAATTGATTGATGCGCAAAAGGCTGTATTAGCACTTGACTTACCAGGTGATGAAGGGACAGGTGCTCAAATCGTAGCACGTGCCTTAGAAGAACCTGTACGTCAAATCGTAATCAACGCAGGTAAAGAAGCTTCAGTGATTGTCAATGAATTGAAGAATAAACCACAAGGTGTTGGTTATAATGCTGCCACTGATGAAATTGTAGATATGATCAAAGCAGGGATTGTTAATCCAACTAAGGTTACACGTTCTGCTTTACAAAATGCTGCAAGTGTTTCTGGGTTGATTCTAACTACAGAAGCTGTAGTAGCTGACCATCCAGAAGAAAACAAGGGTGGCCCCGCTGCTCCAGGAATGGACCCAAGCATGGCAGGCATGATGTAAGACTAGCCTACTAGTTAATAAGTAAATACGGTTAATAGGTGAACCCTATGGAAGGATGTGATTTAAACAAATCACATCCTTTTTCAACCTTTGAGATATGACCTAGGACAAAGCTAGCTTATGGGATTAGTTGAAATATGGCGTTCAAGGATTAGAGTCGTCAGAAATGTGTAAGGTTACAATACATGTGTTACATGAAAATAAAAAAATAGAGGAAGCTTCTGCTATACTGTAATTACCACACCACAGAAAGGAAAGCTTCCCCTATGAAGAATATTATAACAGAAGAAATGCGATACAGAAAGAAAGTCGTTGATTATGCGGTTAAACATGATAATAATGCCAAGGCTGCACGCAAATATCACACAAATCGGATGCAAGTCAAACGTTGGAGAGACAACTATGATGGGACATGGGATAGTTTAAGAAATAAGAGTACAAAGCCCCACTCACATCCCAATCAACACACTGAAGAAGAGTTAAATATCATGAAAAAGACCTACCAACGGTATGGCCATGAG